>JBOHFC010000074.1:0-9388 GCA_050701375.1 Pseudonocardiaceae bacterium
GTGTCGACCTCGCGGGCCGACACCCACCGACCAGAAGCGTTCTTGCTCAGCGCTCGATGGCTGAGCGTCGACGGGCCGCGTATCCGGCGGCTACTCCCGCGCCCAGCAGTGCCACGGCGCCGGCCGCGAGCAGGCCGGTGTCTTCGATGCCGGAGGTGCTGCCCCCGCCGGTGCTCACCCCGCCGGAGGGCGTCTGGGATGTCTGGCCGGGCAACTTCACGACGATCGTCGCGATGCCGACCGTGGTGCCGCCCTTGAGCGCGTCGGTCTTGAACGCGCCGTTGAGCGTCGAGGCCGCCGCGTCGGAGAGTTTGACCGTCGTCCCCGTCAGCGTCGCGGTCCCGGCGGATGCGTCGGTGGTGATCGGCTTGAGGGTGGAGCCGTCAAGGTCGAACAGGGTGGCGCTCGCGGCGGCCACGTTGCCGTTGGCGAGCACCTTGCCGGTCAGCGTCGCCGGCTGGCCCGGGTCGATGACGAAGTTCTCCAGCGTCACCTTGGTGTCGCCCTTGGTCAGAGTCAGGCCACTACCGTCATGCATGATCTTGCCCTGGACGTAGGGGTTGACCTCACCGGGCTTGTAAACCGTCACGTGCCCACCGGTGATGGGGAATTTCGCGATGCCGCCCTCAATGGTGGCCGTCCCGGAGGGGCCGGGGGCCACGTCGAGGGACTTCAGTGCGTTCACGAAACCCGAATCCAGCGCCACCGAGGTTGACACCCCGGTCAGATGGTCAATCGAAGCCACCGGTGGTGGGTCCGTCTGGGCTGTCGCCACGCCGGAGCCGATCGCCGCGAGAGCCAGTGTGGCCACGCCCACGGCCGCGATTCCCCCAGCCCGTCGTAAAAGTCGAACCATTCTTAAACCTCCATGTCTTCTTGATCGCCCCAAGTGGGTCCCAGCTGATTCAGGGCCCCTGCACGACAACCTTCGCGTCCGGCCTGCGAACAGTTCGCCGCAAGGTAGAACCTAACGCAGGTATTCAGGCCGTGCAGGTGATGAACTCCGCCCGTAGTAAGACCGTGACATTGCGAACTGCACCAGCCCGAAAGCATGGTTTCGTGCGGTGAGTCAGCGGTGCCGGAGCAGCGGAACGAACAGCAGCAGGGCCAAGGCCTGGGTGACTATCGTGAAGGTGATCAGGGCGGGGATCGAGTAGTCGTAGAGGGCACCCAGGATCGTGCCGCCACCCAGCCAGGCCAGGCCATAGGCCGCGGTGAACGTGCCGTAACCGACCCCTCGACGTGCGGCCGGGACGATCGCGCGGGCACCCTCGTAGACGAAATCGGCCAGGCAGCTGACCACGCCGAAGGTCAGCACGAACCGCATCGGCGACAGCCGGTTGACGGCCGGCCGTCGATCAGTCACGCGAGCCCGGCTACGACCGCCAGTACCGCGAGCAGGGCGATGAGCATGTACGCAAGGTAGGCGTCCAGCCGGCCGTTCTGCAGCCTCTTCGCGCTGCGCACGGCTAGCAGCAGCGGTCGGTGCAGCGGGCGGAACAGGAACCGCTCGACCACCTCGACGACGTCGGTGGTGTAGCCCAGGTGGGCTCCGGCGGCGTCCTGGTGCGGGTCGCCGGTGCGCCCGCCGGTTTCCCGTTCGAGCACGGTGAGCTCGGACCGGGTGAGCAGCAGGTTGGCCAGCACCTTGCGAGTCGGGTTGGCGAACCCGAAGGGGGTGTACTGGTTCTCGCCCGACACCCCGCCGGTAGCCGAGCGCCATGCCGGGACCCGGCGCACCGCGAACATCCGACCGCGCCCGAAGACGACGCACATCCCCAGCACCGCCAGCAGTAACAACGGCATGACGACGACCAGCCAGGACGGCGACAGCGCGGAGAACTCAGTGTAGACCGGCTGCAGCACCCATGCCGACTTCAGCGCGCCGGCGGCGACCTCGCGCCCCACCACGGGGTCGAGTCCAGCGATCAGCACCCGGATCCACAGCGGAGCGACCGCGGCAACGCCCAGGCATCCCACCCCGAGCAGGGCCAGACCGGTGGCGCCCAGCGGACCGACGTCGCGGCCGCGGGTCGCTTCCTGTGCTCTGCGAGGGCCGAGAACGATCAGCCCGACGATTCGGACGAACGCCACCGCGGCGAACCCGGCGGTGATCGCCACCAGGGCGCCGGCCAGCGCCAGCGGCAGCGCGTAGACCAACCGACCGATCCGGAACTGCTGCATGAGTGCCTCGAGCAGGAACCACTCGGAGACGAACCCCACCGTCAACGGCAGCCCGGCCAGGGTGAGCGCGCCGATGGCCAGGCCGGTTCCGCTGGCGGGTAGGCGATGCCCGACGCCGCTAAACGCGTCCAGCTCTGAGGTGCCCGTCGCGTCCTCGATCGCGGAGGTCGCTGAGAACAGCAGATACTTGCCCAGCGCGTGCGCCACCGTCTGGAAGGTCGCCGCGAGCAGACCAACGGCGACCAGCGGTGGCCGACCTACGGCGGCCCCGACCAGGGCGACGCCGTACCCGACGCTGATCAGACCGCCGTTCTCCACGCTGGAGTACGCCACCACCTCGGCCAGATCGGTCTGCACGGTGGCGTGTGCGATGCCCAGTAGCGCGGTGAACCCGCCGAGCAGCAGGACGATCACGGCCAGCCAGCCGGGCGGCACCCGCAGCAGATCCAGGGTGCGCCACATCCCGTAGAAGCCGACGTTGACCGCCACCCCGGCCATCACCGCGCGCAGCGGCCCGGGAGCGGCCCGGTAGCCCCGCGGCATCCACACGTGCATCGGGACCAGCCCGACCTTGACCGCGAACCCGGCGACGAGCAGCGCGAACGCCGCATCGCGCAGCCCGGATCGGGGTACCGACGCGAGGTCGGTGAAGCTGAATCCGCCCGCGCGGCCGGCGAGCAACAGGAAGCCGAGCAGCAGCGCGGCGCCGCTGAGCTTGCCGAGGTTGACCGTGATGATCGCCGCGTCGGCCCGGTCAGCCTTCGATCGCTCGAATGCTGCCAGCAGGTAGAACGCGATGGTGAGCAGTTCCCAGCCGAGCAGGAACACGAACGCGTTGTCGGCGGTGATGACGACGGCGACAGCGCCCAACGCCAGGCAGTGCGTCGCCCCCAGGCTGCGGTGCGCGACCCGACCCGGCCGGGCGGCCCACGCCGCACACACCAGGCCCACCGGCACCGCCACCGCGAAACTGATCACCAGGAACAATCCGGAGAGCCGATCCACGGATAGCGCGATGGGTCCGAAGCCCAGGACTCCCGATCCCAGCGCGGAGTCCAGGCCGAGCCGGATCCTCGCGCCGGAGATACCGGCGGCACCGACCACGACGAGCAGCGCGGAGGCCACGGTGGCCACCAGGTAGGGGGCCGAACGCAGCCTGACCCCGCCCAGAAGGTCGAGCAGCCCGGCACCGAGCTGGGCCAGCAAAGCGGTGGCGAGTACCCATACCATTGGCGTGGTCACCGACCTGTCGGCTGGATCCGGCCGGCCGCCAGCAGTAGCGCGTGTAGCAGGCTGAACGGGGATGGGGGTGAACCGGGGACCCACACATCGACGTCGACCAATTCGCCGATCCCACCGCTGGCAGCGGCGTAGTTGGGAGCATCGCTGGGGGCGATCAGCCCGCCGCTGACCGCGTCGGCGCCGGCGGCGATCACGACCAGCGGCCGGGGGGTGGCTTCCACGGTGCGGCGCAGTGGTTCTGCCATGCCGTGCGACCCGGCCCCGGTGATCAGTAATACGTCGGCGTGCCGGGGGCTGGCCGTGAAGAAGATCCCGAGCCGGTGCACGTCGTAGACCGGATTGAGCAGAGCCAACACCTCCCACTCCGCAGACCCGTCCGAGCCGACGTCGACGTGCCTGATGTGGACAGATCGGCGGAGCATGCCGGTACGGGCGGCGAGCCGGCGGCGCACCCGATCGACGGCTTCGTCGGTTTCCGGGAGCTGCGGGACGACCAGCGCGTGCCGTTGCAACCGCGCGGTCTGGCTACCGGGGATCCAGCCGAACAGATCCGGCCGCTCCCGCACACACCGTCCACATAGGATGCATCGACCGGTGTCGACCCGTAACACTTCGCCCTCAGTACGGATCGCTCCAGTGGGGCACAGCGTGTCGACCGGGGACCCGTTGGGTGGACCGGGCGCGAGCGGTCGCACCGCGGCAGGGAAGGCGTCGACGTAGGCGTCGGGCTGGCGGGGGTAGCCGGTGGTGACCACCCCGTTGCGCAGACCGCGCAGGACCCACGGCATCTACATCACCACCCCGGCGATGGACAACCCGAAGCTGGCCTCGTTGAACGGGAAGTCGGTCAGGATGTCCCCGACGAAGATCGACGGGTACAGCATGAGGTTGTGAAACGACGCCGAGCGCGGGGCGCAGTAGCTGATCCGCCCGTCATCGGCCAGCTCCAGCAGGTAGAGCACCTCACCTTGGGGCGCCTCGGCCCATCCCACGGCCTGCCCGGCAGCTGGCTCTACCACCACCCGGAGTCGCTCGATGTCACAGTCGGGCAACCGCCCGATCGCGTGGCGGGCGAGGTCGAACGCGGTATCGATCTCCTCGATCCGGACCTGCATCCGAGCCTGTGCGTCGCCCGCGTCGCGGGCCGGGACAGGTGGCGGGGCGAGCTGGTGGTACCCGTCGTAAGGACGGGTCACCCGGCAGTCGTCGGCGTAACCCGAGCCACGCCCAATGGGGCCGAGCGCGCCGTGGTTGCGGGCCCGTTCGGGCTCCAGCGGTCCGGCGGTGCGGACCCGATCCAGGAACGAGGAGGTGCCCAACAACGCGCGCACGTCACCGTCGATGGCGTGCTCCAACCGGTCGAGCTCGGCGGTGACCTGGTCCTCGGGTACCCGGGGCAGCGCGGTGACCCCGCCGGGCACGACGACGCCGCGGCCGAATCGGCTGCCGCAGAGCGCGCCGGTCAGGCGAAGGGTGTGCTCCTTATGCAGGGCGAACCGGGCGGTGGCCACTGCGAGGCCGGCGGCGTCGGTGAGCTTGCCCAAGACGTCGAGGTGGTTGGCGATGCGCTCCAGCTCGGCGTGCAGTACCCGGATCATCGCGGCGGCGATCGGTACCTGCGCGCCGGCGGGGGTTTCCACGGCGTGCGCGAAGGCCAACGCGTGCGCCACCGAGGCGATGCCTTCGACCCGCTCGGCCAGCAGCACCCCGTCCTCGACGGTCATACCTTCGAAGCGCTTCTGCACCCCGCGATGTTTGTAGTACGGCCGGATCCGCAAATGCGGGATGTCCTCGCCGGGCGTCTCCACCAGGTACTCGACTGATTCGAACACACCGGAGCGCACTGGACCGTGCGGGATGGTGAACACCCCGGTGCCGTGCAGGTGCACCGACAGCGCCCGCTCGTCGGGCTCGATCCGGTCGGGCTGGCCGACCGCTCCGGGATGCGGCAACCGGCCGGTGCCCTCGCGATGCGGCAGCACCAACGGGTCCAGCCGGGGGTGCCCATCGGGCACCAGCCCGACCAGGTCGTGGATCGCCCGCTCGTACCAGAACGCCGCAGGCAGCTGCGGCGTCAGCGCCGGATAATGCGTGACGCCCGCCGGCAGCGCCGCGCTCAGCGGGGTGATGCCGCCGTCGTGCGCGACGAGCGCGGTCAGCCTGGTACCGCTGGTGGGGTCGCCGCGGCCGAGCAGGGCGGCGAACCGCTGCCCGCCGGCCAGCCGCAGCTGCAGCTCATGGTCCAGGGCACCAACCGGATCTCCAGCGAGGGCGCGGACCGTGGACCGGCTCACAATGCACCTCCCAGCTCCGCAGCCCCCCGGGCGATCAGCGCGGTGAGCGTGTCCGGCGGGTGCAGACCCAACACGAGCAGCGATACCACCCCGACGACCATCGGCACCACCATCCAGGCGCTCGGCTCGCCCCGCGGCGCGCTCGCGGCTCCCGGGCCGTCCTGCTGTGGCCCGAACAGCATCCGGGTGGTGGCGATCGAGAGCCCGAGGAACGCCAGCGTGACCAGGGCTACCATCGCTGCTGCGGGGGCGAAGTGGGCCGAGCGCAGGCCGCCGGCGACGATCAGGAACTCGCTGCGGAACAGCCCGAACGGCGGCATCGCCGACAGCGCGAAGATCGCGAGCAGGAACAGCGGGGCCGTCCACGGCAGGCGGTCGAAGCCGCCCCTGATCCGCCCGATGTCCTTGCTGCGGTAAGCGCGGACCAGCACGCCGGCGCCGAAGAACGCATTGCCCTTGGCGGCGGCGTGTCCCAGCACGTGCAGCAGCACCCCGGCGAAGGCCAGCGGTGAGCCGAAGGAGACTCCGATGGCCAGGATGCCCATGTGCTCGACGCTGGAGTAGGCCAGCAGCCGCTTGAGGTTTCGCTGCTCGACCAGGTACAGCGCGGCCAGCAGCAGCGACAACATCCCGAACACGAGCAGCACCCCGCGCGGGAAACCGCTGCCCAGGGTGGTGGCGGCGATCTGGTAGTAGCGCAACACGGCGTAGAAACTGACCGCGAGCAGCGACCCGGACAGCATCGCCGAGACCGGGGTGGGTGCCTCGGAGTGCGCGTCGGGTAGCCAGGTGTGCACCGGGAAAAGCCCGACCTTGGTGCCGAACCCGACTACCGCGAGCACGAATGCGAGCTGCACTGCGGGGTGCGGCAGCGCGGGCCCAGCGCGCAGCAGCGCAGCGATGGCCAGGTCGTAGGACGGCCCAAGCACCGCCGCCCCGGCGTAGTACATGACGATCATGGCCAGCAACGCGATCCCCAGCACGGCCGAGGCGAGGAGCACGTATTTCCACGCCGCCTCCGCGCCCTGCCGGGTGCCGTCCAACGCGACCAGCAGCGCGGAGATCACCGTGGTGATTTCCACCGCGATCCACAACAGCGCGAGGCCGTTCATCAACGGCGCGCACAGCATCGACCAGGCGAACAGGTTCAGCCCCACCCAGAACAGCCGCGAATAGCGGGCGAAATCCGCTCGCTGGTGCTCACCGCGCAGGTAGCCGACGGAGTAGACGGTGGCCGTGGCGTAGAGGAACGCGGTGGCGAGAACGAAGACCACCGAGATGGCGTCGACCCGCAGGAAGCCCAGCGCGACAGGTCCCGCGGCCGCGGCGGGCACCAGCGCCAGGGCAAGCCCGAGGCACACCACGCCGGTCGCAACGGAGACGGCGGGCGCGGTCCACCGTCCTGGCAGCAGCGACAGCAGCGCTGCGGCCAGCGGTAGCACGACCAGCGCGACGAGCACGGCTGTCATGTCCTCACCCTTGCAGCTCGGTGAGTGCTTCGGTGGACAGCGATTCCGACTGTTCGTGATGCACCCGGATCAGCACGGCGAACACGACCACAGCGACCAGCAGGTCGAACAGGAACGCGACCTCGAGGATCAGCGGCAGGCCGGCGGCGACCACCAGGCTGGCCAGGGACACCCCGTTCTCCAGCGCGAAGAACCCGATCGCCTGGGAGGCGACGTCCCGCCGGACAATCATCAGGACGAACGACACCAGGATGATGGCCACCGCGACCGCGAGCGCGGCGGCCGGCAGCACCGGGCTGCCCAGCTGGAACCGGGCGCTGGCGAAGAACCCGAAGGCGGCGACCGCCACCGCGAGCAAGACCATGCTCGCCACCCCCAGGGCGCGACTGCTGGCGATCTCCTGGTCGGTCCGGCGCAGCAGCCGCAGCATGACCAGCGGAACCGCCACCACCTTGAGCAGCACCGAAAACGCCGCCAGCCCGTAGAGCTCGGGCACGTCCCGCGCGAAGGCCACCACGACCGCGAGCAGTGAGATCACCACTGACTGCGTCGCGTAGAGCCGGATCTGCGAACGCAGCAGGGTGGCTTGCAGCATGCCGAACTCGATGACCAGCATCAGCACGGCCAACGCGGTCGTGACTCCGGCGTAGCTGGACGGCGGCGCGGCGACAGCCGAGGTGAGCAGTCCCATCAGCCACCCCCGAAGAACAGCGTGAACACCGACAGGACGGCCAGCATGAAGGCCGCCGACACGAACTCTGTGATCTTGAACAGGCGCAGCTTCGCGAACGAGTCGTCGATTACCGCGATGCCCGCGCCGAGCAGCGCCGCCTTGCCGACCAGCGCGAGGATCGCCAGCCCCACGGCGAGCAGGGAGGCCTGCGACGCCAATCCCCACGGCGCGACGACCACGTTGATCAAGATGACGAACAGGATGAGCTGCTTCATCGCCGAGCCCCAACGCAGCAGCGCCAGATAGGGGCCGGAGTGCTCGAAGGACCGAGCCTCCTCGATCATCCCGAACTCGTTGGTGCCGGTGTGGGTCTCGACCGGGATCCGACCGGTCTCGTAAAGGATCACCATGAACAGCGCGGCGGCGGCCAGCAGGTGCGCCGGGCGCACGATCTGGTCAGCAGAGGCCCGGACCGTCTTAGCCATCGCGTAGGGCAGGTCGGTACCGGTGATCAGCGCGACGGTGAACACCACGAACAGCACCACCGGTTCGGTGATCGCGGCGAAAGTCTTGGCGCGGCTGGCTCCCAACTGGGCATAGGGCGATCCGGTGCCGGCCGCGGCGATGGCGATGACGAAGCTGGCCAGCGCGAGGATGAACCCGCCGCCCAGGATGTCGCCCAGGTAGCCGAACGGCAGCGGGAACGTGGTCAGTACCGGGATGAGCAGCGGCACCGTGAGGTAGCAGGTCATCGCGACCAGCGGCGCGGCCAGGAACACCCAGCTCGACCCGATCGGTGCCAGCGTCTCCTTGCGGAACAGCTTGGCGATGTCGTAGTAGGGCTGCAGCACCCGCGGCCCACGCCGACCCTGCAACCGGGCCTCCACCCGGGCGATCACGCCATTGATCCCGGGCGCAGCGACCAGAACCGTCAGGACTTGGAGCGCCTGTACCACGGGGATAGGAAGTGTCATCGCCGGCACCGCCTCTCGGCAGGCCGGCTCAAGCAGTGCCCGTCAATCACCCGGAACCTCCTCTACCGTCGACCAACGCGGTGGCGCTCGGTGATGCGGTAGAGGCTGTTAGCGGTCCGGGTGGTCCGCGGTTTCGGCGAGCCTCATCGCCGTCAGTTCAGTGTGACCTATGATGCAAGCTCATGCAAGTGCACGTGCTGCTGGCGGGCTAGAAGGCGTACTGAGCGAGCTGTAGGCCGCCGTGGTGCTTCTTGTCAGTGGTCGCGACCAGCGCTGGCACCGTCTCGCAGGTGACCACGCCGTGCTCGGCGGTGAGCTCGTCGACGATGTCGAAGGAGGCCGCGATCCCTTCAGAGGTGTCGATGATGATCGTCACCACGGGGACGCGGCGGCCCAGTTGCAGCAGCCGATCGCTGTGCGGAGAGGCCTTGCCGTGGAAACCCCACATTCCGCGCAGGACGGTCGCACCTCGGGCGCCGGAGGCGCGCAGTCGTCGCACCAGTGCCCGGTGCACCGGGCGCCCCTCGTGCAACGCCCGTTCCGAGGTGTAGA
>JBOHFC010000075.1:0-3290 GCA_050701375.1 Pseudonocardiaceae bacterium
GGGCCCAGCACCGCAGGGATGGCTTTGCCTGCCGGTTCGGCGCCGGGCTGCCGCGCATCAACGACGGCAGCTTCCTGTTCCTGCAGCACATGATCTCGAAGATGCGGCGCCCGGCTCAGGGTGGCACTCGGCTCGCGATCGTGTTCAACGGCTCACCGCTGTTCACCGGCGCGGCCGGCTCCGGCGAGTCGGAAATCCGCCGGTGGATCATCGAGAACGACTGGCTGGAGGCCGTGGTCGCGCTGCCGGACCAGTTGTTCTACAACACCGGAATCTCCACGTACTTCTGGATCGTCACCAACCGAAAGAGCGTCGAGCGGCGCGGCAAGGTCCAGCTCATCGACGCGCGCGAACTGTTCACCAAGATGCGCAAGAGCCTCGGCGAGAAGCGTAAGGCGATCTCCCCGGAGCAGATCGCCGAGATCGTTCGGCTGCACGGCGACTTCACCGAGAACGAGCGAGTGAAGATCCTCCCCAACGAGTCGTTCGGCTTCCTACGCATCACTGTGGACCGCCCCTTACGCCTGCGCTGGGAAGTCACCGAGGACACCCTGGCTGTATTCCGTACCCACCCAAAGGTCGTCGCTCTGTCCGACGAGGTTCGCGCCGCTCTGGAGACGGGCCTCAGCCGCTGGCGCGACGAGGTGTTCACAGACATCAAGCTGGCCACCAAACGGGTGGTCGAGCTACTTGTCGGTGCCGGCCAACGCGGAAAACCGTTGCAGAAAGCGGTCCTTGAGTCCCTGGCCGTCCGCGACCCAGACGCGCCCCTCGTCCGCGACGACAAGGACAACATCGAACCCGACCCCGAACTCCGCGACTACGAAAACGTCCCGCTGCCGGCCGTCCCGGTAACCTTCGAAGCCGACGTCGTCGAGCGCCTGTCCACCATCGAATACCGCGCGGCTGTCGACGACTACATGAAAGCCGAAGTCCATCCCTACGTCTCCGACGCCTGGGTCGACCACACCAAGACCAGGATCGGCTACGAGATTCCCCTCACCCGTCATTTCTACAAGTACGTCCCCCCTCGTCCTCTCGCCGAAATCGACGCCGAGATCAAGCAGCTCGAAAAGGAGATCCAAACCCTCCTCAACGAGGTGACCGATTGAGCGCGTCAGTACGTTTGCGGCACCTCGCCCAGGTCAACCCTGCGACACCCGAGTTCGACAAGCTACCGGCTGACGCGGAAGTCACGTTCCTGCCCCTTGAGGCCGTGTGGCCCGGAGTCCAACTAGATACCACCAGGCTACGCGCCAAGTCTGAGGTAGTAACTGGTTACACGCGATTTCGCGAAGGTGATATCTTGATTCCCAAGATCACGCCGACATTTGAGGCGGACCGGTCGGTCATCGCCGTTGGCCTCAACGACGGCGTCGGAGCCGGTACAACCGAACTTCATATCATTCGGCCATATCCTGGCACGGATCCCCGATATGTAAAATACCTGGTATCCTCTCGCCCATTCCTGCTTGGAGGTGAAGCGGAGATGATCGGCGTGGCAGGTCAAAAACGAGTCCCGGATTCCTGGCTGCGGAACGTTCGTGTCCATGTGACAACGAAGGCTGGACAGGCGGCGATCGCAGACTTCCTCGACATCGAGACCGCACGCATCGACTCCCTCATTACCAAGAAGCGTCAAATGGTCGAACTGTTGGTTAAGAAGAGAGCCGCTCAAATTTCCCAGATCCTCTGGCATGATGCCACTTACGATCGAGTTCGTGTGCGCCATCTCGCAGGTCGTCCCACGAGCGGCAACCGCGACCATGGCGCATTGACGTTCACCAGTGCTGGTATTCCGTGTCTCCGTGGGCTGAACATCAGGCCAGCGCGAATTGATCGACAGAATCTCTTGTGTATTGACGAGGCTTCAAATCACATCCATTCCAACACGATCTTAAGATTCGATGATCTCGTCATCGTGCGGTCTGGGTTTGCTGGATCGGCGGCGCTGGTACCGCATGATCTGGACGGCTGCAACTGCGTTGATTTGGTGCTCGTTCGCAAATCCCCTACCCTGATGCCCAGGTATCTGGAGTACGTCGTGAACTCTGACCGAGCACAAGAGCAAGTGCGGCAAACGACCAGTGGTGCTCTCCTCTCGCACTTCAATGCTGTGGATGCCGGGGACCTAATCATTCCATATCGAGAATTGCGACAGCAAGAAAGGATAGCGGTCCAACTCGATTCGACATGTTCAAAGATTGATCGAACCGTTGACCTGATTCAGGCTGAAATCGTGCTCCTCCAAGAACATCGGCGGGCTTTGATCACGGCGGCGGTGACTGGGGAGATGGATGTGCCTGGAGTGTCGACGTGAGGGTGGACGAGGCGGCGTTCGAGGCGGAGATTGTTTCCTCCCTGGTCGAGCATGGCGGGTATGAGGAGACCAATGCCCACGAGTTCGATGCTGAGGCAGGGCTCGACTTCGGGCTGACGCTGGTGTTCATCGGGGCGACTCAGCGGGAGCAGTGGGAACGGCTCATTAAGCTGCACGGCGGGCAGAACAATGCGCAGGGCGCGTTCAAGCAGCGTCTGGTGAAGGAGCTTGACTCGCGGGGCACCGTCGATGTGCTGCGGCACGGGGTCGTCGACCACGGGGTGACCATCCAGCTCGCCTACTTCCGGCCCGCACACGGGCTGACCCCGGAGCTGGTGGCCCGATACGAAAACAACTACCTGTCGGTGACCAGGCAGCTCCGGTACGAGAGAGACTCCGACAAGTCCGTTGACTTAGCGCTGTTTGTCAACGGCATCCCCGTTGCGACCGCAGAGCTGAAGAACGCGCTGACCGGTCAAACCATCGAGGACGCCAAGGAGCAGTACCGCACCGACCGGGACCCGAACAACGTCACCCTCGTCCGGCGGGCCGTCGTGCATTTCGCCCTCGATACCGAGCAGGTCGCGATGACCACCCGGTTGGCCGGTCCGCAGACCCGGTTTCTCCCGTTCGACCAGGGGCATGACGAGCACGCTGGCAACCCACCCAATCCGGACGGCCACCGCACCGCCCACCTCTGGCAGCGGGTGTGGCAGCGAGACGCCTGGCTGGACCTGCTGCAACGGTTCGTGCACGTGGCGAAGATGCCCAGGGGCTCACGAAAGCCAGCCAGCATGATCTTCCCGCGGTTCCACCAGTGGGACGCGGTGCGCAAGCTGGAGGCGGCGGCGAAGACCGACGGCGCCGGCCACGACTACCTGGTGCAGCACTCCGCGGGCTCCGGGAAGTCCAACACCATCGCCTGGCTGGCCCACCGCCTGTCCACGTTGCACGGTGCGGACGACCGGCC
>JBOHFC010000076.1:0-3936 GCA_050701375.1 Pseudonocardiaceae bacterium
CGATCCACTCCATGGTTGCGCCCTCGGCAGCGGTCGCCCGCTTGGTGACCAGGTTGTAGACGTTGTTCGACCAGTTCTGGATCGTGGTGTAGCGGCAGCGGGCGCCCTTCTTGACGATGATCTCGACGACCGCGGAGTGCAGCGAGTCGGACTTGTAGACCGGCGCCGTGCAGCCCTCGACGTAATGCACGTAAGCGCCCTCGTCGACGATGATCAGCGTCCGCTCGAACTGACCCATGTTCTCGGTGTTGATCCGGAAGTAGGCCTGCAACGGGATGTCGACGCGCACGCCCGGTGGCACGTAGATGAACGACCCACCGGACCACGCGGCGGTGTTCAACGCGGCGAACTTGTTGTCACCGGCCGGGATCACACTGGCGAAATACTGCCGGAAGAGCTCGGGCCGCTCGCGCAATGCGGTATCGGTGTCCAGGAACAGGACGCCCAGTTCCTCCAGATCCTCGCGGATCTTGTGGTATACGACCTCGGACTCGTACTGCGCGGCCACACCGGCTACCAGGCGAGCCTTCTCCGCTTCGGGGATGCCCAGCCGGTCGTAGGTGGCCTTGATGTCATCGGGCAGATCATCCCAGGACGTGGCCTGTTTCTCGGTCGACCGGACGAAGTACTTGATGTTGTCGAAGTCAATGCCGGACAGGTCGGCACCCCACCGCGGCATCGGCTTGCGCTGGAACAAGCGCAACGACTTGAGTCGAGTCTCAAGCATCCACTCAGGCTCGTTCTTCTTGGCCGAGATGTCGCGTATCACAGCTTCAGACAGACCGCGCAGGGCGCTGGCGCCGGCAGCGTCGGAGTCGGACCAGCAGTACTCGTAGCGGCCTAGGCTGTCGAGCGTTTCTTCCTGGGTGAGGGGTTCAGCCAGGGCGGTCTGCGCTCGCACAGCCTGCTCAGGGGCAGTCGTCATGCTTCAGACGCCTCCATCCGGTTTCGTGGTGGCAGGTGGGTGGTGGGACACAGGTGGGTTGGAAACACTTGTCCGGGCACCGTGCGGTGCCCGAGATTCGGGAACATGCGTCGTGCATACCGCGTCGCCGCGGGCGATGGTGGCCAGCCGCTGTACGTGGACACCGAGCAGGTCGGCGAAGGCCGCGGTTTCGGCCTCGCACAACTGTGGAAACTCAGCGGCGACGTGCGAGACCGGGCAATGGTGCTGGCATAACTGCGCGCCGGCACCGACGTACTCGACTGACGCGGCGTAACCCGCGCTGGTCAAAGCCACTGCTAAGACCTGCGCACGGGCGACCGGGTCCGGCGCAGCAACCACGTTGGCGCGGTGTCGATCGACCAGGTCGATCACTCGACGCTCAGCGAACGAGCGGATCGCCTGCTCGCCGTCGCGCTCGGCGAGGAAGCGCAGCGCGGACACCGCCAGATCGTCGTAACTATGCTCGAATCGCGCCCGGCCGGCGGCGGTGAGCAGGAACAACTTGGCCGGGCGACCACGGCCACGGGGACCCCGGCGCGGGGCCGCGCGGTAGCTGGCCTGCCCGTCGGTGAAAAGGGCGTCCAGGTGGCGGCGCACCGCAGCGGGACCCAGCCCCAGCGCGTCGGCAATCTGCGCAGCTGTTACTGGGCCATGCTCCAGCAACATCCTCGCCACCGACTCGCGAGTGCGACGATCGGTCCCGACTGTTTTCACAACGCCCATGTTACGTATTTCCCTGGCAGGTGCAAACCCCCGTGTGCTCGGTCAACGGCGCCAGTGCCCGCACCGCTACCCTTCGCGGCGTGGTGGCCGGGAAGGTGCGCGAGGTCGGTGCCCGTTTTTGGGCACCCCGCCCTGGCCCGAAAGCGCCGGTCAACGGCCGATCGGGGGCTCCGGAGGGCAGCACCGGCCTGGATCTGGTCGAGACCCGGCAGCTCGACACGGTCCGCCGGTTCGGCACTGCCGGCTCGCTGCTGATGGGTCTAGGTTCACTCGGTGCGGGGACGGCCCCGGTGCTGGGCAACCCGGTTGTCGGGCTCCCCGTGCTGGGCTTGTTCACCCGGATGCCGACGGCATCGCTCGCGGTCGCCTATACCGGCATCGCCATGGTGGTGTTGGCCTGGTTGTGGCTCGGCGCACTGGCCGTTCCCGGGCGGGTCCGGCTGATCACCCGCGCCCAGCTGGACCGCACGATGTTGCTGTGGGCAGCGCCGCTACTGGTCGCCCCGCCGAGGTTCAGCCGGGACGTCTACAGCTACCTGGCGCAAAGCGCGATGGTCAACCGTGGGCTGGATCCCTATGTTCTCGGTCCAGCCGACGCGCTGGGCGTGGACCATCCGCTGGTGCGCGGAATCCCCACGATCTGGCGCCACACACCAGCGCCCTATGGCCCGTTGTTCCTCACCTTGGGCAGACCGATCGACTGGATCGCGGGGAACGACGTGGTGCTCGGCACCCTGCTGCACCGCGGCGTCGCGGTCGCCGGCCTGGTGATGATCGTCTGGGCGCTGCCGCGGCTGGCTCGCCGGGTGGGCGGGTCACCGGTATTTGCGCTGTGGCTCGGCGTCGCTAACCCGTTGGTGTTGTTCCATCTGGTCAGCGGTGTGCACAACGAGGCACTGATGATCGGGCTGATGCTCTTGGGCCTCGAGCTGGCGCTGCGCCGCCCCGCTACGGCTCCGGCCCTGCTCGGTGGCACAGCGCTGATCACCGCCGCGGCACAGGTGAAGGTTCCGGCCGTGATGGCGCTCGGGTTCGTGATGGTGTGGTGCGCCCGGTTGCGGGGCGGTCGGCTGCGCGATCTGAGCTGGGCCACGGCGGTGATCGGTGGGGTGGCGCTGGCCACCACGGTGGCGATCGGGCTGGGCACCGGGCTCGGTTTTGGCTGGATCGGTGCGCTGGGTACGCCCAACGTGGTGCGCAGCTGGATGTCGGTGGTGACCGAACTCGGCCTGCTGGCCGGGTTGATCGGCAGCGTCCTCGGGCTCGGGGACCACACCACCTCGGTGCTCGCGCTGGCCCGGGCCATCGGGCTGGCCACGGCTGGCGGAGTCTGCCTGCTGTTGCTGTGGCGGTGCTGGCGAGGACGGGTCGAGCCGCTGGCTGCGCTGGGGGCAGCGTTGGGCGCCGTCGTGCTGTTGGGGCCGGTCGTGCACCCCTGGTACCTGCTGTGGGCGGTGATCCCGTTAGCGGCGTCCGCCACTGCTCCAGCTTTTCGCGTTACCGCCACTGTGGTCTCAGCCGTCCTCGCGGTCGTGGTGGCGCCGACGGGCTCGGACTTTCTCTTCCGGGCTTGGGTGGTGCCCTCGGCGATCGCGGCGGCGGCGATCACCCTGATTGTGCCGATGCTGCTGATTCGCGGACGCACCCCACCCCTATCGGGGGCGCTGCAATGGTCCGCGTCGCACGTCGCGACCAGGTCACAGCCCGGCCAAAACTGAGGCGGGAATGGTCCGCTGGCAAGAACTCACCTGTTCAATGCTGCGCGATAATGCGCTAGCTCGACGCAGGTCGCGTGTTCGATGTTCTTGGGCCGGGGCTACGGCGGTGGCCCCTTGATCCCCGGTCGGCCGCCGGTGTGAGCCCGGCCCCCGTCATTGCTCCCGGCGGCCGACCGGTTCCACCGCCTGAGCGTGAGAACGCGCGCAGGGTATGAACGGATGAGAGAGGAAGGAACCGCACATGGACTCGAACCCGTTGTCGTCAGCTGCCTTGCGGCTGGAGTTCCCCGCCGGGAGATCCATTGAGTCGGCCTCACTGGCGCGACCTTTCGTGCTGCGTTTCGCTCCGCGAATCACCCCATCGCAGCGCCCCGAATACAGGTACTCACCCGAGCTGCAGATCGCGTTGGACCCGAGTGGTCACCCGCTGGTCGAGACGATGGACAAGGACGTGCAGACGAAACGGCACAGTGATGGGGATGAGGGAGTCGAAGAGGAATACGACTGGGAGGAACTGTGACCGTCGTTATCTTCGCCCAGGAGTGCGAC
>JBOHFC010000077.1:0-3036 GCA_050701375.1 Pseudonocardiaceae bacterium
GCAACCCCCACACCGGCCGATCCGGATCAACCGCAATACCCTCCAACAACACCAACAGATGCCCCACCATCCGCTGGATCGTGGCGACATCGAACAGGTCGGTGTTGTATTGCAGTGCACCGGCCAGTTCCCCGGCCACCATCTGGAACTCGCACGTGATGTCGAAGTTCGTGGTATGTCCCGAGATGTCGACGGTCTCGACACGCAGCTCGGCGAACGTCGGCGGGGTCCGCTGTTCGTCCTGCAGCACCACCATGACGTCGAACAGCGGGTTGCGGCTGACATCCCGCTCGGCGTGTACCGCGTCAACCAATCGCTCGAAGGGCACCTCCTGGTGAGCGAAGGCATCCAACACGGTCTGGCGGACGGTGCCGAGGAATTCGGTGAAGGTCTGCGCCCGGTCGACCGGCGCGCGCAGCACCAGGGTGTTGACGAGGAACCCGACCAGCCGCTCCAGCTCCGGCCGGTTGCGGCCGGAGCTGACCGTGCCGACGGCGATGTCGTCCTGGCCGGACCAGCGGGCGAACAGCACCTGGCAGGCGGCGACCAGCGCGGTGAACAGGGTGGTGTCCTGGGCGCGGGCGAGCTCGCCGAGCCGGGAAGCGACCTCGGCGGGAACCACGAATTCCTGCACCGCGCCCGCGGAGGTGCGCACCTCCGGCCGCGGTCGGTCGGTCGGCAACTCCAGCGGGGTGATCCCCGACAGCTGCCGTGTCCAGTAGTCGAGCTCGCCCTCGGGCGCCGGTCCGGACAGCCGGTTGCGCTCCCAGCAGGCGAAATCGGCGTACTGCGCCGGCAGCGCGGGCAGGTCCGCCTCCCGACCCTGCCCGGCTGCGGCGTATAGGGCGCCCATTTCCTCGACCAACACGCCCATCGAGGCGCCGTCGGTGACGATGTGGTGCGCGGCGAGCAATAGCACGTGCTCGTCGTCGGAGAGGCGGACCAGCAGCACCCGGAACAACGGCCCCCGCCGCAGGTCGAAGGGGCGCCCGCACTCCGTGGAGAGCACCCCGTCCAGCTCCTCAGCCGTCGCGCCGGCCAGCTCGACCACCGGCACTGCCAGGTCACCCTCGACGAGGTGCACGACCTGAGTTCCGTTGCCCTCCACCTCGTCGAAGGTGGTCCGCAGCGACTCGTGCCGAGCCACCAGTTCCCGCACTGCCGCGGTCAACGCCGGCACCTGCAACGGTCCCCGCAGGCGCAGCGCAAGTCCGCTGTTGTACTCCACGCCCCCCAACTGGAACTTGTCCAAGAACCACAGTCGCTGCTGGGAGAAGGACAGCGGCAACGGCTTGGTCCGGTCGACCGGAGGGATCGTGTCGGACAGCGTCGCCTGGCCAGCGAGGCGACGGCGCAGCAGCTCCTGCAAATGGGCAGGCAGGGCGGCGATTCGGCTGTCTCTGGTGGACGTCATGACGATCCCTCTCACATTCCGTCGTCGTTACGGTCACCGAAGGCAACACGTTCGAGTTCGCCCAGGATTGCGTCTTCGACCATGTCCGCCAGCGCGGCGATGCTGCGAGCGGTCAGGACGTCTCGCGGCGTCAGGGTGACGTCGAATGCCGCCTTGATCCGGGTGATGATGAGCAGACTGCGGACAGAGTCGCCGCCGAGCTCGAAGAAGTTGTCCTCGACGCCGACCTTGTCCACGGCGAGCACGTCGGTCCAGATCTGGGCCAGCACGCGTTCCGTGTCGGTGCGGGGAGCGGTGTAGCCGGCTCCGACCGCCACAGCGGCGGCGGGTTCGGGCAGGGCGAAGCGGTCGAGCTTGCCGTTGGGGGTCAGGGGCCACTTGTCCAGCACGAGCAACGCCGAGGGCAGCATGTAGCCGGGCAGCGAGTGGGCGAGCAGCTCATGCAGCTCGCCTGGCTCCGGTGCTCGGCCGTCCGCCGAGACGGTGTAGCCGACCAGCCGGGTGGAACCGGACTCGACCCTCCGCGCGATCACCACGGCCTCGTCCACGTCTGGGTGCCGGCGTAGGGCTGCTTCGATCTCACCGGGCTCGACCCGGAACCCGCGGATCTTGACCTGCTCGTCGCTGCGCCCCACGAACTCCAACTCACCGTTCGCGGTCCAGCGCACCAGGTCTCCGGTGCAGTACATCCGGCTGCCGGGGGGCCCGAAGGGGTTGGCCACGAACCGCGCCGCAGTCAGCCCGGGACGGTGCAGGTATCCCCGAGCCAGCCCGGCACCGGCGACGTAGAGCTCACCGGGAATGCCCACCGGGACCGGTCGCAGTGCCCTGTCGAGCACGTACGTGCGGATGTTGGGGATCGGCCGGCCGATCGGCGGTACCCCGCCCGGGGTCAGTGCTTGGCTCCAGGTTGCCACGACCGTGGACTCGGTCGGCCCGTAAGCGTTGATCATCCGCCGGCCTGGTGCCCACCGGGTCACCAGCTCCGCGGTGCAGGCCTCCCCGCCCACGATCAGGGTGGTGAACTCCGGCAACCCGGTCGCCACGATGCGCTCGGGCACGGTGGCCAGCGCGACGGGTGGGATCAGGGCGTGGGTGACGCGATGGCGCGTGAGCACCTGGGCGAGCTGCTCGCCCAGGAGGGGCCCCGGCGGGGGTACCAGCAGTGCGGCCCCGGCAGGCAGAGACATGCACAGTTCAAGCACCGAGGCATCGAAGCTGGGAGAGGAGAACTGCAGCACCCGGTCACCGGGGTCCACCTGGAAGTGCTCGGCCTCGGCGGCGGTGAAGCAAGCCAGCCCGGCGTGGGAGACCACCACGCCCTTGGGTTGACCAGTGGAGCCGGAGGTGTAGATCACGTAGGCCGGATGCTGCACCGACAACACCGCCCCGCGGTCGGTGTCGGTCGGGGCCCGGTCGGCCATCGCCGCCACCGCGGCCACCGTGCCCGGGTCATCCAGCACCACCACCGCGACATCAGCCAGACCCGGCACACCCACCGCCACCCCAGTCAACGTCACCACCAGCACCGGGGCCGCGTCGGTGAGCATGAACGCGATCCGCTCGGCGGGGTAGTCCGGGTCGATCGGCAGGAACGCCGCCCCCGATTTCACCACCGCTAA
>JBOHFC010000078.1:0-4678 GCA_050701375.1 Pseudonocardiaceae bacterium
CGGATCGCGCGAGTCGCTGATCCCTGCGGCGCCGCCTTCGCGCTGATCGATCCGACCCAGCGACTCGAACCGGCCTCCGACCTCGCGGCGGGCTCAGCCCGGGTGGACGATCCCTACGACGACTGAGCCGGTAAGTGCCCACCGGAGGACATGGGGCCCACAACGAAGATAGTGTAAAGCACTCCCTGTGTCATTACAGCGATCATTCAGGGACGTGAAAGCATGTACCCGATGCCGTCGCGGGCCTCCTGCCAGATTCGTGTCGGTTATCAAATCTTGAGGAACCAAGGAGCGGAGAAGCGCCGAGTAAGCTGGTACCTGCTACGATCATGGGAGCCAGGCTGATCTCGCGGATGAAGTCAGCCACGATAATCACCCAGGAGCACCGGTACCGGTCCGCAAGAACGCCACCGATCATAAGCGTGATTACGCTTCCGAGAGCGAGAGCGCCCAGCACGAGGCCGATTGAGTGCGCCGCCTCGGGTCAGTTCAGCAGCCACAGAGTGACCGCGACCATGAATACCGCATCTCCGGTCACGTTAGCGAGCTGGCCGATCCACACACGAATGAACGCGGCCTGGTGCGATAACTCACGTACGTTAGTCATCGTCGATCTTCCATGAAAGCCGTGCACGACCGGCACAGATGAGCAGGTCACGCAGGTCAGTGGCGGGTGCATGACGTGGCGGCCTGGTCGGTGTAGCGGTCGTGGTGGCGGACCCAGGCCATCGCGTACGGGTCCTGGTCATCGACACCGCGGCCGAGGGGGGTGAGGTCGAGGAGGTTGTAGGTGTTGATCAGATGGTCGAGTCCGCGCTGGTAGGTGGAGTACGTGTGGTAGATCTGCCCATCGCTGCGCCAGAACACACTGAGCCCGGGTAGTTCCCCGTTCTCGACCCAGATTTTGCCCTCGGCTAGCAGGGTGGCCGCGGGTTGGTAGTTGTAGTCGACCGCATCGCTGGCCTGATCGATCGTGACGCCGAAGTCGTGGTTGAACCGGCTGCCGTGGGAGGAGTACCAGGGAAACGTCCAGCCCATTCGCGTCTGGAACGCGGCCAGTTTGGCCAACGGGGCTCGGGATATCACCGCGAAGCCGGTGTGGCGGGCGGGTAGGTGCGCCAGTGCACCGGTGAAGTTGTCGGCGAAGTAAGAGCAGCTCGGGCAGCCCTCGTCCCAGTCGGGATCGAACATGAAGTGGTAGACGATCAGCTGGCGGTGCTCGCCGAACAGCTCGCCCAGGGTGATCTTCCCGTGCGGGCCGTCGAAGACATACTCGGTGTCGATCTTGACCATCGGCAGCCGCCGACGCTCGGCGGCGAGTTCGTCGCGCGCCTTGGTGAACAGCTTCTCCCGCGCCAACATCTCGCGGCGCGCCGCGAGCCAATCCTGGCGGGAGACCACGGTGGGGGTGGTTGCAGTAGCGGTATCCATCGTTTGCTCCGATCCACTGTGACGTTCCGTTGGTGGGCCGCTCTCTTAACCGACGAACGACGGTGCCCGGCATCGACATCCGAGCCGACTTTTTCTTAACCGATCGCCCGGACGCTCGGCAGTGGTCGGCACCGGAAGTCCATCGGGAATTGGGGGCCCACCGGACACCTCCAGCACTACCTGCCCAGCGACGTGCACGTCGTGAACTAGACAGCACGGACATTTTTTGTCGGTGGAAACGTCCGTGCTGTCGAGTTCACGACACCTGATCCACTCGACTGAGCCCGCAACCCGGTACCCGATCCGTTGACGGCCTGTCAACGGATCGGTGCGAGCAGGCAACCGCCCATTGAGCAGCGAGCCTGTGCCGTACTGTGACCGTGCGGTCCGCCCGGAGTCGGTAAGACGACCGTCGGCTGGCCCCCAAAGGAGTGTGGCCAGCGACCTGGCAACTGTGGCGACCGGTCAGCTCGACCTCGCCACCCCTCCAATGATCTCGGCGTGGGCTCAGAAGCCGACGACGGCGTCCCCATAGGCGGGGAGCGTTGGCAGGTCAGTGGAAGGTGGCCAGCTGGCAGAACTGTGGTCGTCCCCCTGTCGTGCCAGTGGTGATCGCCGCCGCCCGCCGCGCGGGTGTCCCGTTGCGTGCTGATTTGGTCATTCGAGCTGATGAGCGTGATCAACTCGGCGGCGACCTTTTGAATCGCGCGGCATCGAGTTTGCCGTCCAGGGCCATCGCGTGCGCCCAGACCCCGGACAGGAAGTCAGCCTGCTGCTCGATCCGCTGAGACGTGGCATCGCCCGCGGTGGCGCTCTTTTGCGCTGCCGCAGGGTTGGTGACCGCGGAGCGGAGCACCGGTAGTAGCGCATGACCATGGCTTGTTAGTATGCGTCCTGACTGCGGGGAGGACTCTTCCCGCTTTCCGGATGTGAGCGCCGCGGGGCAGCCGGTACTCGATGGGGCTGCGCGGGGCGCGACGGCGACTGGGACAGTTCGACCACCCGGTCGCCCACCCACATGTCGTAGCCTCTACTGAATCATGGGTAGTTCGAGCGCGATGAGTGAGCAGGAGACCTGCCGGACCTTCGTGATGCCGAAGCTCAGGGCAGCGGGGTGGGGCAAGCGACAGATCCGTGAGCAGTACCGCATCACCAACGGGAAGATCATCGCGTCCCCGCGCCGACACCGGCCTGGCAACCCGCTGGTGGCGGACTACGTACTCGAGTATCGCGACGATGTGCCGCTGGCTGTGGTCGAGGCCAAGCGCACCAAGGTCGATTCTGCCGCCGGCATCGAGCAGGCCAAGCGGTACGCCCAGCGGCTCGAACTCCCCGTGGCGTACGCGACGAACGGGCGCGAGATATGGGAGATCGAGATTGGAGGATCGATCCTGCAGCGCCCCGATTTCCCTTCCCCGGACGAGCTGTGGGCGCGGTTCTGTGACAGCGAAGGTGTCGAGTCGCACTTGGAGAAGGAGATGCTGCTCGCTGCGTTCGACTCGTCGCTGCGCGACTACAACCTGGAGCGCAAGCGCCCGCGCTACTACCAGCGCATCGCAGTCAATCGCGCCCTGCGCGCCATCGCCCGCGGGCAACGCCGCATCCTGCTGACCCTCGCGACCGGAACCGGCAAGACCATGGTGGCCCTTCAGTTGGTGGCAAAGCTCAGAAAGTCGGGCTGGACGGCGGGCCGCATGCCTCGGGTGCTTTATCTCGCAGACCGCAACATCCTGATCGACCAACCCAAGGACGACTATTTCGCCCCCGCATTCGGCGACGTCATCCACAAGATCTCGAAGGGCCACGCACAGCGCAGCCGCGAGGTTTACTTCGCGCTCTACCAGTCCCTGGATCGGGGCGATGAGGAGGCGCTGTTCGGCCAATACGCGAAGGACTACTTCGACCTGATCATCGTCGATGAGTGTCACCGGGGTAGCGCCAGCTCGTCTTCCCAGTGGCGCCACATCCTGGAGCACTTCGACGAAGCCGTGCAGGTCGGCCTCACGGCCACACCGATCCGCAGGGACGATGCCGACACATTTGGCTACTTCGGCAATCCGGTGTACGAGTACTCCCTCCGCGACGGGATCGAGGACGGGTTCCTCGCGCCCTACCGGGTACGCCGGGTGCGCCTGAACATCGACATGACCGGCTTCCGTCCGTCGGAGGGGCAGCGCGACGTAGCCGGAGACGTGATCCCGGACAAGCTTTACACACCGAGGCAGTACGAGAGGGTGCTCGCGGTACTGGACCGCACGGCGGCAGCCGCCCGCTACCTGACGCGGTATCTGCACGACACCGACCGCATGGGCAAGACCATCGTCTTCTGCGAAAACAACGATCACGCCCACCGGATGCGGGTTGCGCTGAACAACGCCAACCTAGATATGGTCGCCCAGTACGAGAACTACGTCTGCCGCATCACAGACGCAGACGGGGATCCGGGCAAGGCCCTGCTCGACGAGTTCAGCAAGATTGACTCAGACGAGCCCGTGATTGTGACGACGAGCCAGCTTCTCACCACCGGCGTTGACTTGCCCTCAGTTAAGAACATCGTCCTCTTCCGGCGCATCGGTTCGATGCCACTCTTCAAGCAGATCATCGGACGCGGCACCCGACTCTGCTTGGAAGCCCATAAGGGCTCTTTCGACATCATCGACTTCGTCGAGGCCACCAGACTCTTCAACGACCCCGCCTTCGACGGGCCACCGCTGCGGGTCATCGATGACGAAGCCGACGAGCAGGGTGTCCGGGTGGCCAGCGAGGAGGCTGGGGTAGACGACGCTGAGCAGGTCGCGGAGGCGGAGGCGGAGTACGAGACACAGGACGAAGGGCCACTCCCGGACGACCCCGCTCATTTGCCGGTGCTGAGCACGGAGGACGACGACACCGCCGATCAGATCATGGCCCAGGGCAAGCGCATCTACGTCGATGGGGTGGAGGTGTACGTCTGGAATGACGTGCACTACCAGTTGGAGTCGGACGGCCGGGCGCTGCGTCTAGTGGAGTACCGCGAGTTCGTGCGTGACCGGGTGCTGTCCATGAATCTCTCGCCCACCGATCTACGGACGCAGTGGGCGGTGGCCCGGAGCCGGGCAGCCCTGCGCGACGAGCTCCAGGACCGGGCCATCGAAGCTGACGACCTGATGGCCAAGCTCGGCCACCCCGAGGCCGACCCCCTCGATCTACTGATCAACGCGGCCTGGGAGCTCCCACTGGTCTCCCGCGCCGAGCGGGCGTTGCGCGT
>JBOHFC010000079.1:0-9783 GCA_050701375.1 Pseudonocardiaceae bacterium
CGGGTGCGGTCGGCGGCGCGGCGGGCTAGCAGCCTGCCCAGCGGGTCGCTGAGCTGCGGCCACAGCTCCCGTAGCCGATAGCCCACGTCCGCGGGAACCGGCTGATCAGACGCCGCGGCCAACCACGCAGTGACCTCGTCGGTGGTGGCGCGGGTGAGCCGGCCCTGCTCGATCAGCCCGCCCGCGGTCATCACCTCCTCGTGCAGCCGGGTGCCCTCGGCCCCGGTGACCACCACCCGACCGTGCGCCACCACGGCGGGCACCCGAAGCAGGTCACCGGGCACTACCCGCGCGGTCACCCGGCGCAGCTTCGCGGCACCACCGGCGTTGCGGGCCTGCGCCCACAGCTCCGCGCGCAGGAGACGCAGACACATCTGGACCAGCTGGTGCCCGAGGTGCAACAGCACGACGTCGCCGCGGCCGGCGACCGCGTTGTGATCGAAGGTGACGAGGCGTTCCGCGCCGGTCACCGGGTGGTGGAGGCCTGCGTTGCGCGCGGTGGCCCACGCGCCGGGCAGCTCGGGCAGCCGGAACACCGGAGCGTCGAGCCCGTCCGGCGGCTGCGCCGGTGCCAGCTCCCTGCGGTGCGCCAGTCGCAGCGCGGTCCGCACCACCTGCTCCACAGTGGATGGTGTGAGATCGAGTTCTGCCCGGCTGGCGGCCAGCGTCTCGGTCAGCCGATCCAGGTCGCGCGCCAGGTCACGTTCGACCTTCAGCCGGGCCCGCTTGGCGCGCCGGTCTATCTCCGCGTCGGCGGTGAGCCACTCGGCCTGGCGGCCCAGCATCTTGCGCTCGACCTGCGCGGAGATCACCTCGCCCGCGCTGCCAAGGTCTTCGCGGATGCGGTCCACCTTCTCCACCGCGATCCGCAGGAAGTCCAGCTCATCCTCCAGCGACCCGGTGGTGAACGAGGCTGTCGCCGCCTGCCAGCCGGCCGGGACGAAATGCCGCACCTGCACCTCGGGTGCCCGCTGGCCGTGCCGGTCCACCCGGCCGTTGCGCTGCTCCAGCCGGTTCGGGTTCCACGGGATCTCCCAGTGCAGCACCCGGTGGCAGTGCCACTGCAGGTTGATGCCTTCGCTGGCGGCGTCGGTGGCGATCAGCACGCGCACGTCGTCGAGCTCAGGGTCGGCGGTGAACACGTTCTTCACCTGCTCCCGGTCCTGCTCGTCCTGACCGCCGAAGAGCAGCGCCAACCGCCCCGCCGGGTAGCCAACGGCGAGCAGCCGCTCGTAGAGCCAGCGCTGGGTGTCTCGGTACTCGGTGAAGATGATCACCCGTTCCTGGGACTCACCGGTCGGCGGGACGATCGGATCCAGCCAGCCGCGCAGCGCGGCGAACTTGGCATCCGGGCGATCCTGCGCGCCGCGCGCCCAGGTCTCCAGCTCGGTCAGCATCGCCTGTTCCGCGCTGGACAGCGTGGGCGCGCATCGCCGGGCCGCGGTCAGCGCATCCTGCTCGGCCTGCTCGTAGGCGCCGCCGTCCGCCAGGTCGTCGTTGGCCTCATCGAGGCGCTCGACCAACGGTCG
Organism: Pseudonocardiaceae bacterium; assembly: GCA_050701375.1. Lineage (GTDB taxonomy): Bacteria > Actinomycetota > Actinomycetes > Mycobacteriales > Pseudonocardiaceae. The sequence continues at coordinate 1,530 of JBOHFC010000079.1, forward strand.
CAGCAACCGTTCACCGGCTGGTGCGACGCTGGACAGCTCCCGATCGGTCATCGTTTTCAGATGAACTTCGAGCGTCTTGGCGAATGCCTTGGGGCAGGAGAACATCCGTCGCTTGAGCAACGTGGTGACGAAGTCGGCGGCGGCTTTGGCAGGCTTGTCCGCGGCGCCGGACCGGCGACTGGCCGCATAGCGGTTCAGCAGCTCGTGCGCGTGGCGCTCCGGCTCGGAGTAACTGACCTCCAGGTAGTCGAGGTTGCGCCGGGGGAACCGCGGTGTGCCGTCCCACTTCGGTGGCAGCGACCTCTTCAGCCGGCGCACCATGACCCTGGCCAACTGGTCCTCGGCTGGTGGAACACCGCGAGCGAAGCGCTGATCGTCCAGCAACTCCAGCAGCGCGGTAAACGACTCCAGGTAGCCGTTGTGCGGGGTGGCGGAGAGGAACAGCCGGTGCTCGCAGTGCGGAGCCAGCGCCCGGATCGCCTTGGTGCGCAGCGAATCCACCGCATAGCGACCGCGACCGGACGGCGCGCAACTGTGCACCTCGTCCACTACCAGCAGGTCGAATGCCCGCGGGTAGCGCGGCACCGCAGGCAGCACCTCACGCAGCAGCCGCATCGGACGTTCGCGCTTGAGCCAGTCCACGCTGACGATCAGCCTCGGGTAGTGCGTCCACGGGTTGACATAGAGCCCACGCCGCCGGCGCAGCTGCTGGAGCAGCTCAGTGTCCACGATGCGGAAGTCCAACCCGAACTTGTCTCGCATCTCGTCGCGCCACTGCAGGGTCAGCCCGGCCGGGCAGACGATCAACATCGTGCGCGCCCGGTGCCGCAGCATCAGCTCCTGCATCACCAGCCCGGCTTCGATGGTCTTGCCCAGACCGACGTCATCAGCGATCAACAGCTTGGTCCGCGGCATGGACAGCGCTCGCACCACCGGGTCCAGCTGGTAATCCTCGATCTGGATACCGGAGCGAAACGGTGCTTGCAGCGCGGTGGTATCGGCTGAGGCGATTGCGCCCCAGCGCACCGCGTGCAGGAACGCCGCGAGCTGCGGCGGTTCGTCGAAGCCGTGTTCGGGACTCGGCAGCACGGCGACGTCGTGCACCACGGTGCTGGGCTCCAGCTCCCAGACCACGCTCAGCTCCTCGTCGCGAGCGTCGTCCTCGATGCTGGCCAGGCTCACCAAGTGCGGCGCGCGGCCAGTGAGTACGTGCGGGTCGCTGCTGGCCACCTCGCCCCGCGACACATCCGCCACCACCCACTGACGGTGACGTACCGTGACGAGCTGGCCAGGCGCGGGGACGGCGACCCGCTGATCGCGCTCAGTGGAGGTGCCAGTCACGGCAGGATCCTACGTGGCGGGTTGAGAGTCGTCCTTACTCGCGTGGAATCAGACGTGGTGCAACCGGCGCTACCGCCGGTACCGGATCGGCTTGGACGACCTGTAGCGCAGCCGAGGCGGCGCGCTTGGATATCAGCCCGGTGGCGATAATGGAGTAGTGCCCCGGAGGGTCCCTCTCCAGGATTCCGCCGTGTGTCGCCCGGCCACCCGAGTCGGCGGGGAAAACATCCATCACGCCGTTGGTCGGGCCGGTCCAGGAGAACCGCACGCCCTCCCTGGCGGAGAATCCCGAGGCGGTCGCTGAGTAGGTCTCGCCGATCTTGACCCGGGAGGTTGACAGCACCAACCGGGTGCTTGGCTGACTCCGCAATACGAATGCCGTAGTAGCTGCCGCGATGACGAGCGCGGTGGTAGTGGCGAGTAGTAGCCAGCGTCGATGGTGGCGACGATCAGTTGACGCGCGGCCGTCTGGTGCGCGGTGCATTTGTGCGAGTATGACGCAAGCTTCTGACGGCGCCCAGCAAACAACCGCGAACCAGCCCGAGCTAACTCAGCGTGCCTATCGGTACCGCTACGTGATGCTCCCAGCGCCCACGGTTACCCCCGGACCGCACCCCTGACCAGTGGTTTCGTCCCAGCGGAGCCGCCGCGTAGGTGCAGGCCACGGTCGTGGAACTGAACCGGACCGCTTCGCCACCCGAACGTTGGGTGGGTACGAGGCGATCGCGATCACTGTGGTTGCCGCCGGATGCCGAATGGACGGAGTACAGAAATGCACCAGTTCCAATGCGGGCACGAGGAGTGCGGAAGCCAGTTCACCGCGGAGAACAAAGATGCCCTGATGGCCCAGGTAGCACAACATCTAAAGGAAGTCCACAACGTCAACAACGCGACCCAGACCTTGCTGGGGTACCTCGAGTCGACCTGCGTGACGGTAAAGCCTTAAGGCCGCCGCTCACCTCGGTGAGCGCCCGGTGTCGGTCTCGACGGTGCCTCCCGCGCTAGAGGCCGACACAGGGGTGCGCTGAGATCAGCCGCTGATGGCGTGCATCGCGCTGATCACGCCCAGTACGGTCATCACGAGCGCTGCAACGCGGGCGATCCACACCAACGGGATCCAGCGCAGCAACTGCCGACCGCCCAGGACGGCCAGGCCCCCGACCGCCCACAAGCCCAAGACCGCGCCGAGCCCGACGCTGACCGGATCGTGGTACTTGGCGGCCAGGTTGGCGGTGACGATCTGGGTGAGATCACCGAACTCCGCGACGAACAGAACCCCGAAGCTCGTCGCCGCGACTTTCCAGAATCCCGATGGAGCGGCGCGCCGGACGCGAGCGCGGGTCAGCACGACCACTGGATCATGTGGCCCCTGCTCGTCGCCGCCGGACGCTGAGCCTGGCACCTGCTCATCCCATGGCGGCGCATTCGCCGGCGCGTGCTCATCACCATGATCCTCACCGTCATGATCCTCACCGCCGCGACGTAGCATCAGCACCGCCCCAGCCAGGAACAGGACTGCCACGATTGCCTCGACGATCCGGTGGGGCGCCAGACTTAAAGCGCTCCCCGCAGCTACCGCGATGATCACATGCAGCGCGAACGCCGCAGCCACCCCGACGAAGACGAAACCGGGGCGGTAGCGGGTCCCCAGCACCAGACTCGCCAGCGCGGTCTTATCCGGCAGCTCCGCTACGAAGACGATCCCGAAGACCGCGGCTAGCAGGGTCAAACTCACTGTCGCGGTTCCTTTCGTCGCGCTTTCGCGGACTCCAGCCCATGCTCACACACGATCAGTCAACTTGGTACACCCTGGAGGACCGCCACGTGCCCGCTGTCGCCGAGCAGATCCTCGCTGACCGTGAGCAGGTCATGCAGACTAGCGAGACGGATCCGAGTCTGCTCGTCGGCTGGAGTGTAGGTGACCATCCGGGTACCGAGCCGCTGGTCGAGCCACAGGTTGGTGTAGTCGAGGCGCAGAAAACCGACCCGCGGGTTGACGACGTGCTTGGTGCGGTTCTCCGGGGCGCTCACCTCGTGGCGCTCCCATACCTCGACGAACTCCGTCGATGCCTTTCGAAGCCGTGCCACCAGGCACTTCCAGGCCGGCTCGGCGACGTGCTCGGCCATGGCGGCGCGGTATTGGCCGACCATCCGGCGCACCGCGTCCTCCCGGTCGGGGAACGCCGCGCGCCAGGCCGGGTGGGTGAGCATCAGCCACAGGCTGTTGCGGTCGGTGTACGGCATCGCCCCCAGGTCCTCCACCAGGTGAGCGTAGGTCCGGTTGAAGGCCAGCAGGTCATATCGCGCGTTGGTGACACACGCCGGATACGGCTCAAGCTGGTCGAGCAGGACCTGAACCGACGGGAGCAGTGACTGGCACTTCGGCTCCATCGCCGGCGACGGGAAGCCGGCCAGGGTGAACAAGTGCGCACGTTCGTGCGGGTCGAACAGCAGGGTCCGGGCGACCGCCTCGAGCACCTGGTCGGACACCCGGATGTCCCGGCCCTGCTCCAACCAGGTGTACCAGGTGACGCCGACACCAGCGAGCTGCGCGACCTCCTCGCGGCGCAGCCCGGGGGTGCGGCGCCGGCCGCCGGCCGGCATTCCCACCTGTTCCGGGGAGATCCGCTGGCGCCGGCTGCGCAGGAACGCGGCCAGCTCGCGGCGGCGCAGCTGGTCAGCTCCTACAGGGACCGGTACGGCGGCGACTGGTTGGGGCACCCATCCATCATGGCCGAGGCTTAGCATATTAGCCAGGTGCCGCGGATACCTGGATAACCAGGCTCTTGGTACCAGGCTCGGGCCGGCCGCATGGTGGCAACTATGACTAACCAGGTCCGTGAACCGACCACCATCGATGCCCGCCCGCCGCCGGAGGCCCCTGCCGCGCTGTCGGCGCTTGGGCTGGGCACGGTGTTGATCGGGGCGTTCCTGCCGATGGCTGATTTCTTCATCGTCAACGTCGCGTTGCCCACCATCCAGACGACGCTGCACGCCTCGGCCGCCGCGCTGGAGCTCGTCGTGGCCGGTTACGGGCTGGCGTACGCGATGCTGCTGGTGCTCGGTGGCCGGCTGGGCGACGCCTTAGGCCGCCGGCCGCTGTTCCTGGCCGGGATGGCGGCGTTCACCGCCACCTCGCTGGCGTGCGGACTCGCGCCCACCGCCGGGACGCTGGTGGCCGCGCGGGTCGCGCAGGGAGCGTCGGCGGCGATGATGGTGCCGCAGGTGCTCGCGACGATCCAGACCAGTACCGCCGGGGCCGGGCGGGCCCGGGCGCTGGGCCTGTACGCGGCCACCGGCGGCATCGCCGGCATCGTGGGGCAACTGGCCGGCGGGCTGTTGGTCTCGGCCGACCTCGCCGGCACCAGCTGGCGATTGATCTTCCTGGTCAACGTCCCAGTCGGGCTCGTCGGACTGGTCCTGGCCGCCCGCCTGCTGCCGGCCAGCAGCTCGACCGATCCGTCCCGAGCTGACCTGCGGGGCACCGCACTGCTCGGCACCGCGGTGCTATGCCTGCTGGTGCCGCTGATGGTGGGGCACACGCTGGGCTGGCCGGCTTGGCTTTGGATGATGCTCGCGATAGCTCCGGAGGCGGCAGTCGGTTTCGTCCGTACCGAGCAGCGGGTAGAACGCGCCGGCGGGGTCGCGCTGGTGCCGCCGTCGCTGTTGAGGCTGCCGGGGATGCGTCGCGGCCTGGGGTTGGCGGTACCGTTTTTCGCCGGCTTCGGCGGGTTCATGTTCGTGTTCGCGGTGACCTTGCAGCGGAGTCTCGGTTTCGGCGCGCTGGCCTCCGGGCTTGCGCTGCTGCCGATGATGTTGGGGTTCCTGGTCGCGTCGGTGTACTCCGCGCGGCTGGTCGCCCGCTACGGGCGGAGGGTACTGACCGGGGGCGCACTGGTGCAGGGCGCTGGGTTGGCGATGGTGGTCGCGGCGGCGCTGGCCGACTGGCCGCACCTCGGCGTGGCTGCGCTGGCTCCCGGTACCGCCGTCGCCGGCATCGGCCAAGGCTTGATCATGAGTCCGCTGTTCCGGGTGGTGCTCGCGGACGTGCCGCCCGGCCGGGCGGGCGTCGCCGGCGGAGTCCTGACCACCACCCAGCAGACTTCGCTCGCGCTGGGGGTGGCCACGCTGGGCACCCTGTACCTGTCTCTTTCGGCGGAGCCCGGGTGGGGTGTGCGGGACGCGTTCATCGCCGTACTGGCTGTGCAGATCACCGTCGCCGGCGCGCTGGCCGCATGGAGCCGGCGGCTGCCCGACTCCCGCAAGACGCAGGCTCAACCGCTCCCCAGGTTCCGAACTCAACAGCAGGGTTGTCCCAGATCGGCTGAACAGCTCTCCTGTTGAGTTCGGGGGCCCTGTTGAGTTCGGGGCTCAGAGCACCCAAGATCGGCCCGCGCGAGGGTGTCTAGGTGGTGAGGTGGCGGTTGACGAAATCGAAGACGCGCTGCCAGCCGGCAACGGCAGCCTCGGGGCGGTAGGTCGGCCGGTCCACCGCGAAGAACGCATGCCCGGCGCCCTCGTAGGTGTGGAATTCGTGGGGCTTGCCCAATCGGTGCAGCTCCGTGCTGAGCGCAGCGGTCTCCTCCGGCGATGGGTGGGTGTCCTCGGCACCGAACAAGCCCAGCAGCGGGCAGGACAGCTGTGGCGCCAAGCCGATGAGGGGTTTCCTAGCGCCCGGCCTGCCTGCTGGAGGTTCATTGACGATGAAGGCGCCGTAGCAGTCCACGGCGGCGTCGAGGGTCAGGCTGCAGGCCGCCAGGAAGGCTTGCCGCCCGCCGGAACAGTGCCCGATCACCCCCACCCTGCCGTTGGACGTCTCCAACGACTTGAGGTGGTTCACCGCTGCCCCGACGTCGCCGACCAGCCGCTCGTCCGGCACCCCGCCGGCCGTGCGGACGGCGGCGGAGGCGTCGGCGGGACTGGCGCCAGGGGCTTCGCGGTAGTGCAGGTTAGGGCACAGCGCGGCGTAGCCGGCCGCCGCGAAATCGCGGACCATCGCCTTGGTGGCACGGTCATAGCCCGGCATGTGGTGGATCACCACGATGCCGCCGCAGGGCCCGCGGTCCAGCGGGCGGCCGAGGTAGGCCTCGATCTCGTCTGCGTCGTGGCCGGTGATCCTGATCGTCTCGGCGGTCATGGCGTCGGGCATCGCGGCTTCCCTTCCCGGTTGGTGGTCAACCTGACCGTACGAGTTGACCTTCCACCGAACGGGCGCGGCTGGCCTCCGCAGACGGTCTAAGGCGCTGCGTTACGGTTGCAGCCCCAACAGCGACCGGGAGCTCGGAGGGTGCGACATGGAGGTAGGGCGCCAGCCAGCAGAACTCTCGAAGGAACAACGCGAGCAACTGCATCGAGCCCACCAGCGCCTGCGCAATACCTCGCACGCGCTGGAAGCGTTGACAGTGGTCGAGCCGGTCCGCGGCCGATGGGTCGCCGCGCCCGCGCCCGATGAGGCACTCGAGGCCGCGCAGAGTGACCTCTATAACGCGTGGCAGGAATTCTGGCGTGTTCATCAGGAGCTGCTGCGCTGCGATCTCCCCCCGGGTGTTCTCGGTGAAACCTCCGGTGAACAGCCGTGACGCCGTCGGGTGCAGCCGTCCAATGCCGGGCGATGATTTCTAGGGAATAGGAACCCGTTGTTCACTCGGTGGGCAACCCCTTGTTCATCCGGACGCTGATATTTGCTTGACCCACAGGACAACCACACTTGTCAGTGCGATATTTAATGATAACGTCTGCGCCACGATTCGCCTGCCGGGCCTACGTCGACGAGGCCGACGAGGAGGAGTGATGATCGAGCCGGAACACGTCGCATCCGACCTGCCTGAGCTGGACCACACGGATGACCCCCGTGGTGGGGCCGCTGTCTGGGCACTGCTCACGACGGGCGCGGTGGTAATCGGGAGCATTTCCGCGATGGTCTGGGTGTGGTAGTGCTGTGGTCCAGCTCCGGGCCTGGACCGTGATCACTTCGCAGCCGGGATAACCGGCAGGCCGGTGGTCTCGCCGGAAAAGGTTACTCCGGCTGGAACGGACGCGAAAAGCTGCATCCAGATCTGGCGAATCTCCTCTTTGGTTCGCGCGATCGGCGCGTTGGGTGCCAGCAGGAACGCTCCGCCGCCGTAGTAGGAGACGGTGGCGTCGAGCTGCCTCGCGTCGATGGCCTGGTACCAGGTTGCTTCTTGTTAATGGATCGTTGCCGCCGCGTCCGCCTGCGAGTCGGCGGGTGCCGTGGAGCAAGCGAGCATGGTCATGGCCAGACCGGCACAAACGGTCACGAATGCGATGAATCGGGTTATTCTCCCCTTGACTGGTCCCATCATCTCTCCCTTTCTGATCGAGAACTCTGGCTCAACCCGGCAGCATCGCCCAGCTCGGCGAACTCGTCGATCGTCATGGTCGTCGCGTTGTGGCTCGCCCGCGACTCTCAGGTGCTCGCGGCGGAAGGCCACGCTGACCAGCCTGGCGAGTTCGGGGGATGTTCGCGGGCCGCGACGTCGAAGTATGCGGCGGTCTCCCTGAGGCCGCCCCTGCAAGGTCCGTCAACCGTTCCTCGATGTTCTCCGGACCCCACACCGCCAAGTGACGGGCGTTCACGGCGTAGGCGAGGTTCGGGTCGTCTTCCCATGCGACGGGCCAGCTCCACCGACGCCCGGCTCAACGCAGGTGCGTCGTGAACTCGACGTCACGTACGTTTCGCCTCACTGCACACGTCGGTGCTGTCGAGTTCACGACGCAATCGCGGCGTAGGTAGCGCCGGGTGTTTCAGGACGCTAGATTCAGCCGCCGATGGTCTGCGTTGACAGCGGACATGCCAATCTCCTTGTAGGCGGACACCGCATCTCCCGTTCTGCGGGCAGCTGATCTCCCTGTGGGGTTGTCCGGGTCGGCGGCGTGTCGGTCCGTTGTGGGT
>JBOHFC010000080.1:0-11927 GCA_050701375.1 Pseudonocardiaceae bacterium
GGTGCCGGCCCAGGACACCACGGCCGGCACCCGCCACGACGATCGCTCGGCGCCCTGGCGCCGCTGCCGGATCGCGGTCAACGGAAAGATCCACGCCACCCGGACCGCCATCAACGTCGCGGCGATCGCCAGCGCCTGCAGCGGCCAACGGACGTCGACGCCGGACAGCCCGCGGAACAGCGCGGGTAGCTGCAGGCCGATGAGCCCGAACACGACGCTCTCCAGCAGGAAGACGACCGTCTGGAACACCGCGGAGAGCTGCAGCCGGATGCGCGCGTTGGTCAGCCGGGTGGCCTGGGTGCCGAGGATGACGCCGGCGACGACGACGGCGGTGACGCCCGAGGCGTGGATCGACTCAGCGAGCACGTATGCCCCGTAGGGGGTGACCAGGGCAACCACGGTCTCGAGCACGGGGTCCTCGGTGCGGCGTCTGATCACATAGGCGCCGGCGGCGATGACGGCGCCCACCGCAACACCCCCGCCGGCCAGGATGGCGAATTCGCCGGCGGTGTGGCTCCACGAGACGGCGCCGCCGGCGATGGCCACCGACAGCGCGACGCGGAACAGCACCAGGCTCGTCGCGTCGTTGAACAGGCTCTCAGCCTGTACCAGCGCCTGCACCCGAGGCGGCAGGGACAACCGCCGCGCCAATGCCGCCACCGCCACCGGGTCGGTACTGGCCAGCACGGCCCCCAGCACGAAGGCCATGCCCACCGGCAGCGGGGTGAGCGCGACGGTCAAGGCGCCGATGACGGCAGCGGAGACCAGCACCAGCCCGACGGCCAGCGCGGTGACCGGTCGCCATACCGCCCGAAGGTCGCGCCAGGGCAGTTCCTCCCCGGCGGCGAACAGCAGCGGCGGCAGTACCACCAAGCTCACGACATCCGGCGTGACCACGATGGCGGGCACACCCGGCAGGAGGCCGACCACCACGCCGGCGATGACCAGCAACGACGGCGCTGGCACCCGCAACCGCCGGGCGAATGTCGCCACCACTGTCGCCAGAATGACGAGAAACAGGACTGTGTCGACACTGCCCATACCCGGCGCTCCTCGGTGCGACCAGCCTGAACCTCAATGCCGACCAGACTTCCCGGCGCACCTGGGGCGGGAGCTTACCGGGCGTGGCGCCGCGGGGCCCGGGCGAACGTATAGTCCTACCCGGCCCGAGCACCGAGGAGTGGAGTTGCTTCGTCTGGAAGCGGTGAGCAAGCGCTATGTCCGCGGGCGGTGGGTGCTCCAGGACATCGATCTTGAGATTCCCGCCGGCGAGGTCGTGGCGATAGCCGGTGCGAACGGCTCGGGAAAGTCGACGCTGCTGCGGTTGTTGGCCGGTCTGTCCCGTCCGACGAGGGGCAGCGTGTCCGGTCAGCCTGACGTGATCGGCTACGTTCCGGATCGTTTCCCACCCAATGAGCGACTGTCCGCGATGGCGTATCTCACGCACCTGGGTCGCATTCGCGGTCTGCGCACGAGCGCGGCAGTTGCGCGGGCGGATCAGCTTCTGGATCGGCTGGCGCTGGTCGGTGGGAAGTACTCCCAGCTGAGGACCTTGTCCAAGGGGAACGCCCAGAAGGTCGCGCTGGCCCAAGCGCTGCTGGTGGCGCCGCAGCTGCTGGTGCTCGACGAACCATGGTCGGGATTGGACGCCTCGGCGCACGGCACGCTGGCCGCCATCATCGCCGAGGTCGCAGGTTCCGGCGGTCTGGTGGTCTTCACCGATCACCGTGAGTCGATCAGCGGCGCCCACACGTCGCACACTTACGTCATCGACGCCGGGCAGCTGAGCCGGCGTGCGACGGTGACCGCAAGCGAACCGGCGACTGAGGTTGTGCTGATGCAGCCGAGCGGGCAAAGGTCCCGTGACGTGGACTGGTACGGAGTGACCGGCGTGCTGGAGGTGACCGGCCGGGCGGAGACGATCACGATCCGGGCCACCCGGGAGGGCTCGGACGCTGTGCTACGGACCGCGTTGGAGCACGGCTGGTCCGTCACGAGCTTGGGCCCGATCGTGGAGCGCACCCGATGATCGCGCTCACCCGCTACACCGGCGCCACCATGCTGCATTCGCAGCGGTACCTGGCCCCGGTGCTGCTGTTCATGGCCGCGGTGGGCGTGTCGTCGAGCAACGATTCTGGACCGCTTCCGCCCACTTACGGCTTGTGCGCGGGCGCGCTGTTCGTCTGCGCGGCATGGCTCACCATCGCTTTGATCAGCGTCGAGGATCCGGCGCACCGGGCGATCACCGTCGTCAGCGCGGGGCGTTCCAGCAGGGTTCTCCTGGCGTCGGTGGTTCTAGCCGTGATCAGCTGCCTGATTCTCACGGTGGTCGGTGTGGTGCTGCCGTTGCTGGTCGGAACCCACACCGTCGGTGCCGCTGATCTGGCACTCGGCGTCGAGGCCGAACTCACCGGCGCCTGGGTAGGAATCGCCATCGGCTTGCTGTGCTCGCGACTGGTTATCCGGCGGCGGGGTTACGCGCTCATCGCCGCGGTCGGGCTGGTTCTGGTTGCGCTGCTCGTGCGCGGCCTGCCGCCCATTAACGCGTTGTTGCGCGTGACGGCCAACGCCACGAAATCGGCGGATGTGCTCGGTCCGGCTTTCGGGTTGCTCGTGATCGGCGCCGTGATCCTCGTCGCCGCCTCACTCGCGACGCAGTTCATCACCACCCACCGAGACTGAGCGGGGGTAGGTCATGTCGTCGGCGTCGGTTCGCAGGCCTGGCCAGACCTCGGGTTCGGGCTCGGGTGGGGAGCGGTCGGCGCGGGTCCAACGAAGCACGAGCGCGAGCACCGCGAGCAGCACCGGCACCTCTCCGAGCAGCCACGCCAGAACCGCCCCGAGCCGCTGGTCGGCTAGCAGGTCGGGAACGAAGGGCAGCCTCAGCGCGCCGTAGAAGCTCGACGCGACGGGTGTCGCCCGGCTGAGTAACCAGCTGGCGAACATCGCGTGCAACGCCATCACGGCGAACACCATGACGATCCGACCGATTGCCGGCAGCCCGCGCCCGGGCAGGCTGTGGCCCAGTACCGGCCAGAACAGCGCGAGACCGGTGAGGAAGAACGCGGCGTCCATGGCCAGATGCGCCCAGTGCTGCTGGACGATCGTGTCGAACAGCCCGGTCGGGTAGAGCCCGAAGAGGGTGACTGCCACCGCCGCCCACGCGACGGCTGGGTTGCGAGCCAGCCGCACGGCCGGTGAGTCGAGCAGGCTCACCAGCCGCCGCGCCAGCCGGTCCGGTGCGAGCTCCAGCGCCATGGTCACCCCGTGGCCCAGCACGAGGAGCACCGGGACGAAGGTGGCGATCAGCATGTGCTGCACCATGTGCACGCTGAACACCGCGGGACCGTAGGTGCCGAGGCCCGACGACGTGGCGACCAGCAGCACCGCGCAACCGGCCAGCCACGCTGTAGTGCGCCCTGCCGGCCAGGGCCGCCCGTCGCGGCGCAGGCGGCGCACCCCGGCGAGGTAGAGCGCTGCCGCCAGCACCGCGAGCGGGCCGAACACCAGGTCGAGCCGCCACCGCAGCGCGAGGTCCAGGGCGGTGAGATGAGCGGGGATGTCGTAGCCCAGCAGGTAGACGAGCCTGCCGGGCTGGTAGCCCGCGTCGGCTGGTGGGAACAGCCGGGTCAGCCCGGTGCCGGCGGCGGCCGCGGCGACGAGCAGCAGGACTTCCAGGGCGGCGAGGCGCAGGGCTCTTGTCCGCCCATTGCGCGCCGCCACCGCCGAACGGGACCGCTTGGCGACCGCGACCAGCCCCAGGAGCACTGCGGCGCTGACTACCACCAGCCTGCCGTACCCGCTGGTCAGCAGGTCCGATGGCGAGACCGCGTACGCTGCGGACACCACGCCCGAGGCGCCGACCAGCGGCAGCGACCAGGTCGCGATCGCGGTATGCCGGCGCAGCACCTGATCTTGTCCGGTGCCCGTCCGGGCGAGGTGGACCACCACCGCGATGGTGCTGCCCAGCCAGAGCACGGCGCCCAGCACGTGCAGGGTCAGTGCGTCGCCGGCGATGTCGTGCGACCGCTCGGCGTTGGTGGCCGCGGTCAAGGTGACCGGTAGCAGCCCGGCCGGCGCCAGCAGCAGCAGGCCGACGGCGCTACGCCAGGACAGCGCCCAACCGGCGAGCATGCCCACCACGAACGCGACCAGCGCCGTCAGCGCCCACCCGGTGGCCGGCTCGATCTGACCGATGCCGGTGACCAGCGCATCGGGGCGGGTGAGGAACCGTCCCGGGGACATGCCGCTGTTCTCCGCAACGGTGAGGACCGCGACGATCATGCACGCGCACGCCTGCACGACCGACCAGCCCCGGGCCGCGCGCAGACCGGCGTACCCGCTCGGTGACACGAGGCCATCCGGGTCGCCCGGCACCAGCGCCGCCGCCAGCAGCAGGTTCCCGACAGCGGCCGCCGCGGCGCCCATCGCCACAACCCGAGCCGCGGGCAGCCCCACGTCCACCACCGGCCCCAGCGCCGGCAACCCGTAAAGCACCGAGACACTGGGCGCGAACCCGGCGAGCAGGCCCCCGGACACAGTCGCGGCCGCCGCGAGGCCGAGCACCAGCACCGGCCACACTTGCGCCGATCGGCCACGCACCAGCCGCCCGGTCATGCCGGCCGCTGCGGCCTCGTCGGGTACCCGGCGCGTTGCACCTGCGATGACGTGCCCCCGTCAGAACGCTTCTGGTTGGTCCATCTGCATGCTAAGCACGCCCCTGTGCCCAGCGGCGCGCACCCCCGCCACGGTAAGACGGCACACTCTCGGCTGGCTTGTTCGGCGGCAAGTGCAACCGACGCTTTCAGCGAGGTCGAAACGAACATTAGACGGCTGCGGTTGTGTTCACGCGACCGAAGGTTTCTTCGTTCTGTGGCCGACTGTCGATCCGGCATTGTCGGTGCCTTGCCCTAGAATAGGGTTATGTCGACGGCGGCGGTGTGGCAAGGCAGTGATGCCGAGTTGCTCGCCGAGCTGGCCGGGTTGGAAACGCGGTTGCATGCGACGTGGGCGCAGATGTTGTCGGTGGTCGCCGAGGTCGATTCCCGAGGCACTGCCGCCGCCGTGGGATATACCAACACAATTGATTTGGTCCGCGCCGTCGGGCGGGTATCGCGGGGTGAGGTCCGGGCCCGGATCGCCGCCGCCGACGTCCTGCCGACCTGCGGCGTGGGCGGCGCGCCGGTACCGCCGCGGTTGCCGGCGACTGCGGCGGCCCTCGCCGAACACGCCATCGGCGCAGCAGACGTCAGAGTCATTCGCTCGGTGCTGGCCCGCATCCCCAGCATCTCGGTGCCGAGACCCGGGCTGAGGTCGAGACCGAGTTGGCGACCCATGCCCGGACGTTGGATGCTGGGCAGCCAGCAATGTTGGGGACCCGGATCCTCGCATATCTCGACCAAGACGGCCCGGTGCCCAACGACACACCCCAGACCCGCCGGCGGTTGACTTTCACCGACCGCGACGGCGGCTGTGAGCTGGGCGGCTGGTTGGATCGGGAAGCTGCGGAGATCGTCCGCTCGGCGTTGAGCCCGCTGGCTGCGCCACGGCCGGTCACCGACACCGAAGTTGATTTGCGCGGCGGGCTCCCACGCCGCAATCCGCTCCACACCCCACCCGGTCTCACTCCAATCCGGGAGTAACCGCACCGAGTCACCGGTCATCGTCGTCAGCTCCGATGACCGGTGGGGCGGTGCGGGGTAGCTCGCCGACGATGGCGTTGGTGTCCTGCTCGAGCAGGTAACTAGGCTGCGGGTGCTCGCGGCTGTCACCGTCGCGACCCCAACCACCCGGGGCACCACCGAGCGGGGCATCCGCGAAGTCGCCTACCAGCACTGAACGCGGTGGGCCGCAGCCCAAAACTGCCGGCCCGCACAACGCCACCACGACCGGAAGAGCGCGATCCACCCCGACCCCGATCCGCACCGCTGGACGCAGCGAGAATCGGAGACGGCCCGAACGGATCCGCGCCTGCCAGCCCCCGGCTGACCCCGGTCCGGTCGTCGACGGGCCCGCTGGGCTAGGGGTAACCACCCGCCAGCTGCCGAGTGGTGGCCACCGCCGCCGGCGCCAACGGCGCCGCGGTAGCCGCCGGCGCCACATGCGCGGGGACACCCCGCCGGATCCTGCCGAAACGACACCTCAGCAACCACCCGCGGCACCGGCATGCTGTCCCGGGTATGCGCGAAGAAATCGGCCTGCCCGGACACCCGAGCCGCGACCCCGTTCGCCGCGGTCACGCTCTGATCGAGCCACGGCGTCAACGCCGACGTCGCGTCAACGCCGACGTCGCGTGAGTTGCCGCATCCGCCGCCGCGCCCTGCTGAGCCGCACCAATCCCCCGCACTGCCCGCTCCACAACAGCCCGGAACTGCTGCATCTGCGACGCGACGCTCTGCCAACCCCCGCTGTTCTCCATCATCTGGGCGTGACCCGGGCCCCGGTGATGTGCTGATAGATCGTCTCGTGCGACACGGTGCTGTAATCAACACTGGTACCCACTGCGGTCCTCTCCCTCAACCCCTCAGCGGCGGCAGATTGGCCACGACATCCTCCGCCAGCGCCCGAGCCGGCCCACAGGGCTCCTCCAACCCCTGCCGCAACGACGTGAACCGGACGACGAACGTCTGCCTCTCAGCAGCAGCGACATTGAAATAGCAGCTAGTGCCTGCCGCGTTGTTCTTGAACCGGATTGCTGGATACCCGGCGACCTGGGTGACCTCGAAAACCGGGAAGGTCGCCCGCTGGGCGTAGACGTTGTGCAGCACGTCGTTGGTGGTGTCCACATAGATCATGATCTCTCGGGTGTGCGCCTTGTTGTCCCACTCACACGCGGGGGCGTCCAACACCTTCTTTGTCCGGGCGGACAGGTCCATCTGGTTGGACGCGAGCTGCGCCGAAGTGAGCAACTGGCACGGCGGCGTGCCCGCCAGGTTCTTGGGATCTTGCACCGCCGGGATCGGATCAGCCGGAGCGCTGGCCGCCGTGCCGGGCGCCGCGCCCTGGCCGCTGGGCTGGGAGCCACCCGCCGAGCAGCCGGCCAGCGCCAGCACCACCGGGACGCGGAGCATCACAGCTCGGTCCGCCTCAGGTGGGCGGCATTGACCTCGTCGTTGTTCCGGTGGGTGGCCAGTGACTGCTCCAAGGCATCGGCTGCCTTCTCCGACTGGACCACCCCCGACTCCAATGCCCACCTAAGTGAACCCGGCTCCTCGCTGGCCGCCCACTGCCCGATCTCCTTCGCCGCGTTGATGCTGACCGCGTCCAGACCTGGTGCCGGGACATTGGACAGCCGAACGGCCTGGTCCATCAGGTCTCGCATGCCCTGGGTGACCTGCCGGAAGGTGGCGATCGCCTGGGGGGCCTGGTCCAGGTCGAGCCGGAAGTGTTGCGTGGGATCGCCCAGGATCGAGGCCAGATCCGCCACCGGCGCCGGCCCCCCGCTCTGCGGACGCAGCAACCCGTCGAGGTTCTCGGTCATCCCACCCGACGGTGGGGGAGCACCGAACCCACCTTGCTCACTCACCGTGACGTTCCTCCTCACCTACCGGCGATGGCGCCGCGCAGAGTCTGCCACAGCGGCCACCTGCGGCGGCGCCTCTCCCGCGGCACCCACAGCCCAGACCGTCCAAGGTAACTTTCAGTGACCTCGGTGGAAGGACTGTGGTCGCGCGCGCAGGTGCCACCCACGGCAACTTTGCGCCGGAAGTTGCCGTGACTGGCAACTACACAACAGACCTAGGCACCTTTTTCTGGGACTGCTGGGAGCGATGTGACAGCCGTGGCAGCCGGCGCGTCGGCGGGACGGAAGTGGCGCAGGCGCAGGCTGTGCGAGACGACGAACACCGACGACAACGACATCGCTGCACCCGCGACCAGCGGGCTGAGCAGCCCGGTCACCGCCAAGGGCAGTGCGGCGACGTTGTAACCGAACGCCCACACCAGGTTCCAGCGGATGGTGCGGTGGGTCCGCCGGGCGAGTTCCACCGCCTCCGGAACGACCATCAGATCCTCGCGGGACAGCACGATGTCAGCGGCCTCGATGGCGGCATCGGTACCGTGCCCGAGCGCCATGCCCAGATCGGCGACGGCCAGCGCGGCCGCGTCGTTAACCCCGTCGCCGACCACGGCTACCCGGTGGCCCCGCTCCTGTAACCGGCGCACGACGTCGGCCTTGCCCTCCGGCAGGGTCTCGGCGACCACGTCGTCGATGCCGACCTCGGCGGCCACGGCGGCGGCGGTGCGGGCGTTGTCCCCGGTCAACAGAACCGGGTGCAGCCCGAGCCGGCGCAGTGCGGTGACCGCTGCCGCGCTGCTGGCCAGCACGGTGTCGGCGACCGCGAGCAAGCCCTGGGCGGAACCATCCCATCCGACCAGCACCACGGTGGCGCCATGTTCTTCTAGCGCGAGCCGATCAGATTCGAGCTCGTCGGAGACGTGTAGGCCGTGCTCGGTCAGCAACCAGGGGCGCCCGGCCAGAACTGTGAACCCGTCCACTTCGCCGCGGGCGCCGAGGCCGGGCAGCGCCTCGAAGTCGGTGACCGCAGGTAGTGAACCGACCTCCGCGGTGGCGGCCGAGGTCACCGCCGCGGCGATGGGATGCTCGGAGGCGGCCTCGACTGCGCCGGCCATCGCGAGCAGCCGGGAGCGCTCCACTCCCGCCGCGGGGCGCACATCGACCAGGCGCATACGTCCCTCGGTCAGGGTTCCGGTCTTGTCCAGCACGACGGTGTCCACGTTCCGGGTGGATTCCAGAGCCTGCGGACCCTTGATGAAGATGCCCAGCTGAGCTCCGCGGCCGGTGCCGACCAGCAGCGCGGTCGGGGTGGCGAGGCCCAGCGCGCAGGGGCAGGCCACCACGAGCACGGCGACCGCTGCGGTGATCGCGAGACCGGTCGGCCGGTCGGCGAGGAGCCATCCGACCAACGTGACGAGGGCGAGTAGCAGCACAGCTGGGACGAACACTGCCGCGACCCGGTCCGCCAAGCGTTGCGCCCCGGCCTTTCCTTCCTGGGCGCGTTGCACCAGCCGGGCCATCCGGGCGAGCTGGGTCTCGGCGCCCACCCGGGTGGCCCGCAGCAGCAGCCGCCCGCTGGTGTTGACGGCGCC
Organism: Pseudonocardiaceae bacterium; assembly: GCA_050701375.1. Lineage (GTDB taxonomy): Bacteria > Actinomycetota > Actinomycetes > Mycobacteriales > Pseudonocardiaceae. The sequence goes on from JBOHFC010000080.1 coordinate 9,109, forward strand.
ACCGACCACCTGGTCGCCCGCGACCACCTCGCGGGGCACCGGCTCGCCGGTGACCATGCTGACGTCCAGCGCCGACCGGCCCTGCTCGACCACGGCGTCGGTGGCGATCTTCTCGCCCGGCCGCGCGGTGAACAGGTCGCCGACGACCAGCTCAGACACCGGGACGCGGCAAGGCCGGCCGGCGCGCAGCACCTCGACGTCCTTGGCGCCCAACGCGAGCAGGGACCGCATCGCCGCCCCGGCGGACCGCTTGGCCCGCGCCTCGAAATAACGCCCGGCCAGCAGGAACGTGGTGACGCCGGCAGCCACGTCGAGGTACAGGGCATGATCGCTGCCGGCGAGCACGTACAGGCCCCGGCCGAGGCCCGGCGCGACCGCGCCACCGGCCAGCATGACCCACAGCGACCAGCTTGAGGCGGCCAGCACACCGACCGAGACCAGGGTGTCCATTGACGACGTGCCGTGCCGCGCACCGGCGAAAGCGGAACGGTGAAACGGCAGCGCGCACCAGCCGACGACCGGGACGGTCAGTGCCAGACAGACCCACTGCCAGCCCGTGAACCGGAGCTCGGGGAACAGCGACAAGGCCAGTGAGAGGTCGCAGATCGGCACGGCGAGCACGGCGGCCACCGCCAACCGCCGGCGCAGGTCGGCGACGCGGAGGGCGTGCCCGGCGTCGTCATCGACCGCGGGGACGTCATCGACCCGGCGCGCCGTGTACCCAGCGCGCTGCACGAGCTCGATGAGTTGGCGAGGGTCGGTGTCGGTGGGGCACTGCACTCGAGCCCGCTCGGTCGCGTAGTTGACCGTGGCCGTGACGCCGTCGAGCTTGTTCAGCTTGCGCTCCACGCGCGCGGCACACGCGGCACAGGTCATCCCGCCGACGAGGATCTCGTAGCGCCGCAGCGCCGTCGATGCGGGACGGGCAACCGTGGTCGTGGTGATCTCCTCCAGCGCCTTGCCGGCGCCCATCGCGCTAACCGGTGATAGTACCGCCGACCTCACTCAACTCGACCAGGGGCGCCCCGCAGGCACAGGTATAAGCCTGGCCGCCGGACGGGCAGTGGCACTCTTCGTCGATGTGAACTCGGCAGTCACATCCCTCGTGTGCGCAGGTGAGCACGGTCCCTTTGGTGTACGCGCCGACGCTGGCTTGGGATCCGGTGTCGAAGAAGCTCTACGCCGCCTGGGCGGTGCAGAGACGGTGTCCTTACCGGATCTACGGGGCAAGCCAGTGCTGCTCAACGGTTGGGCAACCTGGTGTGTCGAGTGCCGCACGGAGCTGCCAGCCATTCAACGACTTGCCGAGACCTACCGCGATCGGGGCTTGCAGGTGATCGGGGTCAACGTCGACGAGGGCGGCGACGGCGGCCCCATCGCGTTCGCCGCGCAACGGGGTCTGACCTTTGCGATGGTGCACGATGAGCACACGCGGTGCCAGGCGTCGTTTCGTGCCGTTGGCGTGCCGCGGACCGAGCTGATCAGTGCCAGGGGGCGGCTGCTCAAGGTCTGGCAGGGGGTGTTCGACCCCACGGACCCGGCCCGTGGCCCTGATCGAAGCCCAACTTCCCGCCCAGCCCGCTGCGGGGACGCGATGAACGTCCTGGCTGTCGTGGTGGCCGGCACGCCCGGCGCTGAAGTGCAGTCCCTCGGAGACCTGCTACGCCAGCACCAGGACCAGCTGACCCGTGTGTTCGGTGCGCTGACCATCCTTCTCGGGCTGGCCTTGCACCGGTCCATGGCCGCTTTCGCCGTGGTCAAACGGCACTACCGGGCTGTGATGATGATCGGCGGGGGGTTGCTGGTGGCCACCGGTGTGTTGGAAATCACCGGTTTGTGGAACTCCGCAGTCCAACATCTCCAAACCGTACTGCCCGGTAGCACGATTCTCTAACCAGGGAGAACCGGTGAAATTATGGGATCCATGATCAGCATGCCGCCGCTGCCAGACTGGTTGCGAGTCGTCTGGGTAGTGGCGCTGGGTGTCGTGATCGTGACGCACTTATGGCACGCGTACTGCAAGCTCGGTCAGTGTCGCTGGTGGCATGCCGGCCACATCGTCATGGCGGTGGGCATGGTGGTGATGTATTTGCCGGGTTCTATGGCCCGAGCCGGGCTATCCCGGACCGGCGTGGCGCTCTTCGGGGGTGCGGCGTTGGCGACGGCAGGGGCGGCCGCTGTGCTGCGGCGCCGGGAAGGCGCGTTCAACCTGCTGTGGGCAGTCGTGGCGGTGGACCTGTTGATCATGGCCTACATGTGGCTACCCGCCGCGATCCGGCCATCGCCGCTCGACTACGCGCTCGCCGGGTACCTCGGTTGCCAGCTGCTGGCCTGGTCGCTGGGCCTGTGGGAGCGTGACCCCGTCATCGCCCGACGGCCCGAACCGGCCGCCGCTGCACCGATGATGGCCAGAGCCGGCCCGGGCAAACTGCTGGCCGCCCGCCCGCCGGCACCGACGACCATCCCGCCGGCAGCCGTCGGGTTGGTCGTGCATCGCGACCTGGCGGTCCGGGCCAGCCTGGCCGTCATGGTCGCCAGCATGGGCTACATGCTCATAGTGATGTAGCGCGTAGTTCAGCCGGTGATGTTCTGGAGTTCCGATCTGCAGAGTTGGGCGGCGCGCTGGGCGGTTTGGGCGTGGTCGCGGCAGTGGCCGTGGTGGCCGGCGTGTTGACCGCACTCCCTGGCGCAGCGGTCGGCGGCGTTGACCGCTGCTTCCAGGATCGACCGGATGACCCGGGTGTCGGAGGCGATGGGGCGGGAAAGGACGCGGTGGGCGGACGCGGCGATGTCGGCGCAGTTCAGCGCCGCACGGGTGG
>JBOHFC010000081.1:0-2192 GCA_050701375.1 Pseudonocardiaceae bacterium
AGCATGTTCATAGTCGTCGAGGAGTGCGTGAGGTGATCCGATGCCGTTGACCCCCGCCGACGTTCACAACGTCGCGTTCAGTAAGCCACCGATCGGCAAGCGGGGCTACAACGAGGACGAGGTGGACGCCTTCCTCGACCTGGTTGAAGCCGAGCTGGCGCGGTTGATCGAGGACAACAACGATCTTCGCAACCAGGTTGAGCAGCTGGATCAGCAGTTGCGCGCCGCGCCGGCGGTCGACACTGGGCGTAACCTTCGCCCGCTGGAGCCGCCGCGTCCGGTGATGGCCCCCGTCCCGCCGCCGATGATGGAACAGACGTCACCCGGTGGTGATCACCACGTTCAAGCCGCCAAGGTGCTGGGTCTGGCCCAGGAGATGGCGGACCGGCTGACCGGCGAGGCCAAGGCCGAAGCGGATGGGATGTTGGGCGAGGCCCGGACCAAGTCCGAGCAACTGCTCTCCGACGCCAGGGCCAAGGCCGACGGCATGGTAAACGAGGCCAGGACCAGGGCCGAGACCATGCTCAACGATGCTCGTACCAGAGCGGAGACTTTGGACCGGCAGTCCCGGGAGAAGGCTTCGTCGCTGGAGCGCGACGCGGCGCGAAAGCACGCCGAGATCCTCGGTTCGATCAGCCAGGAGAAGACTGTCCTGGAGAAGAAGATCGATGAACTTCGTACTTTCGAGCGGGAGTACCGCACTCGATTGAAGACCTACCTGGAGTCGCAGCTCCGGGAGCTCGATGGGCGTGGATCGGCCGCGCCGGCGGACGCGGCGCGCACCCAGGGCTTTGTAACGTCCGGGTTCGGCGCGCGTGCCGAAGCTGGTAGCTGACGCGCCCCGCGTGTTGGTCACTGGGGTGCTGCTGGTCGCGGCAGTGGGGTTGCTCATCGTCGCGCTCGGCACTGGCCATGTTGGTCTGGCTTGGGGATCGGTAGCGCTCAGCGCCGTAGCCGCGGCGATGATCCTCAGGCGGTGGCGTCGGTCCTGGTTGAACGGCCAGGACGCCCCTGAGGATGAGCCGGATCTCCTGGCCGACGAGCCAGACGAGTCGGTGCTGTGCGGGCAACCGCTTGTGCCCGGGCCGGTGCCCGCGGCGCAGGAGATTGACGGCGGCTCGGTGAATGCTGAGCCGACCCTCCAGCCCGGGGACAGCCGGCCTGCCGACAGCCAGGTTGGCGATGGCCAGGTTGCTGACGCAGGACCTGGCGAGGAGGACACCGATGCCGCGGACCTGCTGGTGGTCTACGAGCTGACCGACAAGGTGCTGGTCGTTGACGGGCACCCGCGCTACCACCTCACCCGCTGCCGGTGGCCCGACCAGGCGCACGCCGAGCGGCTGCCGGTGCGCGAGGCGCGCGAGCTCGGATTCACGCCCTGTGATCGGTGCAGACCGGATACCGCGCTCGCCCGCAAGCATCGAGGTGCTCCCGCTACGAGCACCGGGAACGGCTGAGCCCGGGACAATCCGCTAGCGCGGCCCGGGTATCCTGAAACCAACAGGCGCTGATCCGGCCATCACCGGGGAGCCTCCGGAAGAACGGGGAACGCCCGACCCAGGCGAGCTCTCAGTAGAACCGGACGGGTCCGGCCCGTCATCGCCTGCTCAACGAGTGGCCGCCCTCACTGCGGGCGGCAAGCGGGGTGGTACCGCGGTCCGCGGCGCAGCCGTCGGGTCGTCCCCATGCAGATCTGCACCGTGTAGATCAGCACAGGTGACACCGCACAGGAAGTACACGCCGCCATGGTCTACCCCAAGGTTTCCGCAGACGCCGCCGCAGACGCCGCCGCAGACGCGGCTGCCCCAGAACCTATCACCGCTGGGCCGTCCTTCCCGCAGCTCGAAGCCTCGGTCCTGAGGTTCTGGCAGGACGACCAGACCTTCGCGGCGTCGGTAGCTGCCCGCTCGGCCGGACACGACGGTGCGAACGAGTTCGTCTTCTATGACGGTCCGCCGTTCGCCAACGGTCTCCCGCATTACGGGCACCTGCTCACCGGCTACGTCAAGGACGTGGTGCCGCGCTACCAGACGATGCGTGGCGCCCGGGTGGAGCGCCGCTTCGGCTGGGATTGCCACGGGTTGCCGGCCGAGGTGGAGGCAGAACGGCAACTGGGTATCACGCGCAAGTCCGAGATCGAGCAGATGGGCGTGGCGGAGTTCAACGCCGCCTGCCGCAGCTCGGTGCTGCGC
>JBOHFC010000082.1:0-17989 GCA_050701375.1 Pseudonocardiaceae bacterium
CCCCCCACCTCGGACCCCCCCACCTCGGACCCCCCCACCTCGGACCCCCCCACCTCGGACCCCCCCACCTCGGACCCCCCCACCTCGGACCCCCCCACCTCGGACCCCCCGTCCCAGGACGGATGAGGCGAGCGGGTGTCATGGATCTGAACCGACGCCAGTTCATCGCTGGCGCCACCGTCACGGTGGCGGGCACGCTCGGCCTCGGTGCAGCCTGTGGCGCGGCGACAAGATCGCCTACCGCGCTGCCACCGCCCGAGCAGTCTGGGATAGATCATTTCGTCGTGGTGATGATGGAGAACCGTTCCTTCGACCATTACCTCGGATGGCTGCCGGGCGCGGACGGAAAACAGGACGGGCTCAGTTACGTCGATAAGAGTGGTAAGCGCCATGCCACGCATCACCTGGATAGTTTCACCGGTTGCGGTCACCCTGACCCGGATCATTCATACCAAGGTGGCCGCATCCAGTACGGCGGCGGCGCCTGCGACGGTTTCCTACGCTCGGGCAGCAACGACGAGTTCGCGATCGGCTACTTCGAAGGCGCAGATCTGGCCTTCTTCGGCCACGCCGCCCGCGACTGGACGACCTGCGATCGGTACTTCGCGGCCCTGATGGGGCCGACCTTCCCGAACCGCCTCTTTCAGCACGCCGCGCAAACCGATCGGATCTCCAATGTTATGGAGCCGACCAAGACACCGACCATCTGGGACCGGCTCGCCGAACGCGGTCTCAGCGCACACTACTATTTCAGCGACCTGCCCTTCACCGCCCTGTGGGGCCCGAAGTACCGAGCCATCACGCTCCCGTTCGCCCAGTTCCTTCTCGACGCAAAGGCCGGGACCCTGCCCGCCGTCTCGTTCGTCGATCCGCGATTTCTCGACGGCGCTGCCGGCACATCCGGTGACGATCACCCGTTGTCCGATATCCGAGTTGGTCAACATTTCCTCAACACTGTTTACGACGCAGTCGTCTCCAGCCCGAACTGGGAGCGCACTGTACTGGTCATCAACTATGACGAATGGGGCGGGTTTTTCGACCACGTGCCCCCGCCCATCGCACCCGACCCGCGGCCCGACCTCGGTACAGGGTTGCGTGGTTTCCGGGTGCCGTGTCTGGTCATCTCGCCGCGAGCGCGCCGGCGGACCATCGCGCATGGGACCTACGATCACACCTCGGTGCTGAAAATGATCGAGTGGCGATTCGGCCTCCAACCGCTCACCGTGCGCGATGCCGCCGCCAACAACCTCGCCGAGGTTCTCGACTTCGAGGCCAAGCCCGATCTCACTGCTGCACGTTACAACGTCCCGGAAATCCAGGCTTGCGGCTGCCGGTTCGCCGGCCATGCCGCAGGCGACATTCACGCCGGACCCGACTGGCCTGCGCTCCGGGATTACCCGACCTGCATCGGATACCCCCAGATCTGACTGGTCACGCGTTACCCGACTGACCGCCAGGTCAGCTACGCCGCGCCTCGATAAGCCAGGCTCGCACCTGATCGGGGTCGCTCAGGGAAAACGGGCCTGGCGTCCCCGGCGGCGGTGTGGGCAGCCCACGACCTGCGGCCAGGGCTGTGACGAAGGCGCTGATCCAATCGTTGCGCTGGAGCGGCTGCAAGGCCAGTAGGACGAGGCGCCCGCCAGGGCGCGCGGCGCGCGCGATGTTCGTGAACGCGGCTGGGGCATCGCCGAAAAACATTGCCCCGGACCGACTTGTGGTGATGTCGAAGTACACGTTAAAGCGACGTCGGGTCCTCCAGACCGGCGTGGCGGCGGAGCAGCATCTGCTTGCGGCCGCATCGCTGCGAGCGGGAAGACGCGCAGCTCCGAGCGTGTGACACGGATCAGCTCGCAGATCATGTCGTGGTGGGTGGGGAAGCCCAGGCGGTGGGCGTAGCTGAACAGCAGGCGCGAGCTGAGCACGAGGTCATCGGTACCGTCGGTGAACGGTAGGTGCGGTAGAGACGCGCCACGCACCTCAGAAGGGTGCCGGCTCGTTCGGGTCTGGCGACGCAGGTGGGGGTGGTGGGTCGGGCTGGGGTGGTGGCCGGTGCAGGATGGGACCGTCGTCGTGGGATCTCGCGCATGGCCAGGGGTCCGGATCGTCGGGTCTGGGTAGGGGTTCAGTCATGTCGTTGATGATCGGTGGGGGCGCGGTGTGGTAGGTCCGGCCCAGTGGGCTGGTCCAGGTGAAGTTCCCGGGTTTGGATTGGTGTAGTCGCCATCGGCCGAGGTGTTTAAGGCGGTGGTCGTGGCGGCATAGTGGCCCGGAGTTGGTATCGGTGGTGGGCCCGCCGCAGGTGTGGTCGATGGTGTGGTCGAGGTCGGCGCTGTGGGCGGTGGCGCGGCATCCGGGGTAGACACATGACCGGTCCCGGATTTCGACGTGGCGGCGTAACAGCGCCCCGGCGAACCGGGCGCTCCGGTCCTGACCGGTTAGTTCGTTGCGGCCATCGCGGAGGTAGTTGCTGAACTGGGCGGTGAGGTCGGTCACCACGTCGGTCCACTGACCGCAGGTGTCCGGGTGCGTGGTGAGCTCGGTGAGCAACGCGGCGGGTAGGTGCAGCTCGACGATCCCGCCGCGACATGGCGGCAGGTCACCGGCGGGTGTGGTGGTGTTAGGTCGGCGGCGGGTGATGCCCGCTAGCAGCAGTTGCCCGGTCTCGTCGGTGAGGGCGAAGCGCCATTCGCTGGCGCGTTGGGCGGTCGTCAGGGTGCGGGCGACTTCGGCAGTGACCGGGCCCCACCCGGCGATCTCACCGGGATACCGGTCGCGCCCGAGCAACGTCGCCAGCCCCACCCGCAGCTCCACGCCGACCCGTCGCCCGGGTTGCGTCGCGCTGCTCGCTGGGGTATCACCACCGACCGGATCATCACCGTCTGACGGCGGCTCCATCGGATCGTCGGGATCGGCGGGTGCACCCGGGTCGGTACCGATGTCCGGGCCAGCGTCGTGGTCGGTGTCGCTGACGGTGCGCGACAGCAGGTCGGTGATGATCTCGTCGCGGGTGCGGTGCTGCCAGCGGCCGTCGAGCAGACCGAGGTCGATCTCCGCTCGCAGCGGACCGATCCGCCCGCGATGCCCCGCGCGTTTCGCCGCCCGGGCAAGTTCCTCGACATGCGCACACGCGGCAGCGGCCTGCTCCACCGGCAACGCCGACCCGGTGACCGTCGCGGTACCGTCCTCGGTCAGATACCCGATCACGGTGCGTTCCCGCACCGCGGTCGCATACCGGCGGGCGGCCCACTCCGGATCCAGTGCGATCACCAACTTCTTGATCCGCGCCGCGAGCTCTCCCGTCGTCAGCCGGGTGGCTTGGGGCAGCAGCCGCGCGCACACCACCGCGGCCTGCTCGGCGGTCAGGTCAGCGCACAGATCCGCGAACACCCACGCCTTGCTCCGGCAGATCCGACCGGTGTCCAGTGCGATGAACACCACGGGCATCCGCAACACCAGGGTCTCGGCGAAGTCAAGTTCCCGGTCGGCGGCACGGCGGGTCCAGGCCAATGCCGCACGGATCTCATCGCCGGCATAGGGCGGCGACTCCACCAGTCGGCCCACCTCATCAACGCCGGCGTCGGGGTCACACAACCCGACCTCCACCATGGTGGCCAGCAATCGGGCCTGTTCGTGGGACAATTGCCGGGCCCGAGCCCGCAATACCTCCACCGCATCCACACCAGTCACTGCATGAATATCAATCCCGGCCAACAGCGCACCCAACTCAGGACCCGGCACCATCTGCGCCAGACCCTCGGGAATCAACTGCCGTACCATCACAACCCGAACGCTACAAGACAGGTCTGACAGTCTCGGCCGCTCGACTCAGCAATCGGATACCTTCGGTGCACGGGCCAATGCCCTGTCACCGGTTGGTATCCAGGACCAGCTTGCCGCCCTGCGCGTCGAACATGGCCGTGACCGCGTCATCGAAGTAGGGACCGATTCCCGCCTAATCCGTCGGCTGGTGGTGGTTGTGGTGCCGGAGCGCTGGCCGGTGTCAATCGGACGATCGTCACGATTTTCGGTACGGTATCCGCCAGTACGCGATTGCCGCCTACCTCAACGAGTCTGCGCTATCGCTCAGGTGCACAAGCGGCAGAGAGCCCGGTCCATGTCCGAGCGCTGTTCCCGAGTTCTGCATCCCATCACGTAGACGGTGGCGCCCTCCGCACCTAGCTCGGCCGCGATCGCGCGGCTCGCACCACGCGTCGCCCCAGCCACCAGCGCGATCGTTCCCGTCAGCTGCCTAACCACGAAAGCAATCCCGGCAGGGACGGTCAGACAACTACCGACGCTCTTCACATCCCGCGCGGGACCGCGCGGCATCTGGTCGCTGACCGCAACGCCGACTGCGGGCTAAGGGGACCCCAGAGACGGAGAATCCCGATGCACGTGATCAGTCGTTGCACCAGGCTGGGCGGCATGATTCCGAAGATCACCCGCATCAACCCCGGCCAGCTCCACAAGCCACCCGGCTATCACCACATCACAGTCGTCGAGCCTGGCCGTATCGCATTCCTGGCTGGGCAGTGCCCGCTCGACGTCTCCGGCACCCTTGTCGGTCCCGGAGACATCAATGCCCAGATCGACATGATCGCGTCCAACGCCGCGACCGCCCTGGCGGCCGTCGGAGCCGAGCCGGGCGACGTCGTCCGCTCCGTGATCTACGTGGTCAGCGGCGACACCGCGGTACTGGCCGCGGTCTGGCGCCGGCTCACCAGCTCGGTCATCGGGCCGGCGTTCACCACGGCTAGCACGCTCCTGGGCGTCGCGCAACTCGGGTTCCGCGGTCAGCTCATCGAAGTCGACCTCACCGCAGCATTGCCCGACTGACAGTGGCGGCAGAGCAGCATCTGCTTGCAGCCGGCTTGGAACTCGTAGTCCACGTCGACGAAGCGGCTGCTCACCCGTAGTTCAGCGAGCTGGGCCCGTAGCGCATCCAGCATCGGATACGCCTCAGTGTGGCCCATTTCTGCGAGCGGGAAGATGCGCAGCTCGGAGCGGGTGACGCGGATCAGCTCGCAGATCATGTCGCGGTGGGCCGGCAAGTCGAGGCGGTCGGCGTAGCTGAACAGCAGGTGCGAGCTGAGCACAAGGTCGAAGCTCGCGTCGGCGAACGGTAGGTGTGGTAGCCGGCCGGGCACGTAGCGCTCGGGGTGGGCGCGCAGGTCCGTGGCGAAGCGGACGCCGGAGGCGCGGCGGGAGCGCTGGTGCTCGTCAGGGTCGGCGAAAAAGGTCCACCGGTACTGCTCGGGGTGGGCGCGTACGTAGCGGTTGCCGCGGTCGGTTTCGGCCAAGGATCGGGCGGCGAGCTCGTCGACACCCTGCTCGGCGTAGACCAGATCGCAGGCTCTGATGTCCCCGCCGCCGGCGTTGACCTCGGCGGTGAAGCTCGCTGCGCCGGCCGGGCAGTCGAGGATGCGCTTGGCGAGGTCACCGTCGGTAAGAGCGAACATGGCCCGGTACTCAGCCAGCGAGCGGGAGCTGACCAGCATGGCGCCGATCCCGCCGGGGCGAACTGGAAAGTTGTCGGGGTGCATGGGCTGGGGTGGTCCTCCCGCCATCTTGGTGTCGCTACCGTTGCCAGCGTCCCAGATCCGGGCCACGTGTTTCCGCCAACGCCGAGCGGCAAGGGCCGAGTTGGTCGGTGCCCAGGGGGTGCGCCCAGGACGGCGAAGCGAAGCGGTGCAGCAACATCTATCGGCACCCACTCCGTAGAAGTTACGCTTATCTGGCAGTTGCTTAATACCGGCAGGAGAGGATCGGGCGGGGAGGCATCGATGACGCTCGTGGTGCGACTGGCGGACAAGGACGACCTCGAGGTGTGCCAAGCGCACCTGCGGCGGGTCCTGCACGAAGACCTGCGGGGCTACCACGAGCGCTGGCATCGCGACACCGACGATCTCGCCGGGACCTACCTGGAGACCGGGGTGGGCGCTGCTCGTCGCCTAGCTCTACGACGCGTTCGCCGGGACCACCATGGTCAAACCGGGCGGTCCGGCCAGCCCACCCACGCCGGCCTGGCCGGCCCGCCGATACGCGACCCAGCACACCGGCCAGTTGTCCAGGGTGTGGATCGTGCGTGAGCTGCGCCGCCGCGGGGTCGGGCGCGCGCTGGTCCGCGAGCTCGACGCCATCAGATTGCCTGGATGACCAATGATCCAATCGATTCTCCGGCGGCTTCCACGACCACCGGGTCCGATGGGTGGCGACGCTCGGATGTCGTCATCGATCTCCTGCGGCTGCACCGGGACCTAACGGCGTCGCCCACCCTGTCACCCAACCTGCACACCAACGCGCTATTCACCGAACTGGTCAAAGTGGCCACCCACCCCGCAGACAGCGACATCACCCAGCAGATCCTCACGGGCCCGGCGATTCGTCGCATCACCCCGGGACTGCCCGGCCGGTGCTCAGCCGGCGAGATCGAGCTCGAACGGGCTTGGGCCCGGCGGATCATCACCAGCCGCGACCCACAGCGGGAACTGCGCGAATTCCCCTACTTCACCAACTACGAGCAGCTCACCCGCTTGGAACACCACGCCGTGCTGGGAGTCACCGAGCGCGCACTGCCCCGGATGCTGTTCGTGGCGCCGGCCCACTCCCGCTGACCTCGCTGCTACTCGCGACCCAACGCTGAGGAGCTCTGACCTACGGAGGTACGACGCGGCCTATGCATGAACGACACCGGAGCCGAGCGGTGCGCCGTCATCGAGGCGATGGCTCGAGGTCACCAACCGGCACCCCCAATCGGCGTGGTGGCGGCCGATCGAGTGCCGAATAGTCGAATAGGCCAACCGGAGGTGGAGTCTGGCGCTCCTGGACCGCGGATAGCTACTCTCGAGGAAATCGTCGGGTGGGGAGGTTCTTATGTTGGCTTGGATGTCCTTCGTGATCTGGGCGGTAGTGATAGTCGTGGCGCTGGGCGCGATCGTTATCCTTGTCGCGATGATGTCCAGCAAGTCGCGGTAGCCGCTCGCTACGGTGTTGAGCGCGCTGCGCACCGGAGGACCCTGACCCTGAGGAGACTCCCCACTCCGCCGTTGTTTCCTTCGGCTACCTTCGCCCGCAAGGGTGGGGAGCTGCACGGGCCAACGCCGTGCAGCGATCGGGGGCGTGAAACGTGCGCGACATGGCCATCTTCAGCGGAACTGCTCACCCCGAGCTGGCGGCGGCAGTTTGTCACCATCTGGACGTGCCGCTGTCCCCGTCACGATTGACGCGGTTCACGAACGACTGTCTCGAGGTGCAGTTGCAGGCCAACTGCCGCGAGCGAGACGTGTACTTGGTCCAGCCACTGGCGCCACCGGTGCAAGAGCATCTGGTCGAACTGCTGCTGATGATCGACGCTGCTCGCGGGGCTTCAGCGGCGCGGATCACCGTTGTCCTGCCGCATTACGCCTACGCCCGCTCGGACAAGAAAGGTGCGCCCCGTATCTCGATCGGTGCGCGGTTGGTCGCCGATCTGATCGTGGCGGCCGGCGCGCACCGGGTGCTGACGATGACGCTGCACTCCCCGCAGGTCCACGGGTTCTTCTCGGTGCCCGTCGATCATCTGCACGCGTTACGCGAGCTCGCCGGCCACTTCCGCGGCAGTGACCTGTCCAACGCGATGGTGGTCTCGCCGGATCTGGGTAATGCCAAGGTCGCCAGCGCATTTGCCTGCATCCTCGGAGTGCCGGTGGCCGCAGCCGCCAAGCAGCGCATGTCTGACGATAAGGTCGTGATCTCCTCAATCATCGGCGACGTCGCGGGCCGCGACATCATCGTGCTCGACGACGAGATCGCCAGGGGCTCGACCATCCTGGAGCTACTCGACCACCTCGCCGACCACCACGTGGCCTCGATCCGGATCGCGTGTACCCATGGGCTGTTCACTGAGGGCGCTCTCGACCGCATCCAGGGCCGCTCTGAGGTAGACGAGATCGTATGCACCAACACCGTGCCGATCCCCGACGAGAGCCGCGCGGGAAAGCTCACGGTGTTGTCGGTGGCTCCGGCGCTGGCCGAGGCCATGCGGCGGATTCACAACGGCGAGTCGGTAAGCGCACTGTTCGACGCCTCCTGATCGCCTTAACGTCATTGGGTCGGGCAGAACTCAAGATCCGTGACGCTCGGCGACGCTGTGACTGCCGTGAACTGCAGGACTCATCGCCGGTTGGCTGGCATGCGGCTCGGCATGATGGCCTCGCGTGCTCACCTCTGGTTGATGAGGGCGAGCAGGTCACGGTAGGCCCGGTCCGGCTCGCCGGCCAAGGTCATCACGGTGCGGGTGCCCGGTCGGCTCGCGACGACCTCGAGCAGTCGTCTGTTCATCGCCCGCAACTCCTGGACCCCGCCGCTGCGTTCCATCAACACCGCGGCGTCGCGGTGCGCGGGCGTCTCGGGGTGGCGAGAGCGGTGAACGAAGCGGCGGGTGAGATCTTGTGGGTTGCTGAGCAAGGCGAGTTCGACGAAGTCGGCGCCGACCTGTTGACAGAGTCTCTCCAACTCGACGATGAACTCGACTCGGCCGAGGAACTGCGGGACCACGACGTCCCTGCCCGCCATGAGCTGGACCCGGGCCATCGCCACCGCCATAGCCCGCGCGATGAGCCCGGCGTCGGTCGGGTGGTCCAACCAGCGTCCGAGCATCGCGCGGACCACGTCAATATCCAGTGCCAGTGTCAGCGGATGCGCCTCGGCATACATCCGCGCCAGCGTCGACTTGCCGCTACCAGGGGCACCGTTGATGAGCACCAGGCGAGCCACGCATCCGATCTTACGAACCCACTCGCAACGCGTCGGCGCAATCCCGCGGCTGCCCAAGCCAGAAGGAGTCGACGTCTTGGTCGTCGGCACCGGAAGTCCGCCGGTGGGTGACGTGACCGCCGGTCGAGCGCCCAGCCAGCGGCCGGGTACCGGTTTGCTGACGCAGGTCGAGTGGATCTGGTGTCGTGCACGATCTCTAGCTGCGCGGCGGGTGCCGGATCGACCATTGGTCTGCTGGACGTCCCGATGACGTTCGGGTTAGGACGGGGCGTCGGTCAGTTCCCGGTAGTAGTAGAGGAGCGGCTGGTCCTGGCCCGGCTCGGTGTTGGTGTATCCGTGCCGTTCGTAGAAGCGGCGCGCGTCGATGTCGTCACCGTCGACGTTGATCTCGAGTAATTCGCCACCGCGTTCTCGGGTCATGGTCTCGGCGGCTTTGAGCAGCGTGGATCCGAGTCCTTGTCCGCGCAGTTCCGGCGCAACATAAAGCTCGTCGAGAAGTGCCACCGGGCCCTCGTACCAAATGTTGGGACGCAGCGTCAGCAGCGCGACGGCGACGGCGGGATCACCCGCCAGGAGGGCGATCACCTCTCTGCCGGCCAGGAGCCGCCGGAGCCGGGTAGCGAGGACTGCGGGCCCGGGCGTGGGCGTGCTGTACTCCCGGTTGAACGTATCCAGCAACCCCGCCACCGTGGCAGCCTCCGCCACCGTTGCCACCCGGGGTGCACCCACCGCCGGCTGCTCCATCTACCCGAGTATGTCGGAGACGGTCGGCTGACCGGGCGTTATTTGCCCGGACCCGGCTGACCATTCGATGAGGGGTGGGGGTACGGCGGCGCACAGCGGGTTGCCCTTGTGGTCAGTCAGGCCTAGACGACCAACGAGAAGGCCCTGGTCCACGGCGCTGGCGACGACCTCGGATGGGATGCAGTCGAGCCACAGCTTCGCTCGACGGAACAGCTCGAAGTTCTTGGCGTCGTCCACGGTGCCCCAAGACAGGTAGATGAACCGAGCGCCCGGCGGGCCCTGGATGTGCTGACCTTTGAGGTCGAAACCGGAGGCGGTGCGGACGGGCACGCAGTCGATGGCCCAGGTCGCGGAAGTTGCGTTGCCCGGGGTCAGGCCAAGCAGCTCGGCTCGGCGGTTCCGGCGCTGGACTGCGACATGGACGTTGAAGTAGCCGCCAGGCGAGTCAGGGCTGGGAGCGCAGCCGAGCCCTGGGAGGTCGACGCCCTCGATCTGGATTAACACACCGCCAGTATGGGACTCCGGGGCAGCGACGGCCTGAACAGTCGAGCCAGCAGCCGGGCTTGCTGCCACGAGCATCCGTAACATCGCCTCGCGCGCGCAGGTCGTCGATACCGCGTTCTGGATGCAGACGACCATGGTCCCTACCCCGTGGTCTGACTAGCCAGGGGGAGTCTGGGGCGCCTCGCTTGGTGGTGGCGCATCCGGTGGGCTCGCGGTGACGGTGCGTAACCCAGGTACCGTGCCGATTCGCTTGCGCGCTGCAGCAATTCGGCGGCTACGCCACGATCAGGAAGGTCGACGCGAGGATGAGCTACTGGCTCGGGGTCGACGTGGGCAGCACCTTCACCGCCGCGGCGATCTGCCGCGTGGAGGCAGGGCGGCGGGCGCTGCCTGAGGTGGTCCCGTTGGGCACGCGCTCGAACGCGGTGAGTTCGGTGGTCTACCTCGGCCAGGACGGTGAAGTGATCGTCGGGGAGGCGGCCGAGCGCCGCGCCGTCACCCACCCTGACCGGGTGGTTCGCGAGTTCAAGCGGCGCATCGGTGATGAAGTCCCGATGGTGATCGGCGGTGCGCCGCACTCCGCGCCCGAGATCACCGCCAAGGTGGTTCGTTGGGTCGTCGACCGGGTCACCCAGCGTGCGGGCGGACCCGCCGCGGGCATCGTGATCACCCACCCGGCCAGCTGGGGCGCTTACAAGACCCGGATCATCGCGGAGGCGCTACGCGTGGCCGACCTTCCCCAGGTCACCTTCCGCACCGAACCCGAGGCCGCAGCAGCGAGCTACGCGTTGCAGGAACGCATCGAGTCCGGCAGCACCATCGCGGTCTATGACCTCGGTGGCGGCACCTTCGACGCCGCCGTCGTCCGCAAGACCGGGGCCACGACGTTCTCCGTGCTCGGCCATCCCCAGGGACTCGAGCAACTGGGCGGTGTCGACTTCGACGACGCCGTGTTCAACCACGTCCTGGCCGCGGTCCCCGACCTCGCCGAGCTCGACCCGGACGATCCCGCCACCCTGGAAGCGACCGCTGCGCTGCGGCGGGAGTGCACCGCGGCCAAGGAAGCGCTGTCGGTTGACACCGAGGTGACGATCCCGGTGCTGGCGCCGGGGATCCGGTCGCAGGTGCGGCTGGTCCGGGCCGAGTTCGAGGACATGATCCGTTCCCAGGTGGCCGAGACCGTCGAGGCGCTGCGTCGGACGCTTCGATCCGCAGCCATCGAACCCCAGGGCCTCGACGCGGTACTGCTCGTCGGCGGCTCTTCACGGGTGCCCCTGGTCGCGCAGCTCGTCTCCGCCGGGCTCGGTCGCCCGGTCGCAGTCGACTCTGATCCCAAGGCCGCGATCGCGCTCGGCGCAGCGCTGTCCGCGCTTCCCGCTGGCGCGGCCGATTCGGCCCCTTCGAACAGCGCCGACGCGGGGGTTCCACTGGTCCCGCCGCAACGCTCAGCGGTGGGATCCACGCCTGAGGTCCCCAGGACAGCCCCGATAGTGATCCCGCAGCGGCCGGTCCTGACCAGCACCCCGTTAGACATCGAGGTCGCCCAGCCACGGTGGCGTCAACTGCTGGGGGCCCGGGGCGGCTCGCGGCGCGGGACACTGGTCGCAGCAGCGGCAATCCTCGCCCTCGTCGTGGCTGGGGGCGCCGTGTTGGTGCTGACCGTCGGTAGCGGTCCTGCCTCCCCGGCTCAGGTCGGGTCCCCGGCGGCGACCTCCGTGGCGCCTCCGGCGGCACCGAACGCCGGCAACGGCGGCGACCCGGCCCCACCCGACGGGACGGCCGCCCCCGCCCTCGTCGCACCGCACACCACCAGGGCTGGGCTGCCCGCGCCCCGGCCGATCGGCAGTACCGGCGGCGCCAGTGTGCCCGCCATCCCGGCCAACCCTCCGTCGACCACGACGATCCCGACGACCACCACCTCGCCCCCCATTACGACCACCAGCGAGGTCCCTCCGACCGTCCCCCCGACCACCGCGCCGGTGACTACGCCTGGGACCACGACATCCCGCCCGCCCGGCCACAAGAAACCTTGATCCGCCGCCACAGGCAGGCTCGCGAGGGTGGAAAGTCCGGGCCAGGTGTTCGGCTCGCTACGCTGACCGGTCACGCGTAACTTGAAGCGGCTGAGCGGTTCTGGCTCGATGGTGGTGAGGGTTGATGGCGGGGGAGCAGGAGGCACCGCGCGGCCAGGCTCCGCCGGGGACTGAGCGCGGCAAGCGGCTGCGGCCGAAGTTCCACTACGAGCTCATCGGCTGTGGGCTGGGCGGCCATGAGCTCCTCGGCACCGACGTCGCTGAGATCCGACCCGTCGACGACATGCTCGTGCGGGACCTCGGCGATGGGCTGCGCTGGTATCGCTGCGTGCGGTGCGACGCGTGGGTTCCGATGGCGCCGCCGGTGGCGCCGACTCGCGAACACCTGCCTGATCGCGCCGAGATCAACCTGCCACTGCGGGGGCGACCGCTGCGGGACCGGTATGTACTGCGCCTGATCGCCCTGGATCGGCTCGTGCACTTCCTCGTGCTCGGTGTCCTAGCGGTGGCGGTATTCCTGTTCGCCGCCAACCGGGTGGCCCTGAGCCACACGTTCTACCAGATCCTGGACGTGGTGCAGGGAGGCGTCGGCGGCCCGAACGGTCAGGCCGGCGGCGGCATCCTCCAGGAACTACGAAAGGCCTTCGCCGCGAAACCCTCCACGCTGTTACTCGTGGGTTTGGCATTGGCCGGCTACGCGCTGCTCGAGGGCATCGAAGCTGTGGGCCTGTGGTTCGCCCATCGGTGGGCCGAGTACCTCACGTTCATCGCGACGACGCTGCTGCTGATCCCCGAAGTCTACGAGCTGACCGGCCGGATCACCGTCACCAAGATCATCACACTGGTCATCAATCTTGCCGTGGTCGGCTACCTACTGTTCGCCAAGCGCTTGTTCGGCCTGCGTGGCGGCGGGCGCGCAGAGGCTGCCGAACGCGCCCATGACACCGGCTGGCAAGCGCTGGAACGCACCTCGCCACCGCCGGCCCGAGTGTGACCAGCCGATCCGGCGCCCCCTTTCTCCGGGGGATGACGGCCGGCGGCGAGGTGACCGTCTCGATAGTGGTCGGGGTGGCCGCGGCAGTGCCGGCCGGCATGGCGACCTCCGTGCCGCTGGGGCTGCTCCTCGGCTGGGACCTCGCGTCGCTGGTTTACCTCACCTGGTTGTGGTCTACGATCCGCAACCGCGACGCGCGCAGCACCGCGCAACGTGCCACCGTCACCGACCCCGACCGCGCCGTCACCGATCTGCTCCTGCTCAGTGCGGCCATCGCCAGCCTGGTGGCGGTCGGGTTCGTGCTGGTTCGAGCCGGACAGCAGCACGGCACCCAGGAACTGTTCCGGGTCGGGCTCGGGCTGGTGTCCGTCGTGCTCTCCTGGGCCATCGTGCACACCGTCTTCACGCTGCGTTACGCGCAGCTCTACTACGCCGCCGGGGAGGACGGCGGGATCGACTTCAACCAGCCCGAGCCCCCCACCTACACCGACTTCGCCTACCTCGCCTTCACCATCGGGATGACCTTCCAGGTCTCCGATACCCCACTGCGGAGCAGGATCATCCGGCGCACCGCGCTGCGGCACGCTCTGCTGTCCTACCTGTTCGGCACCGGCATCCTGGCGACCACGATCAACCTGGTCGCCAGTCTTAGCAGCAAGTAAGACAGCCTCAGCAGCAAATAAGCCCGGCGCGTCCGTGTGACATAGCGCAACTAGGCTTGGGTCTGGCGCGTCTACCCGTCGGGACGGCAGCGTTCGAAGATGCGGGGCGGGATCGACCACAGGCGCAGGGAGTGGTGTGGCTGGCGGAGAAGGGCGCTCGGGTCCCGGCGGGGATGCCCGCGGTGATCGTCGGCGCCGGGCGCCCACTCCGTCGCGGTCAGGCGTCCCGCGCCGTCCGCCGGTCCCGCCGGATCGAGCGGGTCAGCCGGGTCAGATGGGCCGGCCGGGTCGCAATGGGCGTGCTGACCGGTCGGGGACAACGGTGCCGCCGGGGCGTGCGCGGGCGCAGGTCGGCGCCAACGGGCACCGTGTTGGTCGGGACGGTCGGCCCCCCGGGCATCGCCCGGCTCGCCGCCATAACCGCCGGGGGGGATCGGTCGCGCGGTGGATTATCGCGCTGGTGTCGTTGGTCGTGTTCAGCGTCACCGGGTATGGCTGGAGCCAGTACCACGAACTGTTGACCGGGATCGGCAGGTCCGACGCGATCCGAGAAGACGCCCCCAAGTCGGCCGGCGGGGACACCAACATTCTGATCATGGGATTGGACAGCCGGCTGGACGAGAACGGCAAACCGCTACCACCAGAGATCTACCAGGCCTTGCACGCCGGTGACCAGCAGGTTGGCGGTTACAACGCCAACGTTTTGATGCTGGTGCACCTTCCCGGCGATGGCGCCAAGGCCACCGCCATCTCCATCCCGCGCGACGACTACGTCAGCCTCCCGGGCAGCCCGGACGGCGTTTCGAAGGGGAAGATCAAGCAAGCCTATGGCTTTGCGTTCGACCAGGAACACAAGAAGCTGACGGCTGCCGGCGTGAGCGACCAGACCAGCCTGGAACATCAGAGTCGCGACGCTGGTCGCCAGGAAGAGGTTGACACGGTCGCTCAGTTCTTGGGGGGCGTGCCGATCGACCACTTCGTGGAGGTGACCATGGTCGCCTTCTACCAACTCGCCCAGGTGGTGGAGCCGATCACGGTATGCCTGAAGGAGGACACCCGCGACACCTACTCCGGCGCGGACTTCCACAAGGGTTACCAGCAGATCAACGCCGCGCAGGCGGTGGCTTTCGTGCGCCAGCGCCGCGATTCGGTCCACCTGCAGCTGAACTTCAGCGATCTGGACCGCGAACGTCGCCAACAAGCGTTCATCGCCTCGCTGGTCTTCCAACTCAAGCAGGCCGGGACGTTCCTGAACCCGGCGCGACTGCGCGGATTGATCAGTGTGGCCAAGCAGAACATCGCCGCCGACACAGGCTTGGAGCTGCTGTCCTTCGCCCAGCAGGCATCCGCCCTGACCGGTGGGAACATCACCTTCCATACCCTGCCGATCGTCCGCTTCGGCACCAACCCGGCCGGCGAGGACGTCAACATCGTCGACGTGCCCCAGGTCCAGGCGCTCGTGCACAACCTCATCGGAGGACCCACCCCTACGCCGGTCGTCGCCGCATCCGCCCCGGTGTCCGGCAGCCAATCAGGCATCGTGGACGTGATCAACGCCACCAACCGCAACGGGTTGGCGGGGTCGCTGGAACACGCCCTGACCGCCACCGGCTTCACCCAGGGTGTCACCAGCACCGCCCGCCGGCACCGGAGCACCACGACTATCTACTACCCCGATTCCGCCGCTGCGGACTCGGCCAAAACCCTGGCCACGATGCTCGGTGAGCTACCCACCGCGCGGGACTCAACGGTGTCGACCGGGCACCTCCGGGTGGTCCTGGGCGCCGACTACACGATGCCTGCCAGCCTCGGCGCCACCAACTCTGTCCCGGCCGGCGACTCATCGCCGGGCCCCGTGACGACGCCGGCACCGGGTGCCGCACAACCCGCCGACGCCGACCCCGACAGCATCTCCGGTGCCGGGGTCCAGTGCGTCAAATAGCGCGCCGGGGGTCGAACTCGTGCCCGGCGCCAACGCTCAACGCGCCGTCGCCTAGCGAAGGAGATCACCGTTTGTGTGCCTACGACGACAGTACGTGTCGCCCTAGGCACACAGACCGTGATCAACTCTTGCTGAGGGGATCCGTCGGCGGGCGACGGCTCCGAGTGCGGTCCCGACGTAGTCGACGAGGTCGGGTGGCAGCTCGGACCGGAGCGCCCAGACCAGCTCGCTGCACTTGTCCGGCTCGCCGATGGCCGGGCTGCCGCTCCACTGCTCGACGGTGAAGAACAGGTCGAGATACTCCGTGTCGGTGGGAGTCTCTGGTGCCCGGTGCATCGTCACCACCAGACGGCAGGAAGCCGGATCAGCAAAGGTCTTCAGCTCTTCGCTCAGCTCGCGAACCAGCCCGGAATATCCATTTCGGGGGTCCGTACGGCATACGCCCGTGACGAAGTCGACCAGGTCGCGGCAGCGATCGCCCGGCTCCGCGGATCCCCAGACCCCCCACAGGAGAGATCGCCACGACTGTCACGCTGAACCACAGTGGTCGGCGTCACTGACCACCCGGGGACCTGAGAGCGCTTCTCGGTTGACGATCCTGCAGCAGAGAACCCGGGTCGGGAAAGGCAGCTACGGTGGGTCCGAGCCTAAGGAGGCGTCATAGATGCTGTTGGACGGCGTGAACCACATCGCGTGGCTCTCCAAAGACGTTGAGCGGCTGGGACAGTTCTACGAGCGGGTGTTCGACGCTGTCGTCGGACCTACGCGCAGTCATGGGCCTGGCGAGACGATGACTGTGATCGACATCGGGCCGGCGACGCAGCTGAACGTCTTCGTGATCGATGGGAACATCGAGGCCGATCGCCAGACGCCGATGTGGGGTCGGGGTCGCATCGATCACGTCGGGCTAGCCGCCGAGTCTCGCGAGGCTTTCGAGACGATCCGTGACCGGCTCGTCGAGACCGGAGCGAGCGACGGCACAGTCACCGACTTCGGTGAGGTGTTAAGTATCTTCTTTCGCGATCCGGACGGTCTCGAAGGCGAAGTGCTGCTAAGAAAGCCATGACGGCCGCGGCAGGAAGCGCGGGTGTGCGGTGCTACTCGAGATACCACCCCGGTCTTGGCCGCTCGGCGTGACGCTCGGCGTGATCTGCCGGGGGCAACTGTTGCATCGGCGCGTGTCCCGCAGATCTTTTCCAGGGCCACCGCTCTAATGACGGGGATGGCGCGTATCCCACCCCGACCCGATCAGAGTATTTGCAACGTCCCAGCAAACAAACATCCCCGATACACTGGTCGGCCCTGGAAGTCCGTGCCGACCGGACCCCTCCAGCACTACCCGCCCAGCGATCGTGCACGTCATGAACTCGACAGCACGGACATTTTGGTCGCTGGAAACGTCCGCGCTGTCGAGTTCACGACACCAGATCCACTCGGCTGCGCCAGCAACCGGCATTCCGGCCGCTGGCTGGGCACTCGACCTGCGGTCACGTCAGCCCCGACGCACTTCCGGGCGTCGACCATTGAGAGATCAACGGGATGCTCGCTCAGGAGGGGGCGTAGCGCGGGCGGCGGGTCGGCCGAGACGGTGATCTTCTTTCCGGTGGCCGAACCGACGAGCCTTGAGCCGGATGGCGCCGAGCCGGCGGGAACGGTGTGATGACACCACAGTGCCTGTACCTACGGGATCCGCGGGGGTGCATTCTGGCGGGGTGGGTATGGACGTGATGGTTTCCGCGGGTCCGCCGCCCTTGACGTGGGAGCGGTTGGTCACCGCCTGGACGTTGAGCCCGGGCGCGCTGATCGCCGTGGCTGCCCTGGGGGTGGCTTACTGGCTAGGGGTGCGCCGGCTACGCCGGACGGCGGTGGCGTGGCCGGCTGACAGGTTGTGGTGGTTCGGGCTCGCACTGGCGTCGATCCTGCTGGTGACGGTGACCTTCGTCGGGGTCTACGCGAACACCCTGTTCTGGGATCGCGCGGTGCGCAACATCGTGCTGTTCATGATCGCACCGATGTTCCTGGCCCTGAGCGCACCGTTGACCCTGCTGCGTGACGTGCTCCCGGAACCGGCCACCCGAGCGGCCGGCCGGGTGCTGCACAGCGCCGCCGCCCGCGCCCTGACCTTTCCCGGGGTGGTGACCATCGTGCTGATCGCTCCGCTGTTCGGGTTGTACCTGACCCCGCTGTATGAGGCCAGCCTGCGGTCAACGGTCGTCGGCGCAACCGTTGACGTCGGCCTGGTGGTCGCCGGGTTCTTCTACTTCTGGACCCGGTTTCGCATCGATCCCACCCCTCGTGCTGATCCCTACCTGCTGACGATGGCGATCAGCGTCACAGAAGTGATCTTCGATGGGGT
>JBOHFC010000083.1:0-3042 GCA_050701375.1 Pseudonocardiaceae bacterium
TGGACAACGTCAAGCCCGCGATCGAGGTGAAGAGCCGCCGCGTCGGTGGCGCTACCTATCAGGTGCCCATCGAAGTGCGTCCGGTGCGTTCCACCACCCTCGCGCTTCGCTGGTTGATCACCTTCTCGCGGCAGCGGCGCGAGAAGACAATGGTGGACCGCTTGATGAATGAGCTACTCGATGCCAGCAACGGCCTCGGGGCGAGCGTGAAGCGCCGCGAGGACACCCACAAGATGGCCGAGTCCAACAAGGCCTTCGCGCACTACCGCTGGTGACGGACCACGGTTAAGACCGACACAGTCAAGACAGCTAGGGATGAATTCTCGTGGCACGTGAAGTGCTGACCGACCTTGCCAGGGTCCGCAACATCGGGATCATGGCGCATATCGACGCCGGCAAAACCACCACCACCGAGCGGGTCCTGTTCTACACCGGGATCAACTACAAGATCGGTGAGGTGCACGACGGCGCCGCCACCATGGACTGGATGGAGGAGGAGCAGAAGCGGGGGATCACCATCACCTCCGCCGCGACCACCACCTTCTGGGCCGATCACCAGATCAACATCATCGACACTCCGGGTCACGTGGATTTCACCGTTGAAGTCGAGCGTTCGCTTCGGGTGCTTGATGGCGCCGTCGCGGTCTTCGACGGCAAAGAGGGCGTCGAGCCTCAGTCGGAGACGGTATGGCGCCAAGCGGACAAGTACGACGTTCCGCGGATCTGTTTCGTCAACAAGATGGACAAGCTCGGCGCGGACTTCTACTTCACCGTGCGGACGATCCGGGAGCGGCTCGGCGCCACACCGCTGGTCATTCAGCTGCCGATCGGCGCTGAGTCCGACTTCGAAGGTGTTGTCGATCTGGTCGGGATGCGGGCGCTGACCTGGCGTGGCGAGGTTCAGAAGGGCGAGGACTACGCCGTCGAGGCGATCCCGACGAGTCTGCTCGAGACGGCGAAAGAGTACCGGGAGAAGCTGGTCGAGGCCGTCGCCGAGGCCGACGATGAGCTCATGGAGCTCTACCTCGCCGGTCAGGAGATCAGTGCGGCGCAGATCAAGACGGGTATCCGGAGGCTCACGGTGCACAGCCAGGCCTACCCGGTGCTGTGTGGCTCGGCGTTTAAGAACAAGGGCGTGCAGCCGATGCTGGACGCGGTGATCGACTATCTGCCTTCGCCGCTGGACGTGCCGCCGGTGGTGGGTCTGCTGCCCGACGGCACATCGGCGGTCCGCAAGCCCTCGACTGAGGAACCGTTCTCCGCGCTGGCCTTCAAGATCGCTGCGCATCCGTTCTTCGGAAAGCTGACTTACATCCGGGTCTACTCCGGCCGGATCGGCGCGGGCTCGCAGGTGATCAACTCGACCAAGGAGCGCAAGGAGCGCATCGGCAAGCTCTTCCAGATGCACTCCAACAAGGAGAACCCGGTCGACGACGCTCGAGCTGGTCACATTTACGCGGTGATCGGCCTGAAGGAGACGACCACCGGGGACACCTTGTGCGACCCCCAGGCGCCGATCATCCTCGAATCGATGACCTTCCCGGAACCGGTTATCCAGGTCGCCATCGAGCCCAAGACCAAGAGCGATCAGGAGAAGCTGGGCATCGCCATCCAGAAGTTGGCCGAGGAGGATCCCACCTTCCAGGTCAGGCAGGATGACGAAACCGGCCAGACGATCATCGCCGGGATGGGCGAGCTGCACCTCGAGGTGCTGGTGAACCGGATGCGCAGCGACTACAAAGTCGAGGCGAACATCGGCAAGCCGCAGGTGGCCTACCGGGAGACGATCCGCAAGACGGTCGACAAGCTGGAGTACACCCATCGCAAGCAGACTGGTGGCTCTGGCCAGTTCGCCCGGGTGATCATCAAGCTGGAGCCGCTGCTGAGCACCGATGGCGCGCTCTATGAGTTCGACAACAAGGTCAGCGGCGGGCGGATCCCCAGGGAGTACATCCCCTCGGTGGATGCCGGGGCGCAGGACGCCATGCAGTACGGCGTGCTCGCCGGCTATCCGCTGGTCGGGCTCAAGGTCACCCTGATCGACGGGGCGTACCACGAGGTGGATTCCTCCGAGATGGCCTTCAAGATTGCCGGGTCGATGGCATTCAAGGAGGCGGCGCGCAGGGCCGGTCCAGTGATCCTGGAGCCGATGATGGCGGTCGAGGTGACCACGCCCGACGACTACATGGGCGACGTCATCGGCGACCTCAACTCCCGGCGGGGCCATATCCAGCATATGGATGAGCGCAGCGGTTCTCGCATCATCAAGGCGTTGGTGCCGCTGTCGGAGATGTTCGGATATGTCGGCGACCTGCGGTCGCGGACCCAGGGCCGAGCGAACTACACGATGCAGTTCGCCTCCTATGCCGAGGTCCCGAGCAACGTGTCCAAGGAGATTATCGCGAAGGCGACGGGCGAGTGATGCCGTGATTCTCTCCGGCCGCGGTTAGCCGCAGCAAAGCGGGCACCGGGATACCTGACGGAAGTCCGCACGAGACCACCTGACAGCATGCCGCTATATCAGGACCGGTGAGCGGTCCAGCTGATCAAGCGCATCAAGAGAACGAGTCCAGGAGGACGAGACCAGTGGCGAAGGCGAAGTTCCAGCGGACCAAGCCGCACGTCAACATCGGGACGATCGGTCACATCGACCACGGCAAGACCACGCTGACCGCGGCGATCACCAAGGTCTTGCATGACAAGTACCCGGACGTGAACGAGGCATCGGCGTTCGACATGATCGACAAGGCCCCCGAGGAGAAGCAGCGGGGCATCACCATCTCGATCGCGCACGTCGAGTACCAGACCGAGAAGCGGCACTACGCCCACGTCGACTGTCCTGGGCACGCCGACTACATCAAGAACATGATCACCGGTGCGGCTCAGATGGACGGTGCCATCCTGGTAGTGGCTGCCACCGACGGCCCTATGCCGCAGACCCGCGAGCATGTATTGCTGGCCCGCCAGGTCGGGGTGCCCTACATCGTAGTCGCCCTGAACAAGGCGGACATGGTCGACGACGAGGAGATCATGGAGCTCGTC
>JBOHFC010000084.1:0-6760 GCA_050701375.1 Pseudonocardiaceae bacterium
GTCACGGCCTTGTCGTACTTCGAGCCGGGCGCGTCGCCGACGACCACGAACGCGGTCTTGCGCGATACCGACCCTGCTGCCCGGCCGCCCCGCACGGCGATGGCCTCCACCGCCTCGTCGCGGGAGAAGCCCTCCAGCGAGCCGGTGACCACGATGGACAGTCCCTCGAGGTGGCGGACCACCGAGTCGTCAACCGGCTCTGCCATCCGCACCCCGGCGGCGCGCCATTTGGCGACCACCTCGCGGTGCCAGTCCACCGCGAACCACTCGCGCACGGCGGCGGCGATTGTCGGACCGACACCGTCGACGGCGGCCAACGCCTGCTCGTCGGCGGTCTCGATGGCCTGCAACGTACGGAACTCGCGGGCCAGCGCTTGAGCCGCGGTCGGGCCGACGTGCCGGATCGACAGGGCCACCAGGATCCGCCACAGCGGGCGGTCCTTCGCGGCATCGAGGTTGGACAGCAGCTTGCGCCCGTTGGCCGACAGTTCTCCGGCCTTGGTGCGAAACAGATCCACTGCCAGCAGCTTGCCCTCGTCGAGGGTGAACAGATCGCCCTCGTCGTGCACCACAGCAGCGCCGAGCAGGGCGACCGCGGCCTCGTACCCGAGCATCTCGATGTCGAAGGCGCCGCGCCCGGCCATGTGGAAGATCCGTTCCCGCAGCTGAGCGGGGCAGGATCGGGCGTTGGGGCAGCGGATGTCGACGTCGCTCTCCCGCTCTCGACGCAGTGGCGTGCCACACTCCGGGCAGTGCCTGGGCATGACGAACTCACGCTCGTTGCCGCTGCGCAGATCCACCACCGGGCCCAGTACCTCGGGGATGACGTCTCCGGCCTTGCGGATCGTCACGGTGTCGCCGATCAGCACCCCCTTGCGGCGCACCTCATCGGCGTTGTGCAGCGTCGCCAGCGACACCGTTGACCCGGCGACGGTCACCGGTTCCATGAACGCGAACGGGGTGACCCGTCCGGTGCGCCCGACGTTGACCCGGATGTCCAGGAGTTTGGTGGTGGCCTCCTCGGGCGGGTACTTGAAGGCGATCGCCCAGCGCGGCGCCCGCGACGTCGACCCCAGCCGGCGCTGCGCCGACACTTCGTCGATCTTCACCACGATGCCGTCGATCTCATGCTCGACGTCGTGCCGGTGCTCACCCCAGTACACGATGTGTTCGGTCAGCTCGCCGATCGTGGACAGCAGCCGGGTGTGCCCGGAAACCGGCAGCCCCCACGCCGCCAGCGCCTGGTAGGACCGCGACTGGAGTACCGGCTCGAACCCGCGCCGGCGCCCCAGGCCGTGGCAGAGCATTCGCAGCGGTCGGGTTGCGGTGACCCGCGGGTCCTTCTGCCGCAGTGACCCCGCCGCGGAGTTGCGCGGGTTGGCGAAAGCCGGTTTGCCCGCCTCTACGAGCGACGCGTTGAGCTCGGCGAAGTCGGCTAGCCGGAAGAACACCTCGCCGCGGACTTCGAGCAGCTCGGGTACCGGGTGTTCGGTGCCGCTGCGCAATCGGTCGGGGATGTCGCGCAGGGTGCGCAGGTTGAGTGTGACGTCCTCGCCGGTGCGCCCATCGCCGCGAGTCAGGCCGCGCGCCAGGCGGCCGTTCTCATACAAAAGGTTCACTGCGAGCCCGTCGATCTTCAGCTCGGCCAGGTAATGCACCTCGGTGCCCACTTCGCGGGCGACCCGGTCGGCCCAGGCGCTCAGCGCTTCGGTGTCGAAGGCGTTATCCAAGCTGAGCATC
Organism: Pseudonocardiaceae bacterium; assembly: GCA_050701375.1. Lineage (GTDB taxonomy): Bacteria > Actinomycetota > Actinomycetes > Mycobacteriales > Pseudonocardiaceae. Next base: position 1,741 of record JBOHFC010000084.1, read on the forward strand.
CGCTCCAGGTGGTCGTGAGCGGCGAACTCGGTGCTGAAACCGCCGCCGACCAGCTGCGTCGGCGAGTCCGGTGCCACCAGCGACGGCCAGCGCTGCTCCAGCTCCAGCAAGCGGCGGAACTGCAGGTCGAACTCGGCGTCGGCGATAGTGGCGGCGGCGAGCACGTAATAGCGGAACTGGTGCCCTCGGACGGATTCGACGAGATCGCCGTGCTCGGCACGGCGGCGGTGTAAGCACCTGGGCGTGCGCCACCGCGCTCTCGCCCTGTAGTGGGTCGCGGTTCACGACAGCGATCCCAGCTGACCATGACCCGATCTGGTGACGCAGTCGGTGGGTGAGGGGTCGCCGGTCGGGGTCAAGGTAGAATAAGTGGCCCCCAGGCGAGAGGAGCCGCCGTGGTCCTTACCCTCGACGTATACGCGCGCGTGTCTCGGCTTGGTGACGATAGGCAGCGCTCGACTGATGGTCAGGTCGAGGACTGTAAGGCCAGGATCGGAGACCGCGGGGCGCAGGTTGGTGAGGTGCACATCGATAGTGGGCGTTCGGCGTGGAACCCGCGTGTGAGGCGTCCTGACTGGGAACGGCTGATGTCTCGGCTGGAAGCTGGCGCGACGGGTGGGGTGGTGGTGTTCGACATGGCGCGGTTCTCGCGGCGGCCGATCGAGGGTGAGCGCCTGATCCTCGCCGCAGAGCAGGGTCTTGTCGTGCTGGATAGTGAGGGTGAGTACGACTTGACGACGGCCAGCGGCCGGAAGGCGTTCCGTGATCAGCTCAATGCCGCCGCTTATGAGTCTGATCGATTGTCCACTCGGGTCAAGCGGGGTAAGCGGGTCAAGGCGATGCGCGGGGAGACCAACCACTCGCGGCGGCCGTTCGGGTTCGAGCAGGATGGCGCCACGATCCGGGAGTCCGAGTCTGCCGTGCTTCGCGAGATGGTCGCGCGGATGTTAGCCGGGGAGTCCCAAGATCGTATCGCCCGCGATCTCAACCAGCGAGGTATCACCACCTCCACGGGGCGTGAGTGGTCGCGTGAGTCGCTCAAGGCGCTTGTGTTGAGTGCGCGTTACGCGGGGCAGGTTGTCCACGACGGCGTGGTGGTGGGGCGTCTGCCCGGCGAAGCGATCCTTAATATCGACACGTGGGAACGGCTGAGGACGTTGTTCGCTTCGCGCCGTCGTGGCCGCCCATTCTCTGAGCCTTACCTGTGCTCGGGCATCGTGTGCTGCGGACACTGTGGATATCGGCTGACGGGGCGGCCGCGGGCACGGGACAAACCGTATCCGGATGGCGAGGTTCGTCGGCAGTATTACTGTCAGCCACGCGTGGCACGGGGCGGATGCGGTCGTATCACTGTTGATCAACGCCAGTTGGACCGGCACGTCGGGGCGCTGGTCGTGAGGATCCTGGCTGATCCCCGTCACACCGAAGCTATCGAGGCTGCCGCCAAGGCCACGCAGGACAAGAGGCGCCCGTTACGTGCCGAGTTGAGTGAGTGCGAGCACCTTGCCGACGAGTTGTCCGGGCGGCTGGGCCGGCGGGAGATCACTCTTCAACGTTATGACGTCGCCATGGCGCCACTGGATAAGCGAATCGCCGAGCTTCGCGCTGAGCTGGTTGAGCTGGACAACAGCGTACCAGCAGCAGTCGCGGACCCGGCCGTCGAGGCCGCGTCACGTGAGGAATGGACGGCGCGATGGAACGCCGCCACGGTGGCCGAGCGGCGCAATCTTATCCGGCAAGCGTTGACGAATCGGCGGATCGTCATCGCTCCCGCCATCCGGTCGTCTGGTCGTCCGAAGTTCGACCCCAAGCGCATCGTCATTGAGGACGAGCGCCACGCCGAATAGCCGCGCGAGGGCTGCCGGTCGCCAGGATTTCGGCCTCGCGCCGCGCCAGCTCGAGCATAGAGATGACCTGATCGACCTTCTCTGGCTCCATAATCGCTTCCCAGGTAAACGGGGGTGAGATCGACAGCCACACCGTGCCGTGCACCACTGTCACGACTACGGTCGCATCAACTCCTTGCATACCCTTGACAGGAACCCTGCGGGGCATGCTCACGTTGGGCCACGTAGTCCTCCCGGGAGGCGCATGTTCCATGTTTTCGCGCTTCTCTATTTTCATGCATTTCTCTTTCGCATCCACCGTTGCCCAAGCGTCCGTAGTTCTGCTAGATCGGTCCACCCAACCGGCAAGACCGGTATAGTGCCCAGTACCTCGGTCATCCCGTGATCGCCTAGCCGCTGACCACTCAGCACATATGCCACCCGATCGCCTCTCTGCCAACGAACAGTGAATCCGTCCGCGCGGAGGCGATCAAGGAATACCCACCCAGTCGGGGCGGTGCCGGGTGTACACCCGCCTTTGTTGGTCATTTAGCCTCCGACTCGATGGCATTGGGGGTTAGTCGCAGGCGTAGGGCCGTTCGCATGCCCGGCGACTGGTGTCGTGGGCATCCGCACGTTTGGCGCGTCGGGGAGCAGGCGCGGCAGGTGGGGAGGAACGCTGACCAGCACATTGTCGGAAAAGCATACATAGAGAAAATGGAGGCCCCGGCCGAGAACCTGGCCGCGCTGGTGTAGCCGAGCGGGCAAAACTCCGGGGTCCGAGTCTTCAATAACCTGCTCGACCCAGCGGAATAAGGAAATGTGGGTACCATCGACGTCGCGCCATCGGTGATGAGCCGATCGCGGTGCTTGTGTGCGCATGAAGCACCTTTCTCATTTTGCGGGGTTAATTGGAAACCGGCTGGCCGCCGGGAGCCGAGCGTCGGGGGCCGCTCGATCAACCGACAGCCAGCCGGTGGTCCGCGCCGTTATGGACATATACGGGATGTCTGCTGCTATTGCCCGAAGAGATCCTCTGAGATCGTTTCGCATCGACGCGGGCGAACATTCATCGTCCGCAACTGCGCAGGTGTAACCCCGCAGTACAAGACGACCGCTTGGAGGGCGATTTTGTCAACTGAGGTACTAGCGGGGTTGGGCGCTGGATCACCACTTGCACGGTAGATGTATTCCGCGGTTGACTCTAGAATATCAAACAGGGTTACGCCGTAGACGTTTCCGATATCAGCTAGCCTAACCAGTTGAGGAAGAGACGCACCCTTCTCGTAAGAGCGGAGCGTTTCCGCCGGAATGTTGGCCTGCGATGCCAGCTTTTCGAACGAGCATTCCGCGTTTATTCGTCGCGAACGCAATTCCAAGCCTAGAGCAATTCTGTAATCGGAAAGTGCGCGACGGTGGACTTCGAGAACATTGTCGCTCATCCTGTCGAAACCCTCATTCTGTCTACGTTCTGGCCGGGGGCGGCTCGGGGGCCGGACGGCGCCTGGCGTTGCGGGCCTCGCATGACGCTATGAGCGGACATGCTGGGTAGATACCCGTACCACGCATGACTTTTATGCGGGCCGCGCATACTGGGCGTTGAGGAGGGGTTAGGATGCCCGAGCGCAGCCAACGGCGACGGTCGATGACGGAGGGGTTGGGGCATGACTTCCGCTGCTCCTCGGTACTGCATGCGGTGCGGCAGTCGCCTGACTCGCGACAGCCGCGCCAGCATGTGCGCACCGTGTCGCCAACTGAGCGGGATCGGGTCCGACCATGCCCCTGATCTTGGGGCGGACTTCTGGTACACAGACCAAATGCGAGACTCATTCGCGTCTCGTGACATGGGGACTGTTGTACGAGCGTATAGATACCACCCGGCACATGGACACAAGGCACTTCCGCAAGAGACGGTGAGTCGATGGCTCGGCACGGTTACTCAGTCTCAGCTGAGTCGGATCGAATCCGGGCGCAACCGGGTAGACACGCTCGATAAGCTCATACATTACGCGCGATCGCTGAAGATGCCGGCGGACTTGCTGTGGTTCGAGCTGCCAGTGGAGAACGCGGAGTCTCCGAAGCGTTCCGGTGACGTATTCGCCTTGCCCGATGGCCCGTTAGTTGCCGCTACCAGCTCGCACACAGAGTCGGCACTCGCCGATTCGTTATTGGAGACACTTGAGCTGTATTCGAAGATGGATAACCTGGCTGGCCCGCATTCCCTCGTGGACATAGCACCACGGCAATTGCGATTCGTTGAGGATCTTCTATCGAATGCTCGCGGCAAGGATCGCAAACAGCTTCTATATGTAGGGGCGCGCTACGCGGAGTTCGCCGGATGGATTTATCAGGACACGGGCGCACTGAACAGTGCAATGCAAATGTCAAGTATTGCTCTCGATTTTGCGCAAGAAGCGGGCGACGAGACGCTCATCTCGTATATCTTGATGCGGCGCAGCAATATCGCCACTGATGCGAAGCGACCCGATCTAGCATTGAAGCTCGCCGACGCCGCACTGAACATGGCAACCCATCTTCCGCCGCGTTATTGCGCTGTCGCGCTACGCCAACGGGCGCAGTCATTTGCACAGCTCGCACAACCGGACGATTGTGCACACACCCTCGAAGGGGCGTTCAAATTCGCTGAGCGAAGCGTCGACTCGGAGAAAGACCTGGCGCAATACTGCACGCCTGAATATGTTGAAATGGAAGCTGCGCACTGCTGGATTGAACTAGGGCAAGCAGATAAAGCCATCGGCACATTGCAGCACAGCCTTGCGGAGTGGAAACCGGAGTTTCGTCGCGACCTGGGGCTCTGCCTCTCCCGTCTCGCGGTCGCACATGCGAGTAGCGACCAGATCGACAATGCACTAATTGTCGCCGACCGATCGCTAAAAATAGTGCGCGACACTAAATCGTTCCGAACCGAAAGTCAACTCGCTCGGATCCCGGGCATACTGACAAAACGAGGCGCCGAGGACGAAGCTCGCCGATTTGACAGGAAAATCCGGTCGCTGAAGTCGTGAGGAAGAGTATGTTGATCACCGCTGCAACGTCGACCGATGAAGCTCAGCGTGGCGCCACGGTCGCCATGCTCCCGGTCGGAAGTTTCGAGCAGCATGGCGACCACCTGCCGCTGACAACGGACACCATCGTTGCGTGCGTTATCGCAAATCGGCTAGCGACGACATATA
>JBOHFC010000085.1:0-15401 GCA_050701375.1 Pseudonocardiaceae bacterium
GGGCCAGCACCGTGCCGACCGCGCGAACCGCACGGGGCCGCCCGGCCTCCCTCGCGACCCAGCCGTAGGGGCGGGTCTGACCTGCCGGAATGCGGCTGGTCGCGGTGAGCACGTCACGTTCGAAGTCTGACAACCCGCGCAGATCCAGCGGCAGCGATGCCGCTGACCTACCGTGTAGCGCCCCCAGCAGCCCGGCAGGTGCCCGGTCCGCCGGGCGCAGCGGTCTGCCGAACCGGTCGCGATAGGCGTCGGCGAACGCGGCGGCGTCGCCACGCACCGACTCCGCGGACCGGACGAACTGCACGCCGGCACCGGTGAACGCCACGAACGCTGCACCGAGCCGGCTGGGCGCGGCCAGCCAGCTGCCGAAGATCCGGTCCACCAGTCCGGGTGCGGCGGGCGCGGTGAGGTCGGCCAGCGCGCCGGTGATCGAGTCGAGATCGTTGCCCATCATCGAACCGTCCTTCCAGCTATAAGCCCGTCGCTGGGCTGCTCGGTGAGCAGCGCTCGCAACCGGTGCAGTCCTCGGGAGATATGAGACTTCGCGGTGCCGTCCTGGCAGCCCAGCACCTCGGCCACCTCACTGGTGGGCAGGCCGACGACATGGCGCAGCACCACCGCCACCCGCTGAGCCTCCGGCAGCCGGGCGAGCACCGCGCCCAGCCGGCGCCCGATGTCGTGCTGTTCGACCTGCTCCTCGACGCTCGCCCCGCTCGTGTGCTGCTCCGCGGGCTCGAACCCCGGCGGCGGAGCCGGTCGCCGCGCCGCATCCCGGGCGACGTTGCGGGCGGTGTTGCGCAGGATCGTGAGCAGCCACGGCCGCAACCGCAGCGAGGCGATCCGCTCGGCGTCGTAACCGCGCAGCGCCCTGTATGCACGCAGAAAGGCCTCCGCGGCAAGGTCTTCGGCGTCGGCAGGCCGGCTGCTCAGCCGCAGCGCGACGGAGTAGACAACCCGCTCGTTGGCTCGGACCAGCTCGGCGAAACCGGAGTCCAGGTCGGCGACCAGCGCGTGGAGTAGCTGCTCTCCCTGACGGTCCAGATCGCCCGTGTCGCCGACTCCGCAGGTACGCATCATCGGGCGTTGTGAAAGATCATGCCCAGCACGTGGCGGTCGCCAGAATGCACCGCGCTGACGCCGTGACGGATCTGCACCCGGTGATAGCCCCGGGCACCCTGCTTGGGACGGTGCCGGACGGGGAAGATCACCGCCTGACCCTGGAAAGGGCGGGCGACCATGGGCCGGGACTGCTGACGTGGTCGCTGCTCGACGAACACGCTCTCCCCGCCGGTGAAGTCCTCGTCGGGCCTGCTGAGCATGACCAGGAACTGCAGCGGGAAGGTCAGCTCGCCGTAGATGTCCTGGTGCAGGCAGTTGTAGCCGCCTGGCCCATAGCGCAGGACCAGGGGTGTGGGCTTGTGCTGACCCAACTCCGCGCACTCGTCAAGCAGACCGTCGAGGGTCTCGGGGAACCGGCGCTCGCCCAGCTGCCGCGCCCACCGGTTGGCGATCGCCGCCAGCGGCGGGTAGAGGTTCTCCCGCAGGGTCTGCACCAGCGGAGGCAGCGGATCGGCGAAGTAGCGGTAGCTGCCCTCACCGAACGCGTGCCGCGCCATCACGACGGTGCTGCGAAACCTGGCGTCGTCGTCGACCATGTCGACCACCTCGGCGCACTGCTCGGGTGACAGCAGCGGCGGGGTAATCGCGAAGCCCGAACCGTCAAGTCGCCACTCCAACGCCGACCAGTCCAACCCCGACCAGTCGCGATCAACCAGCGCAGGCAGCTCGGCCTCCGAGATCTTGCCAGCCTTGCTCATCATTGACCTCCCCAAGGGTCACCGAACCTGACGGGCTACAGAACCCCACTGGTTATCCGAACCCCATGGGCGGGAACGGGTTGCATCACATCGCGAGTACCTGCACATCTGCGTGGTGGCCGGCAGCTCGACCGAGCTTCGGATCCTGGGTGAGCAGCGGCATCCGCAGCGGCATCGGGCGGGCGGTGGTGACGCGCTGATCGCGGCTACCCTCACCGGACGCGCAGGTACTCCGGAAGACGTCGTCGGGGCCGTGGCCTTCCTCGCCTCACCCGCGGCCCGGCAGATCACCGGGCAGGTCCTCGCCGTCAACGGCAGCGCACGCACCAGCCGCTAATCGTCCACTGCGAGACGGTAGACCCAGCACTCGACATGCATCGCTACAGTGACCCGGTCGCGCCCGCGCAGATCCGGGTGCTCGGTGCTCAATCGTCGGACGGCCGCCAGCACCGCCTCTCGCTGCTGGGCCGGCAGTGTCGCGACCGCACTGTGGCTCAGCGCATAGTCGGGTAGTGCCGCGACGTCCTGTTCGCGTGACCACGACAGCCCGCTGACCTGTGCCGCGCCGAATCGCGGGAGCGCCGGAACGCGGGGCAGGTCTTGGGCCCGGGACGCCCGGACGAGCCGCCCCAGCTCGCTTACCCAACCTTTGATGTCGTCCTCGGAATTCCACAGCATGGCCAGCACACCCCCCGGTCGCAGCACCCGTGCCGCCTCTCGCGCGCCAGCGACTTCGTCGACCCAATGCCACGCTTGGCCGTAGACCACCGCGTCGATGCTTCCGGCGGGCAGCGGCAGCTCTTCGCCCCGCCCGGCGTGCACCCTTATCCCAGGTAGCCGTGCGGTGAGCATGGCCCGCATCGCCGGATCGGGCTCGACTGCCTCGACATCGAATCCTGCTGCGGTGAGCACAGCGGTGAGCTTGCCGGTGCCGGCGCCGACGTCGGCCACCCGATAACGCCACAGCTCAGCCGGGAGATCAGCGAACAGCAGGGGCAGCACCTCAGGCGGGTAGGTCGGGCGCACCCGATCGTAGAGCTCGGCCCGAGCGCCGAATGACAACGCCCGGCGCTGGTCAATCACCGGCGGCGTGGCACCGGCCGCGTCGCCGCTCACCGGCGGCGTAGGAACTCGGTGAGCAGCTCCGTGGTGCGTTCCGGCGCTTCCTGTTGCACGAAGTGCCCGACACCGGGCAGCACCTCGTAGCGGTAGCCGTCGCCGGCCCAGAGCGCCGACCGGCGTGCGGTGTTCTCCAGCACGTACGGATCATCGGCACCGTGCAGTTGTAGCACCGGCACCCGCGCCACCCGGTCCACCGCACGGGAAAACCGGCGCCCGTCGAGGCGGAACTGGGAGCGGCCGACCCACCGGTAATACTCCAGTGCGCAGTGCGCCGCTGCGGGGATCAGCATGGCCTCACGGTAGCGCCGGGCGACCGCAGTGAACTCGCTCGACGCGCGCCAGCGCGGGCCTGCGCCGTTGCGGAGGATGTCTTCCACCAGCACCGCGCCATCGCGGGCCAGGTCGCGCTCGGGCAGCCACGGGGCCTGGAAAGTCGCCAGGTAACGGGCCGCCGAACGCTGCGCACGGTCGCGCAGCAGCGCCTGGCCCATCGCCCGAGGATGCGCAGCCGCCAGCACCGTCACCGAGCGCACCACGCGGGGGTGCAGCGCGGCAGTGCACCAACCGAGGATCCCGCCCCAGTCCTGCCCGACCAGGTCCGCTTGACGCTCGCCGAGCGCCCGGACCAGACCAGCCACGTCACCGGACAGCGTCCACAGGTCATACCCTCGCGGGGGCTTGTCCGAGTCGCCGTAACCCCGCAGGTCCACCGCGACGGCGCGCATCCCCGCGGCGGCCAAAGCCGACAGTTGGTGACGCCAGGACCACCAGAACTCCGGGAAGCCGTGCAGCAGGATCACCAGCGGGCCCGTCCCAGCCTCCGCTACATGCAGCCTGATCCCATTGGCGGATACCTCGCGGTGCGTCCACGGTCCAGGAATCCGGACCGAACTGGGATCCGGGGGGCGGCTCACTCCCTGGACTGACCAGCGGTGGGTTCGTCAGAGCTGCGCCGGCGAGTCAGCGCAGCCCCGGTGTCGCGGACGGTGCTGATCGTGCGTTCGGGCTTGCGGATGCTACGCATCCTGCGCCAGCCCAGCAGCGCGAACCCGACTGCGGTGACCAACATCAGTCCGAAGACGATGCCGAACCCGGCCCACTGTGGCAACCAGATGGCAAGCACCTCGGCGACGGTGATGAACAGGAAGAACAGGCTGAAGAGCAGGATGGTCAGCGCGACGACGAAAAAGACACTGCCCTTGACGCCCTTGCGGACCTCGCGGGTGACCTCCGCCTTGGCCAGCTCCACCTCGGAGCGGAACAAGGTGGAGAAGTGCGTGGCGGCCTCGCGGACCAGGTCGCCCAACGACGCGTCGGCGAGTTGCGGGAGCTCTACCGGTGACAGCGGCACAGCGGGCACCGCGGGCGGTGGTTCCGGTTTGGCGTGCCGGCCGGTCCTGGGCGTCGTCCCTGTCACGGGCGACATGGTGCCACGGCGGATTCCGATCGCTCACTGTGGCCGTCACACTCACGCTGCGTGGTAGCCGCACACCTGTTTCACCCGCGCCGCGACGGCCCTTCGGGGGAGCCCGGGCTGGGTGTTGATCGCCGCAGCGTGCTGGGCCTACCCTTGATCAGAACACGGAAGGACCCTTGCGATGGAGCGTGTCTTCACCGCGGCCGGGTTGAGCGTGGCCGCCTTACTGACCGCGGCCGCTTGCGGGAGCGCACCGACAGGCGGCCAACCCGCCGCTGGGGTTCCGCCGTCAGCGACCAGCGCCGCCTCCGTACACGACGCCGCCGACGTCGCCTTCGCCCAGCAGATGATTCCCCATCACCGCCAGGCAATCGCCATGGCTGGGCTGGCTCCGACCCGGGCGGCCAGCCCCAAGGTCAAGGACCTCGCTACCCAGATCAAGAACGACCAGGGTTCGGAGATCGCGACCATGACCAGCTGGCTGCAAGGCTGGCATGCCCCACCGGCCAAGGACGAGCCCGGCGGGGGCTCCGCGATGGGCGGGATGGACCGCGCGGCGATGACCGGCATGATGAGCAACCAGCAGATGAGCCAGCTGGTCAACAGCAGCGGACCGGCCTTCGACCGGCTGTTCCTCCAGCTGATGATCGGCCATCACCAGGGCGCCGTGCAGATGGCCACCACCGAGCTGGCCACCGGCCGCAATCCCGACGCCAAGAACCTGGCCACCTCCATCCAGCGCGGCCAAACCGCGCAGATCGCCACTATGCGCAAGCTGCTCGCCAGCATCTGAGCCGGATCAGTGTCGGAGGACGGGACCTCACGTCCTCCGGAGCCAGGATGTGAGCGGGTCGGTGCGGGACGGCAACCTGCCGGGTAGGGGGAGGAAATACAGCAGGGACAGGGTGGCAGCCATGACCGTTGTCACGACTACCACGAACAGGACAGCGGCACCCCGCGGCACCGATCCTGCTGACCACCACCGGTCGGCGCCGGTCGCGTGGGAAGTGGCACGGGTGCTCGCGCACGCCGCGCCGCAGCCGCTCGCCGCCCGCCGTGTCCCGCTGGCCCACGCCGCCAGGCTGACCCTTGCGGAGGAGATCCGCACCTGCGTGCCGCTTCCGGCCTTCGACACCGCGGCCATGGATGGGTACGCGGTGGCCGGACTCGGGCCCTGGCAACTGCGGGGGCAGGTCCGGGCGGGGACGGTCTGGAAGGGCACGCTCGCACCCGGGGAGGCTGTGGAGATCTCCACCGGGGCGCAGGTTCCGGTGGACGCGGGCGCGGTCCTTCCGGTGGAACTGGCGGTCCGCGACGGAGAAACCGTGTCCGGCGCCGGGCCCTCAGCGGGGTCCCACATCCGCCGGGCAGGCGAGGACGCGCCGGCGGGGACGCCATTGGCGCCGGCCGGTACCCGTATCGGGCCCGCTCTGTTGGGACTCGCCGCGACCTGCGGGTACGACACCTTGTTGGTCCGTCAGCGGCCGCGGGTGCGGATCCTGGTGACCGGGGAGGAGCTCACGCACAGCGGGATGAGCGGGGTGGGACGGGTGCGGGATGCTCTCGGGCCGTTGCTGCCTACGCTGGTAGATGAGCTGGGCGGGGAAGTGCGCGAGGTCCGGCACCTACCGGACCACCCGACGGGCCTCCTCGCCGCGGCGGTGCGCCCGCCGCGGGAAGATGGAATCGCCGAGGTGGTCGTGGTGACCGGTTCGACATCGATCGGCGTCACCGACCGACTACGGCAGTTGCTCCGCGCCGGCGGTGCACGATGGGTCGTCGACACTGTGGCCTGCCGCCCCGGACCCCCGCAGCTACTGGCCGGACTGGGACCCCGACGCTGGGTCGTGGGCCTGCCGGGCAACCCCTTCGCGGCACTCGTCGCGGCGTACACCCTGCTCGCCCCGTTGCTGGCCGGCCTGTCGGGCCGGCGCCTGCCCGAACTGCCGCAAGCTCCGGTGACCGGGCACGTACGCTCCGCACCCCGACTCACCCGCCTGATTCCGGTGGCGTGGGAAGGCGGTGTTGCCCGGGTGATCGGCGGCCACCGGGCGGCCTTCCTGCGGGGAGCGGCACTCGCCGACGCACTCGCAACCATCCCACCAAGCTGGGTGGACGGCACACCGGTCCCACTCCTACTGATCCGGTGAACACCGTCGACCTCCGGGGCCGACGGTGTTCACCGGCGTCAGGGTGCGGGATTCACGCGTCGGGTGCTGAGGGGCCAGACGGTCGCCAGCCCGTGGTCTCCCCGCACCCACGAGCGCTGCGAGACGCCGGTGACCGCGAGATCCCGAACTCTCCCTGCCAGACGCCGCCGACCTCGCCGGCGGCCCGTTCGCCGTCGATGCGCGCCCCCAGGATTCGGCGTCGGACCGGGTCGCCGAGGCAATCGAATGTGGGCATGGACCGACTCTTGCACCGCCGCCCTCAATCAGTCAATGCTAAATCCGCATCTGCGGAGTTTTATTCGATATATGATCAGCTAGTGCGTAACTAATAGTAGCCAAGATCCGTAACAGCGGAGGTGGTTACCGCCCCTCTGGTAGCTTGGCTACGAATCGCCCAACCCGCCGGCCGACATAGCCTGATCACACCGACCAGTCCTCCGCGCGCGGCGCTTTGGCACACCGGACGTCGTGCGCCTGCGGGTCTACGGCACCCGAGCCAGGCTCCCGCTTAAAAGATCAACACGTCCAGCAGCGGGGATCCGAACGACGCGCTCGAACGGCTCTGCCGCACGCTCCCTCTTAGGCATCCTTTGACGGCTTTGCCAGAGTTGCCCTGGTAGGGCCGTTCCTAGGCGGCTGGGGCAGCGTGACGACGACGCTGGTGGACTTCACCGTGGCCACGGCCAGGACGCCGGGTTCCAATCCGAGTTCGTCGACTGCCTCTGCGGACATCAGTGACACGATCCGGTGTGGTCCAGCCTGGATCTCCACCTGGGCCATCACCTGGCCCCGGATGACCCGGGTGACCAGGCCGGCTAACTGGTTGCGAGCGGATGCGGGCAGCAGCGGCACGGCTTCCTCGGCATCCGCAGCTATAGAGGTGGCGACCCTGGCCAGTTCCGCCCCGTCCACCCCCCGGCGCCCGGACTCGGTGGTCGTGGAGGCGAAGCGCCCGGCATCGGCCCAGCGCCGCAGCGTGTCATCGCTGACCCCGAGCAGGCGGGCTGCCTCACCGATCCGGAACACGGCCATGATCCCACCCCAATCCGGGGCGGCCACACAAAGTCTCCCCCCGCACGCTCCAGCATCGCATGGAGATCGTTTCCGCACAAGCGGAGGCACTGGTGGCCTTATCGCGTATTGAAGGAGACTACCAACTCCTCCAGCCGCCGGTGCGAACCCATTGACGCGGAGGCGATCACCGATACGCGAGGAAGACGGTGACGAAACCCCAACGGGTGAGGCGGCGGTGAGATGCAAGATCGACTACTGCGACCTCCCTGCCCGGTCCCAACTGAAGAACCTTCGGTAGCTGGCTTTCGCGGTCGAGTGGTGGGACACCGCGCTGCGGCAAGAGCGGATGCCTCGGGTCGGCGCGTTCTGGTCGACCAACCGGTCAGGCCCGAGCAGCTACGGAGTGTAGACCGACCCGTAGCTGCTTCGTTTCATCGTCTCTCAATCCGCATATACTGGTATTAGATGCTTGACTATCCGCTTCTGCGCCATCACCATAAGCTTGAATGATCACGTAGCCGGGAGGTCGCTGCAGATGCGGTTCGGGCATGCAGGTTCTGCCCGTGGTGGGCCTGCTCGCCACCCTGCGCCGGCTGCCGCCCCGGCTACCACCCCAGGCCGCCGGCGGGGTGGCGAACGGCGGGGTGACCCACCGGCTCGCGCCGACCGTGGCCGAGCCTGCAGGATCCCGATGAGAAAGGATGTGAGATGACTCTTATCGTCTCGACAGTCGTCGTCATCGCGTTGATGGTTGCCGTTCTGGCGATCTTTCTTTTTACGATCGGAGTGCAACTCAACCGTACCGCCGACAATCTGGCAAACTGCGCGGAGAACGTGAAGAATATTGCCCACCAAGCCGAGGCGATCGGGCCCGCCATCGAGCGCATCAACGAAACCGGTGGAACAGTTGTAGGCGCGCTCCCACTGTTGTGCGACGCTGCCGAGCGTATCGGCGTCGCCAAGTCCGCGCCCTACGTGGATCCCTCTGAAATCCCTTATTCAGCCCCGTCAGCGACTCCCGCTGCAGTTACTTCTGGGACTCCTTCTGCAGCTCCTTCTCCGGTTTCTGCTTCTGTTGCTGCGGCAACTTCTCCGCAAAACGTAGGTTACCTGGATGGGAATGACCATCGGGGCAGTCTAGGCTACCTGGACGCGTGACGCCGACCATCCGCATTCAGCGGGCTCAGCGGGGCAAAAAAGGGCCCGATAACCCCGCTGAGCCCGCTGAATGCGCGGCGTTCACGAACCAGCCAGCACCCTGGTGAGAAACTGGTGATGCTGCAGACCCTCTGCCAGTACCGCGTCAACCCTGTCAGCAGTGACCGGCAGAAGCGCGGCATTCGCCGTATTCTCCGGGATAGCCTGTAGGGTGTCTCGCACTCCAGCAACGCCTCGATTGATGGATCCAACTATGGAGACAAGCGAACTCAACAATAGGATGACTACGATCAACAAAGCGACACCCATGGCTATCGCAACCCACCAAAAAGTTATCTCCTCGGGCGCATATCCATCAGGCGCGCCCGCATATCCAAGTATAAGTTCCATCGCTAACCTCCAGGTCTAGCTCATACGCGTTCCGGGGTCACCGAACCTAACGGTCCGGCGACGAGGTTACACAAGCGGTCTCCAGGTAACTCATGATCGTCCGAGTCGCTGTCCGGACGTTATGGAATTCCTTGAGGTGATCCGCGATCTGGCCCATCAGAATTTCCTTGTCAGACGAGGCTAATTGCGAGTCGCATTCCTGATGACCGCAGGTAAACTCGTGCATCTCCGTACTCCTCCGATCCGACTCCACCGCGAACCCTCGCGACTAGACACCCAGTGCACCGAGCAAATGGCCAACGCGTTTCACGTAGCGGGTAGCGCCGATGGAGATCTCCTTGACTGCGCTGTCGGTCACAGCTAGTAGCGCTGGCACATTGTCGAGTTCCCCAGTAAGGATGACACCGTTGCGCAGAATATCATCCACGTGTGCCCGGATTCGATCTACTGGCGAGACGATGCGTTTCATCAACACTATCACGATGGGCAGCACCACTAAGAGCAAAATGAGGTCACCAATCCACCACAAGATCATATCTGGTCCCTCTTTATCTTCGCGATCAACAACCGGTTTTGGCGTAGGCACCGCCGATGAAGCCGAACAATCGGATCCCACCGACGTTTTCGACGCCTCCTGGTAGCCCTGCAGCGGTCAGCGTCACTCGCCTGTTCAGCCGGCCGTTGAGCACCTCGACACGCAACATCGGGCCGACCGGTCGGGACCGACTGACCGCCGCAGTGGACACTGCGACCAGCCCGGCTGGCGGCGAACAAGCCGGGCATGGGCACACCGCACGTGCCGAACCGCACTATGCAGCCGCCTCCTCACGACAGTGGTCGATCCACTCTATGGTGACTTCCTCATGTGCGGAAAGTCAAGGATCAATATTCCGTGAATGCCCTTGAAACGCGGCATTATTTCCTCAAGCAAGGGACTGCGGGCCGGGTCTGGCGTTGGCCGGGTCGGCGGGTCACCGCAGCAGCTAACCTGCTACCGGGCACTGCGGTTGATGTGCCGTCCCGGGAGGTGGTGTCCCAGGTCGACTCGATCGACCCGGCCCTGTTGCAAGGTCGTTGGCCAGACTCGCTGTCTGCGAATTGGGCACGAGCTAGCACAGCAGCCCGAGATAAGCCTGCTCACAGGTTCTCGACGATCAGCGCTTGGTCATGGCCAATCCTGCTACCTGCTCGGGTGTCGATGTGATGCGTGACGGGAGCTGTGAACTGTCTGAATGCGCGGGGATCCGCAGGGTGAAGGTGGAGCCGGTGGCGGGCTTGCTCCAGAGCTGCACGTCGCCACCATGGTTGGCGGCGACGTGCTTGACGATCGCCAACCCCAACCCGGTACCGCCGGTGGAACGGCTGCGTCCCTGATCGATCCGGAAGAACCGCTCGAAGACGCGTTCCTGGTGTTCGGCGGCGATACCCAAGCCGCGGTCGGTGACAGCGATCTCCGCGAAACCGTTCGCCAGCCGCCTGCTGACCGACACCGGGCTGCCCGGCGTCGAGTAGGACACCGCATTGTCAAGCAGGTTGGACACCGCTGTCACCAGCAGCGTCGCATCGCCATTGAGCAACAGTCCACTGGGCGGGTCGACGGTGATCCGGATATCAGCCGATTCAGCCGCCAGCCGGCAGCGATCCAGGGCCTCGCGTACCACCTTGTCGACCTCGACGGTGGTCAACTTGGGCAGCGGGTCAGCGCCCTGCAACCGGGACAGCGCGATCAACTCGGTGACCAGAGTGCCCAGCCGTCCTGCCTCGTTGAGGATCCTGGTGCCGAACCGGCGCACCTCGTGCGGGTCATCGACGGCGTCGAGCACCGCTTCGGCCAGCAGCGCCATCGCCCCGACCGGGGTCTTGAGCTCGTGGCTGACGTTGGCCACGAAGTCCCGCCGGGTCGCTTCCAGGCGGACGGCGTCCGATTCGTCGGACGCGTCGATCACGGTGAACCCGTCTCCCAGTGGCCGGACCCTTCCGAGTACGGCGGTGGGCCCGCGACCGGATCGCGCACCGCGATCCGGCGGCGAAAGATCGACCTGAATCACCTCACCGGTGTCGCGCACCCGCTCGGCGGCCTTAGCCGCTCGCTTATCCGGACGGGCCCCCCGGACCAGGCCCAGTTCGACGGCCGGCGGGTTGGCCAGCACCACATCGCCGCTGCTGTTGAGCAGCACCACAGCGTTGTGCGACGAGAGCACCACCCGCTCCACCAAGCCGGTGACCGTCGTCGGCGTCTGAGGCTGCCGCGGTGCCACGGTCCGGGTGCGGCGGCCGATCAGGATTCCGACGACCAGCCCGATCATCAGCGCGCCGATCGCGACGACCACGACAACTACGAGTATCACCCGGCGATCGTGTCACCGCACAGGGCGTCGCTCATAGTCCCGGCGGACCAGGAGCGGCCGAATCCACCTCAATGGGGCGAGTCTTCGTCCGTCGTTCACCACTGATTCGGCGAGAAAGCCTCCTCGCGCGGCAAGAGGGTAGCGACTCGACTCGGCGAGCCGCCCAGCGCCCGGCAACCGAGACAACGCGATCAACTCGGTGACCAGCGCGCCCAACCGGTTGGCCTCATGGAGAATCTTGGTGCCGTACCGGTGCGCCTCATGCGGGTCATCCGCGGCGCCCAGTACCGCCTCAGCCAACAACGCCATCGCCCCGACCGGCGTCTTCAACTCATGACTGACATTGGCCATGAAATCCGCCGGATCTCATCCAGCCGAACCGCGTCCTGATCATCGCGCGGGTCGACCCCAGCGAACTCCTCACCCCGTGCCCGGACCTCCCCGAGCGCGGCGGTGGGCCGCCGCAGCTCAGCGGTCGACGGATTGGCTGACCGATGACCCTGGGGACCGACCCCCGCGCCCGCGCCCGATCGCCGGTCAGGGTAAGGCTGTGCGAGATGTGATCCGAATCATGCCGCTCGACTGTTTGACGTTCCTGTGGCCGGCCGATTACCAAAAAACTTGCCGCGCCGCTGCCGGAGGCGGAATATCGATCTGTTCACCAGCGGAAGGATCGAGACCTATGAGCTGGAGCGACGGGCGTCTGTCCGCGACGGTGGGGGATAAGCTCGACGGGCTGCCGATGCTGGACCGGGGTGGCCACCACAGCCCTCAGCATGGCGCATGTCTGATGGAGTACGTCTCAGTGCTCGCCGGAGCCCGGTTCAGCGACCATCCCAGGTGTACCCATCCGGCCCTGGCCCAGCTCGCCCGGGTGGTCAACGACGAGATCCTCGATCCCGCAGCCCGGTCCCGGCTGGCAGTGCTGGCTCCCGATCTGATCGGCACCCGGTGCCGGGATCCACGCATCACGCTCACCGTGATGGCATGCTGCCTGCGGGCCGCTGTCGCCGCCGCCCCGCAAGGCCGTGACCTGCCGGAGGCCTTGGAGCGGATCGAAGCCCAGCTCAGTCGGCTTGAAACGCAGCGGGACCGCCGGTGGGCGCGCTTGCGCAACGTGGGGTGGGAACCTGGGGCGCTTTCGGTCGTCGCGACGCTCCGCGTCGTGTTACGCCATACCCACCGGTTCCGCGGACCGCGCCACGATGAACAGCTCTGCGAACTGCTCGAGCAGGCGGTCGGGGATTGCCGCGGCCTGCTCGCCCAGCAGCTGGATCGGCCCGTCCGTCAGCAGTCCCAGCCCGCAGTACGTTGAGGCCGGGCGTCCTGCTCGCAAGAGGATCAACGGCTGGGGGCCTGCGCTGCGGATGACCGAGGCCCCCGTAACAGCCGTCCACCCGTCCGGCGGAACCCCCTCCGGCGGGTATGCCCACCTGATCCCGCTGCAGCGCCGCTGTGCCGAGCTTGCTGCCGACGATCCTGAGCGGCGGCGCCAACGCGAGCAGCTGATCAGCGGTTATCTCCCGGTGGCTGAGCACATCGCGCGCCGCTTCGCTGGCCGCGGCGAGCCGCTGGATGACCTGATCCAGGTAGCCACCGTGGAGCTGATCAATACCGTGGACCGCTTCGAGCCGGCCCGGGGCTCGCATTTCTTGTCCTTTGCGGTACCGACGATCACCGGTGAGGTACGCCGGCACTTCCGCGACCACGGCTGGTCGACGCGGGTCCCGCGCCGGTTGAAAGATCTGCACATCGATATCACCCGAACGCTGGCGGAACTGTCCCAGCAGCTCGGCCGGGCGCCGAGACCCAGCGAGATCGCTGATCGGCTGGGCTTGCCGGTATCGGAGGTAATCGAAGGGCTGCAAGCTGGGGAATCCTACCGAACCTCGGCTCTGGATGAGATGCTCGGCGCTGGGGACAGCGTGCCGACTCTGGGCGAGTTCATCGGCGGACTGGACGATCAGCTGACCCTGATCGACGACCGTGAGGCCCTGCGCCCGCTGCTGGCCGAACTCGCCCCCCGGGAGCAGACGATCCTGGTGCTGCGGTTCTTTCACGAACGGACCCAGACTCAAATCGCCGAGCAGGTCGGCCTGTCCCAGATGCACGTCTCCCGGGTACTCCGGCAGACACTGAGATTCCTCCAGCAGCGCATGTCCAGCGCGGATTGAAGCGAGTGGCAGTGGCGATGGAATTCCAGCAGATCAGCATCAGTCATCCAGCGGTCAAGGACGTCCTGGCGATCCAGAACAACACTGCCCCCAACCGGTTCGGCTTGTTCGTCGCCGAGGGCCTCTGGGCGGCCAAGGTCGCCCTCGACACGAACCTGCGAGTGGACACCTTCTACTGGTGTCGAGAACTTGCGCATTCTGATGAAGCCGCCAAACGGGCTCACGAGTTGGCCGCCCGGGCACGGCGCACGTTCGCGGTATCAGAAAAGACCCTGGCCCGCATGGCTGAGCGGGGCAACCCTGACGGCATCGTTGCCACTGTCGAGATGCCGCACTGGCATCCGGACGAGATCCAGCTCGGGAACTCCGCGCTGGTACTCGTCACCGACGGCATCGAAATACCCGGCAACCTGGGGACGCTGATCCGGACACTGGACGCCTGTAAAGCAGATCTATTGATCTTGACGAACCGGCGTACGCGGATGTCACATCCCAAGGTCCTGCGGGCCAGCCAGGGTATGTCGGTACGTGTGCCGCACATCGAGTTCGAGGACACCGGCGCCGCGATCTCTTGGCTGCAGAAGTGGCGCTTCACGGTATATCTGGCCGATACCGATGAGAGCGTGAATTACCGCCACCTCGACTATGCAGGGCGAACGGCCCTGGTCGTGGGAAGTGAACGGTACGGCATCACAAAACCCTGGTACCAGCACAGCTTCAGGCGGGTAGGCGTTCCCATGCTGGGTTATGCCGACAGCCTCAACGTATCGGTCTCAGCATCAGTCCTGCTCTACGAAGCCCGCGCCAACAAAGACGGCTGGCCTTCGTGAACTCGACGCTACCGACATTCCAGCCAGCAAAAATGTCGGTCGCGTCGAGTTCACGGACCCCGCTGGCGGCGGAGCTACTTGCCGAAGACGTCCTTCACCGCATCCTTGACCTTCTCGCCGGCCTGCTTGATGTGGCCCTTGGCCTGGTCGCCCTGGCCCTCAACCTCAAGAGCAGGGTCGTCAGTAACCCGGCCCGCGCCTTCCTTCACCTTGCCCTTGAGTACCTCAGCCTGGTTCTCGATCTTGTCACCGGTTCCCATACGAGCCTCCCTGTCGTCGGACCGTGCAGAAGAACTGCCCAACATAGCCGTTATCCGGCACCAAGCCTACGTCGATCGCGCAGTTACCGCGCGCGCTAGGGCCAGACGGCGGCCAGCGGGCTGGCTTCGAGGCCGCGAAGCAGCGCTTTGGGCAGGCCTGCACGTCCCAGACCGCACCCGGCGGTCGCGCGGAACCGGTCACTGGTTTCCCACCCGTCATGAACTGGGCCGGCTCTTCGCGGTGGCTCTAATCTTCGATGATGACGCAGCGCACGGCCGCCGAGCCTGATGTCCCCCAGCAGGAAAGCGAGCAGACATTCGACCGCCTGGTCGATGAGGGGCGGCAGCGGTTGGGCCGGTCCTGGATCGGGCTGGCGGCGACCGGATTCCTGGGCGGTCTCGACGTGGGTATCGGCGTGCTCGCGCTGCTGCTCGTGGAGCATGCCACGCACAGTGTGCTGCTGGGTGGCCTGGCGTTCTCGGCGGGGTTGATCGCGCTGTCCCTGGCGCGTAGCGAGCTGTTTACCGAGAACTTCCTGATTCCGGTAGTCACCGTCGTCGCCAAGCGCGGCACCGTGGCAGCCCTGGCCCGGTTGTGGGTGATGACGTTGCTGACCAACCTCCTCGGCGGGTGGGTCGTCACCGGGTTGGTGATGGCAGGATTCCCGGCGTTGCGTGGCAGCGCCATCGAAGCGGCCCG
>JBOHFC010000086.1:0-5227 GCA_050701375.1 Pseudonocardiaceae bacterium
AGACCAGCGTTTCCCGGGCCGGGGTTGTGGTGACGTGCCAGAACGAGAAGTCGCAGATCCAGAACCGGATCCGGGCCACCGCGGTGCTGCGGGCTCGGTTGCAGGCGTTGGCTGACGAGAAAGCTCAGCAGGAGGCCTCCGAGCAGCGGCGCTCCCAGGTTCGCACCGTCGACCGCTCCGAGCGGGTGCGTACCTACAACTTCCCGGAGAACCGGATCTCCGACCATCGCGTCAACTACAAGGCCTACAACCTCGATGCGGTGCTCGACGGGGAGCTCGCCGGGGTGCTGGACGCGCTGATCGGGGCGGATCGTGAGCTGCGCCTGCGGGGCTCGTGAGCAGACAACCGTTGCGCCTGGCGGTTCTCGAGGCGCAACGAATCCTCACTGACGCCGGGGTGGAGTCTCCGCGGGTGGACGCCGAACTGCTCGCGGCGCACGTGGTCGGCGTGCCGCGAGGGCGGCTGCCGATGGTTCCGCTGGTCGACTCGTCGGTGGTCGAGGCGTTGCGACTGCTGGTTTCTCAGCGCGCTAAGCGGGTTCCCTTGCAGCACCTCACCGGGACAGCCGCGATGGGACCCATCGAAGTCGCGGTCGGACCGGGGGTGTTCATCCCGCGTCCGGAGACCGAAGTGCTGCTGACCTGGGGTTTGGCCGCACTCGATGGTGTGACGCAGCCGCTTGTGGTCGATCTCTGCACCGGCTCCGGTGCGCTGGCGCTAGCGGTGGCGCACGCCAGGCCCGATGCGCAAGTCCACGCCGTCGAACGGGATCCGGTGGCGCTGAGCTGGGCGCGGCGAAACGCCGACACGCTGGCTGCGGCCGGCGACACCCAGGTGGTGCTGTACGCCGGTGACGTCGCCGATCCCGGACTGCTCAGCGCGCTGGAGGGAATGGCGCATCTGGTGCTGTGCAACCCGCCCTATGTTCCGGTGGACGCGTTGCTGCCACCCGAGGTGGCCTGGCACGAGCCACCGACGGCCCTGTTCGCCGGCGACGATGGTCTCGCGGTGATCCCCGACGTGGTGCGCACCGGAACCAGGCTGCTCCGCGAGGGCGGCAGTATCGCGATCGAACACGACGACTCGCACGCGGTGGCCGTCCCCGCGCTGCTCGCCGCCCGGCGGGTGCTCACCGACGTGGCAGACCACGTCGACCTCAATGGCCGGCCGCGGTTCGCCACCGCCCGGCGTGCGACCATGATCAGCCCACAGCTTCCGTCTCATTGAGATTATTGAGCGTCTCCAGCGCGAACGCCGCCACCTCTTTCATGCCAATGGCGTTGGGATGCACCGGGGCAGCTGGACTGGTGGGAACGGTCCCTTCCACCCATTTCGTCCCGGGTAGCTTGCACGCGTCGTGGCCCAGCGAGCCTCCATAGGAGTCGACGAATGCCGCGCCGTGGCTGAATGCCTGGTCGGCCAGCATGGTGTTGAACTGTTGTTCCAAGCCGTCTAAGTACGGTACGTCACCGCGGGAGACCGGGAACACCGGAAAGCATCCCACCGCCGGCGGCAGGATCCGCAGGTATCCCACCAGCAGCACTGTCGCGTGCGGCGAGCGGGCCCGGATACCGGCGAGTACCCGCGCGACCTTGGGTGCCACCTCGGCGATGCGCTGTGCGTAGAAATCTCCACCGCCGGCTGTGGCCTCTCGCTGGCAGGGATTGCCGAATGGGTCGGTGGCACTGAGCCGGGCGCAGGTGAAGATGATTTCCGTGAACCCGAGGTCGTTGCCACCGATGGTCAGCGTGACGAGGTCGGTGTCCCGGCGCAGGGCATCGAACTGTGGTGGGTTGATGCCCAGGGGCACCGTCTGCGGCGCCGTCATGTTGACGGTCTTCGCGCCACTGCAGCTCACATCGGTGTAGTCGCGGATTTGTAGGGTTCTGGCGATCAGCGCAGGGTAGTTGTTAGTGGATCGCTCACAGCCGATCGGATCGATTCGCTGCACCGGGATCACCGGGCCAGCGGTGTAGGAGTCACCGAGCGCCACATAGCGCTTCGGCGATTTCCCGATGGCGGCGCTCGAGCTGCCCGGGAACGCCAACAGCGCCAGCACGGTCGCCGCGGCAGCGAGGACGGTAGGGCGATACGCGAGACTGCGAAACACGAGCAAGGGCGGCCTCCGTAGGGATCGGAGACGGATCGTGCCTTCTAGATCACGTGCTGTCAACATCGGTCGGAGATCCGGGCCCGTGGTGGGCCGTCGTAGTGTTCCGATCCGTGAGCACTGTTTATGACTGCGCGCTGCCGGAGAGCCGAATCGCCGGGCTGACCGCGGCGGCGGGTGTGGTCCGGGCCGGCCAACTGGTGGTACTGCCCACCGACACCGTCTACGGGCTGGGTTGCGACGCGTTCTCCGCGACGGCCGTACAGGGGCTGCTGGCCGCGAAGGGCCGGGGCCGGGCCATGCCGGTCCCGGTCCTGGTGGGTTCCTGGTCCACTGTGGATGGCCTGGTGCTGGGTGTTCAAGCGCGGGTGCGCGCGCTGATAGAGGCGTTCTGGCCCGGTGGCCTGTCGTTGGTGTTGCCGCACGCGCCGTCGCTGAGCTGGGATCTGGGCGATACCCGGGGGACCGTCAGCCTGCGGATGCCGTTGCACCCGGTCGCCCTCGAACTGCTCCGCGAGGTGGGTCCGATGGCGGTGTCGAGTGCGAACCGCTCCGGCCAGCCGCCGGCGACCACCGTCGAGCAGGCCCGCGACCAACTGGCCGAGCGGGTACCGGTGTATCTCGACGGCGGGACCGCCGGCGAGATGGCCTCCACCATCATCGACCTCACAGCTGACGAACCCGTGGTGCTCCGGGAAGGTACGGTGACCGTCGCCCAGATCAGCGAAGTCCTCGGCCAGACCGTCCAGATTCAGTGATCACCCAGATTCAGTGATCACCAATTGGGAAGATCCAGCCGCGGTGAGCGCGGCTGATTCTGCCAAATAGCGCACGGCGCGTCCGCCGCTTGGTGGCACGAGGTGTACCGAGCGCACTGCCGCAACCAGGGACGGCGGGGATCCGCGGAGGCATCCCGGCTGCTCGTCATCGCCGTGGATCGGGCCGCCTCCCACGCCGAGCGGCTGCTGGTTCGGCTGCTGCGAGCGGCGGAGATCACCGGTTGGGAGCTGGCATACCCGGTCCGGGGCTAACTCATCGATCTGGCGTTCCCGGTGCAGCGGGTCGGTATCGAGGTCGACGGGTGGGCCTGGCACATGGCCCGCACCATCGCATGATCACTGTTTCGGAAGAATCAACCGCGATCAGCGCGGCTCATCCTTCCGAAACGGTGATCACTGGAGCGGGGCGCTACTGCGGTTGGGCTACCGAGGGAGCGCAACCGGCGCGGGGCTAGCCTGCCCACGTGGGACCTGTCCCCGTGTCATCTGGACTGCCGCTGCGGGAGTACCTGCTGGTCGGCCTCACCACCGCGGTGGTGACCTTCCTGCTGACCGGATTGGTCCGGATGCTGGCAATCCGCACCGGTGCGGTGGCGACGCCACGCGAGCGCGATGTGCACCGCGCCCCGATCCCGCGGCTGGGTGGGGTGGCGATGTACGGCGGGATCCTCGGCGGCGTCCTGCTGGCTCACCAGCTGCCCGTGCTGCGCAGGTCCTTCGAGTTCTCCGGGGACATCGTGGGGGTCCTGGTCGCCGGCGGCATCATCATGCTGCTCGGCGCCCTGGATGACCGGTTCGAGCTGGATTCGCTCACCAAGTTCGCCGGGCAGGTCACCGCCGCCGGGGTGCTGGTGCTCTATGGCGTGCAGTGGTTCATCTTCTGGGTGCCGTGGAACGGTGGTGCCGGCTCGGTCGGCTCGGTCCTCGTTCTGGGGCAGGACCAGGCAGTGTTCGTCACCGTCGCACTCGCGGTGGTGCTGGTCAACGCGATGAACTTCGTAGACGGGCTGGACGGGCTGGCCGCCGGAATCGGGCTGATCGCGGCGGTCGCCATCGGGGCGTTCACGCTGCAGCTGCTGTACCGGTCGGGCGGTAGCGTGTCGGTATACCCGCCGACGTTGATCGCCGCCCTCATTGCTGGCGCGTGCCTGGGCTTTCTGCCGCACAATTTCCAGCCTGCGCGGATCTTCATGGGTGACTCAGGAGCGATGCTCATCGGCGTGATGCTGGCCGCGGCCTCCACCAGCGCCTCCGGCCGGGTCGATTCCCGCAACTACGGCGCCACCGACGTGCTGGCGCTATTCTCCCCGCTGCTGGTTGTGGCCGCAGTGCTGTTTGTGCCGCTGCTGGACCTGCTGCTGGCCGTGGTGCGCCGGACTCGCGCGGGCCGCAGTCCCTTCGCCGCCGACAAGATGCACCTGCACCACCGCCTTCTGGAGATCGGGCACTCGCACCGTCGCGCGGTGCTGTTGATCTATCTGTGGGCGGCCCTGCTCGCCTTCGGAGCCGTTGCGCTGACGCTGTTCGACGTATACGTCGTGGTGTGGTCGATCGCGCTGGGGCTGTTGGTCGCCGTGGTGGGCTCGATGATTCCCCGGTTACCCGCGCGCTGAT
Organism: Pseudonocardiaceae bacterium; assembly: GCA_050701375.1. Classification (GTDB taxonomy): domain Bacteria; phylum Actinomycetota; class Actinomycetes; order Mycobacteriales; family Pseudonocardiaceae. Next base: position 4,505 of record JBOHFC010000086.1, read on the forward strand.
CTCCCCCAAGACCCGATCCCGCAGCAGCATCACAGCTAGCAGCAGTCGGGGCGAGCACAGCGCGGTGAAGTGAGTGTGATAGTTTCTGGTTTGTCCCGCCCGGGGGTGGGATTTCAGGTCATGCCGGCCCATCGGCAGTGCTCAGGAACGTGGCGTTTCCGCCATGCGCGCTGCCCCTGGACTGCGAGGAGCGCCTTTGAGCGATGGCGGCGGGCGACGTCATACGCCCGCTGAGGTAGGTGGTCGTGGAAGAACGCAACGGCCCGGAGCTTGCGACACTACTCGGCCTCGGTGCCGCGACCGCGGGGATTCTGCTGGTCGGGCTCGGCCTCGGATGGTTGGTCGACCAGCTCGTGCACTCGGTTCCGGCGTTCACCCTGACCGGCTTGGCGCTCGGCATCGTCGGTGCCAGCGTCTATATCTACAGTAAGTTCACGACGTTTCTGAAGGAGTAAGCGCTGACGTGACCACGCCTGACGTGACTGCAACGACGAAATCGGTCGTCAATCTTCGCCGGGCCATGCCCATCGCGGCGGGTCTGGGCGCCGTCAGCTTTGTGGTGCTCGCGCCAATGGGCTACCCGCTGACGGCGGTGTTCTTCTGCGGCGGACTCGGCCTGGGTCTGCTCAACACGTCGCTCGTCCAGCGTTCTGCAGCGCGCTTCGCGGCCAGTGGTGACCCCAACAAGCGCAAATTCGCGGTGTCGGTGCTGGCTCGGCTCAC
>JBOHFC010000087.1:0-3546 GCA_050701375.1 Pseudonocardiaceae bacterium
GGTATGAAGTGCGATCTGGCTGCGTGCTTGTCGGGGTAGTAGGGTGCACCGATCTCTGGGAGGTAGATGGACATGAGCATGGCAGCGATCCTGGCCGAGTTGCCGGACATGTGGCGCAGCGCGTTGACCGCGCACGTGCCCGATCCACGAGGTAACTGTTGGGCTTGTCGCGACGAAAACGGCGTCGCGGCGACATGGCCGTGCCTGACTCGAGAGGTCGCCGAAGAAGCCAAGTATCTCTACGAGGGCGGGCTTCCGGGAACCTTCGGGGGTCGTCACGCCGCACGCAACGGTTGACCATTGCGCCCGCTATCTGTGATCGACGCCACAAGTTCTGCTCGGCGAGCATTGTGCCCAAGGAAACCGCTGCGCGGGGAACCCCGGCGCAGGAAACCCCGGCGCAGGAAACCGCTGTGCAACCAGCCTTTCCCGGGGGGCGGGGGAAGCGGGCGATCAGCGGTTCCCTGCAACGACGGTGGGGTGTCAGCAGGGGGTGCCAGTACACCGTCGTCGCACGTTAATGTACGGGTAACCTGCCTGCCACTGCCAGCGCCCGTTCGGGCCATTCGGGCGGACCGGCGGGTTTAGGCTGCTGGTATGAGCCTGGGCACCCTGATCATGCTTCGCCACGGCGAGAGCGAGTGGAACGCAAAAAACCTGTTCACGGGATGGGTGGATGTGCCGCTGACGGATCGCGGCGAGTGCGAGGCGGCGAGATCCGGTGCGCTGATGCGCGAGGCCGGGCTGCTTCCTGACGTGGTGCATACCTCGCTGCTGCGCCGAGCGGTCAGCACCGCGTACCTGGCACTCGACGTCGCCGACCGGCACTGGATTCCGGTGCGCCGTGATTGGCGGCTCAACGAGCGGCACTACGGCGCGCTGCAAGGCATGGACAAGGCGCAGATCCGCGAGGAGTACGGCGATGAGCAGTTCGCGTTGTGGCGCCGCTCCTACGGCACCCGGCCACCGCCCATAGCGCCGGACGGTGATTTCAGCCAGGACGGCGACCCGCGTTACGCCCGCATCGACGTTCCCAGGACCGAGTGCCTGGCCGACGTGGTGGCTCGAATGCTGCCGTACTGGGAATCGTCGATCGTGCCGGATCTGCGCGCCGGCCGGACTGTGTTGATCGCCGCGCACGGTAACTCGCTGCGCGCCTTGGTCAAGTATCTCGACGACATCGATGCGCAGATCATCGCCGGCGTCAACATCCCGACGGGCATCCCGCTGCGGTACGACCTTGATGATCAGTTGCGGCCGATCATTGCCGGCGGAAGCTATCTTGATCCAGAATCGGCGGCCGATGCGATGACCGTGGTTGCCCAACAAGGTCAGTAGGTTTCGCTGTCCAGATGCCCGCCTGACCCCGGGGATGAACCCACGGTGAACGGCGGACGAAAGTTTGCCCTATTACGGGTGGATGTCGTCACTTGGGGTGTGCCGAGACTAGGGCTTTCCCCGGGTCCGGTGCTTACGATTGCTGCGTGACCCTCGCAGTCGTCGTGTTCACCGCGATCGGCACGCTGATGGTCGGGTTGGTGGGGGGATTCCTGATCGGTCGACGCCCCGGAACGCTGGCAACGCCGTCTCCGGACGATGCGACGGTCGCCGACTTGGTCCAGCGGGTCATGCTCTCCTCGCATAACGGGGTGGTGCTGCTCGACCGGATGGGCGACGTGGCGCTGGCCAACCCGCCGGCCGTCGAATTGGGTCTGGTCCAGGGTTCGTGCCCGGATGCGCGCGCGGCCAAGGCCGCCGAGCAGGTGCGCAACACCGGTGAGGTGGTCCACGTCGATCTCTCGCCGCTGGATCACGGTGCCCGATCCGGTCGGGGGCCCACCGCCGTGCTCGGGGAGGTCCGGCCGCTGGGGGATGGCTACACCGTGATCGACGCGTCCGACGAATCGGACGCGGTCCGCTTGGAAGCGACCCGGCGGGACTTCGTGGCCAACGTCAGCCACGAGCTCAAGACCCCGGTCGGGGCGATGGCGTTGCTGGCCGAGGCGGTGCTCGACGCTGCTGATGACCCGCTGGAGGTGCGTCGGTTCGGCACCAAGATCCTCAGTGAGGCCAACCGGCTGGGCACCCTGGTCACCGAGTTGATCGCGCTGTCGCGGCTGCAAGGCGCCGAGCGGCTGCCCGAGCTGGCCACCGTCGAGGTCGACAAAGTCGTCAACAAGGCTCTGGACCGCTGCCGACTGGCGGCTGAATCGGCCAACATCCGGATCACCCTGGACCCGCCCAGTGGGCTGTTGCTCAACGGCGACGCGACGCTGCTGGTCACCGCGTTGTCCAACCTGCTCGACAACGCGGTGTGCTACTCCCAGCCCGGCAGCCCGGTCTCGGTCAGCCGGCGGCTGGTGGACGGTTTCGTGGAGGTCGCGGTCACCGACCGGGGTCTGGGCATCGCCGCCGAACACCAGGAACGCGTCTTCGAACGGTTCTTCCGGATCGACCAAGCCCGCAGCCGGTCCACCGGCGGCACCGGGCTCGGGCTGGCGATCGTCAAACACGTCGCCGCCAACCACGGCGGGGCGGTCGCGCTCTGGAGCAAGCCCGGTACCGGCTCCACCTTCACCTTGCGGATTCCCGCCCATCCGAAGGCTCCGCAGCCCGACGCTTCGCAAGACGCGATGCGCGCCCTGTCTACCCCCGAGTACGTGGGAGGATCGCCATGATCAGAGTACTGATCGTCGAGGACGAGGAGGACTTCGCTGATCCGCTGGCCTTCTTGCTGCGCAAGGAGGGCTTCTCTGCGGCGGTGGCCACCACCGGATCTGAGGCGTTGGAGGAGTTCGACCGCAACGGTGCCGACATCGTGTTGCTCGACCTGATGCTGCCCGGGATGAGCGGTACCGACGTCTGCAAGCAACTACGGGTGCGCTCCGCCGTCCCGGTGATCATGGTAACCGCCCGGGACAGCGAGATCGACAAGGTCGTGGGGCTGGAGCTCGGCGCCGACGACTATGTCACCAAGCCCTACTCGGCCCGCGAGCTCATCGCGCGGATCCGCGCCGTGCTGCGACGCGGGGCGGAAGGCGCCGATGGCGCGGCGTTGGGTGCCGCACCGCTTGGACCTGCGGTGTTGGAGGCCGGGTCGGTGCGAATGGACGTCGAGCGGCACATCGTGACCGTCGCCGGGCACGAGGTGGGCCTACCGCTGAAGGAATTCGACCTACTGGAGTACCTGTTGCGCAACGTGGGCCGGGTACTCACCCGCGGCCAGCTCATTGATCGGGTGTGGGGCGCGGACTACGTCGGCGATACCAAGACGCTGGACGTGCATGTCAAGCGGCTGCGATCCAAGATCGAACAGGATCCCTCCGCGCCCCGGCATCTACTCACCGTCCGCGGCCTTGGCTACAAGTACGACGTCTGAAGCCCCGCTCGGCGTAGCGTGGCCTCTCGTGCGGCTCGGTGTGCTCGATGTGGGCTCCAATACCGTCCACCTATTGGTGGTAGATGCGCACCACGGCGCCGCCCCGTTGCCGCAGACCTCAGAGAAGTCGGTGCTGAGGTTGGCCGAGCAGATGGACACCCGCGGGA
>JBOHFC010000088.1:0-2317 GCA_050701375.1 Pseudonocardiaceae bacterium
CGGTAGGCGCTGCGCGTCGGCGTCGAAGGACTGCGCGAAGCCCGGGTCCTCGACCAAGAGTCGACGTTGGATCTGGTCCAACGTCTCGCGTTCGCGGTCACTGAGCACGACACACCTCCTGGAGGTGTCTGTCGGTCTGGCGCGGTCTCGACACCGCGCCCATCCGATGTTTATATCGTAGCACGATATACTGTGTCGTACGATGACCTCGGCGTAGTGCATGGGAAAGGTGGTGTTGTGATGACGACAGAGTACGAAGGCGTGGGATCAGCGACCCTCACGAAGCAGGATTTCGAAGCGTTGGCCCGGTTCCGCTTCGGTATCCGTCGCTACCTGCGCTTCAGTGAAGAAGCGGTGCGTCGGGACGGCCTGACCCCGCAGCAGTATCAGCTGCTGCTGGCGCTCAAGGGCTTTCCCGGCCGGGAGTGGGCGACCGTGCGGGAGTTGGCCGAGCGGCTCCAATTGCGTCACCACAGCGTGGTCGAACTGGTCAATCGGGCGCAGGGACAAGGGCTGGTGCAGCGGGCACCGCATCCAAGTGACGGGCGGGCGGTGCAAGTGCTGCTGACACCGGAGGGGAGCCGGGTCATGGGACGCCTCAGCGCGCTGCACCGCGACCAGTTGGGGCGGATGGAGGCCGTGCTCACCCTTCCGACCTGGGACAGCATGCCGCAGGACGGGGGCTAACTAGGCTCGATGATTGACGCTCCGAACGGACCGTCAGCGTCGGAACTCCCGGCGAGAGGTGGTCTCGGCGTTGGTCCTTAAAGGTCATGGAGTTATTCGACGACCGGTCGGTGAGTTCCTGCGGACCCGCCCATCTGGACCGTCACTACCGCTACCCTGAAAAGGAGCAACGGGACACGCCCCTCGCAGCGAGGAGACGAAGCCGAGCCTGTGCACGCTCCGGGTGCGCGGCGGATGGTCTGGGTCGGAGAAGAGCTGGTAACCGTGCTCCGCGAGCAGCTCGCGGGCCAGCGACTCCGGGACCGGTTCGGTGATGGGCACTCCCGAACTGATCCACAGCACCATCGGGCCAGGTCGGGTGGGGAGTTCGTGCTCGCGTAGCAGCAAGGCCCAGGTGCTGCCGACCGAACAGCACCAGGACACGGTCAGGACCGCCACCGGCTGCGCCGCGTCGACTGGCCACCGGGTGCGGAGGGTTCGGGAGTCGTGGGTCTCGGAGGGCGCAAAGCCCGCAGCGACATCGCTGGACCGAGGTCTCAATCCGGACCGCGGTGGCGATTTCACAGCGCCGCTGGATCGATTCACGAACCTAGTCATAGTCTGATTTCCTTTCTTCGCACCACCGTCAATCGGCGGGATCACTCCGTATACGTCTGCGGCGAGCGGGCCACGGAAGGCGTGCGCGACGCGCAGCGGCAGCGTCGAGTTGCGGCCTCGGCGGTCGCCCCCAGTCCACGGCGTCACCGGCGCAGTCGGCATCCTCGGCCCTGAGGACGATGGAGCCGCTCTCTGCGGCAGCTCATTCGTCAGCGACCGCGCGAGACCGCTGTTGCTATTGGGGTTGCCGGAAACGTATCGGTTCGTTGATCCGGCGAAGGTGTTTGGTTGTTCGCATCGTTGAGCTGCCGGCTGTCCGGGACAGGACGGACCGTCCGGGCCGGGTACGCGGGCGTCGCCGCCTCGGGTGGGGCCGTTACGGCGGGGGGCTCGGGGGGTGTTGCTCGTTCGAGGAAGCGGAGCAGTTCCACGGGGAAGGGCAGCACGAGCGTCGAGTTCTTCTCGGCGGCGACCTCGACGACGGTCTGCAGCAGGCGCAGCTGCAGCGCGGCCGGGTGCCCGGTCATCACCTCGGCGGCCTGGGCCAGTTTCTCCGACGCCTGCAGTTCACCTTCGGCGGTGATCACGCGGGACCGCCGTTCCCGTTCCGCTTCGGCTTGCCGCGACATGGACCGCTTCATTGACTCGGGCAGCGCCACGTCTTTGATCTCGACGCGGTCGATGTGCACACCCCAGTCCAGGGCAGGGCTGTCGATCATCAGTTCCAGGCCTTGGTTGAGCCTTTCCCGGTTGGACAGCAGGTCGTCCAACTCGCTCTTGCCGATGATCGAACGCAGTGACGCCTGCGCCACCTGGCCAATAGCGGAATAGTAATTCTGCACATCGACGACCACCTTCACCGGGTCGACGACCCGAAAATAGACGACGGCGTCGACGCGGACGGTAACGTTGTCGCGGGTTATGCCTTCCTGGGCGGGGACCGGCATCGTCACGATCTGCATGTTGACCTTATGGAGGCGGTCGGCGATCGGCGCGATCACGGCGAGCCCGGGGCCGCGGGTTTCGGTGCGTA
>JBOHFC010000089.1:0-9444 GCA_050701375.1 Pseudonocardiaceae bacterium
CTCCGCGACCGCTCACCAGCCGGGAGGGCGAGGTCGCCCGTCTGGTGGTGCAGGGCATGACGAATCAGGCCATCGCGGAGCGCCTGGTGCTCTCGGTGCGAACGGTGGAGGCCCACCTGGCCAATGCCTACGCCAAACTCGGGATCAGCAGCCGCGCCGAGCTGGCTCGAGCGTTGCGGACAGACTGAGCTGGTGATCGTCCTGTTCGGCGCGACCGGGTACACCGGCCGCCGGACCGCCGAGGCGATGGTCCGGCGGGGTCTGCAGCCGATGCTGGCCGGGCGCAGCGCCGGCCGGCTCACCTCGTTGGCGCAGCGGCTCGAGAAGCTGGGGTTCGGCAAGCCGGACGTGGCCACGGCTGATGTCGGCGATGCCGCGTCGGTTCGGGCGTTGATCGGGCGAGGTGACGTTCTGGTCAGCACCGTCGGTCCGTTCATCCGGCTCGGTGATCCAGCGCTGAGCGCAGCGGTAGACGCGGGGGCGATCTACCTCGACTCGACTGGCGAGGCACCATTCATCCGCCGGGTGTTCGAGGAGTTCGGTCCACCGGCGCAGCGATCCGGAGCCAGCTTGATCACCGCGTTCGGCCACGACTACCTTCCCGGCAATCTCGCTGGCGCCCTCGCACTGCGGCGCGCGGGTGGTGGGGTGCACCGGGTTGAGATCGGATATCTGATCAGTGCAGGCGGCCGGTCTCAGGTGATCAGTCGAGGCACGCTGTCCTCGATCGTTGGGCTGTTTACCGAGCAGAGCTTTACCTGGCGGGCCGGGATACAGGCAGAACCCACCGGGTCGCGGATGCGGACATTTCTGTTGGACGGTCGAGATTGCCCGGCGCTGACCATCGGCTCCACGGAGCACTTCTCGTTGCCCCGGCTCGCTGGTCCGCAGGGCCTACCCGAGGTGGATGTCTACCTCGGTTGGTTCGGGCCCGCGGTGCGCGCGCTACATCTGTCCTCCCGAGTCACCCCGGCATTGCTGGCGCTGCCCGCAGCGCGCTCGGTGGTGGGCGGAATCGGCCGGTTCGCTGCGCGTTGGGTAGCCGAGGGGCCTGATCCAGCGGCGCTGGCGCGAGTCACCTCGCATGTCGTCGGCACCGCCTACGACGCGTCTGGCACCACGCTGGCGCAGGTACGCCTGGTCTCGGGGGATCCGTACCAGCTCACCGCGAACCTGCTGGCCTGGGGTGCGCAGCACGCCGCTGAACAGGGCGTATCCGGACCGGGAGCGCTGGGTCCGGTTGAAGCCTTCGGACTGGAGGGGTTGGCGGCCGGAGCTGTCCAGGCCGGCTTGCGCTGGCAGTAGACGGCGGCTGCGCCGTTCGCCAGCCCAATGGCTCTACTCAGGCCGGCTGGGCAACTCAAGGCGAAATACCGCGCCGGTTGTGCCCGGCGCGGGTGGCACGCAGCGTAGGTCACCGCCGTGGGCTCGGGCGAACCCTCGGGCGATCGCCAGGCCCAGGCCAGCGCCTGACTGGCCGTTGGCTCGGGCGCGGGCCGCGTCGACGCGTACCAGCCGATCGAAGATCCGCTCCCGGTCCGCGGGCGCGATCCCCGGGCCGTCGTCGGCCACGGTCACGACAGCACCGTCGGTGGCCCGCGCTACCAGAACATCGATCCGACCGATGGCGTGGCAGCGGGCGTTATCCAGCAGGTTGGCCAACACCTGTGATACCTGCTGGGCGTCGGCGGAGATGGTGATGGCTTCTCCGCCGACGACGATATCCACGCCCGTGTCGGCCTTGGGTGACAGCAGCCGTGCGCGCTCCGCCTCGGCCCGAGCCAGCTCCACCAGCTCGACCGGTTCCCGTCGAGGCTGCTGACCGGCGTCGATCCGAGCCAACGCCAGCAGGTCCTCGACCAGCTGCCCCGCCCGTTGCGCCTCCCGCACCAGCAGCAGGTGCAGCCGCTGACGCTCCGGCTCAGGCAGACCTGATGCCAGGCTTGCCTCGGCGGCAGCCTGCACCCCGGCCAACGGGGTTCGCAGTTCGTGCGCGGCGTCGGCCACGAACCGCCGGGTCCGGGCGTCGGAGGCGATCGCCCGTTCCTCCGACGCCTTGGCGTGGCGCTCAGTGCCCTCCAGCGCGTCGAGCATCATATCGAACGCAGCGGCGGTCCGGCCCAGTTCGGTGTCCGTACGAGTGGGAGACAACCGGCGGCCACGATCCCCCCTGGCGATCGACTGGGCCAGGGCAGTCATCGCGTCCAGCGGGGCCAGCGCCAACCGGGTGCTGGCCAGCAGCGCCACCCCGGCGCCGGCGATCGCCAGCACCCCAACCAGCAACAGCACCCAGCGCAGCCGCTCCTGCGCGGCGCTGATGCCGGTGGGGTCGCCGAACAAGGTGATCCGCGATCCGTCGGCCAGCGTGCGGTGCACCACTCGACCGCCGCCGGGGTGCTGCGACGGGACACCTTGGAGCTGGCCGAGAACGTCCCCGTTAGGGGTAACCAGTTGAACCTGAACTCCCGGCGCCTGCACCCGGAGCAGCAGTTTCACGGGTGGCACGCGATCACGAGCAAGTTGCGCGGCTAGCTGGGCGCGCTCGGTGATCCGGGCGTTGAGCTCTCGCCTGGACAGCGTCCCATAGCTGATGTCGGTCAGCACCAGCACCAGCATCAGCGCCACCGCCAGCACGCCGATGCTGCTCGCCGTCACCCGGCGGCGCAGCGACCCGGTGCGCAGTGGCGACCCGGGGTTCGGGAAGACCGTCACGGTACCTCCGGCCGCAGCACATAGCCCAGCCCGCGTACGGTGCGGATCAGCGGAGGCTCGCCCAACTTGCGCCGCAGGGTGGACACGTGCACTTCCACCAGGTTGGGGTCGTAGTCCTGGTAGCCCCATACCGCGCCGAGGATCTGCTCCTTGCTTACCACGTGGCCGCGATGAGCGGCCAGGTGGTCCAGCAGGCGCCATTCTGTGGCGGTCAGCTCCAGGTTCCGGTCCCCACGCCGCGCTACCCGCGACTCGGTGTCCAGCAACAGGTCACCGATCTCCACTGTGGACGGCACTTTGCCCCGGCGGCGCAGTACGGCTGATACCCGGGCCACCAGCTCAGCCAGTACGAACGGCTTGACCAGGTAGTCGTCGGCGCCGCCGCGCAATCCTCGCAGTCGATCGTCTACCGCGTCGCGCGCGGTGAGCATGAGCACACCCGCGTCGCCATGCCGGCGCACCACCTGCAGCAGCGCGAAGCCGTCCCGTCCGGGCAGCATCACGTCCAGCACGATCAGGTCCGGGCGGAAACCGTGCAGCTCCCGTTCCAAGTCGTTGCCGTCGGCACGGCCACGGACGACGAAGCCGGCTGCCACCAACCCGGTCTCCACCGCGACCCGGATTGCCTCAGCGTCCTCGACCACCAAGACCCTTGCCGGTGTCACCCCACCATCCTGCACTGCTGCGGCTGAGGTCCTTCGCCACCTGCCTGCTGGCTACGATGCTCCGGTGAGAGCGAGCAACATCGCCGGAGTCGGTGCCGTGCTGCTCGCCGTCGTGATGGGACTGGGATCGCTCGGGATGGGATGGCTGCTGTGGCCATCTGCTCGCGGCGTTGTCCACGCTGCCAGCGGCACCGTGGTGCAGTCGGTGCTCTGCGGCCCATCCAACGCCCAGGACCTGGTGCGCGTCGAGTTGAGCGACGGCCGTGAGGTACAGGCGCTGCTGGATGGCTGCGGTCACCGGCTGGGTGAGGTGTTGACCGTTGAGGTGCCTGACCCGTTGCCCGCGGGAGACCTGCCCGTGCGCCTCGCGGGGACCGGGGTGCCAACCAAACCGTCGGTCGGGCAGCGCCTCGGCGCTGTCGGTGTCGCGGTCGCCGGGATCGCTGGTGCGCTGCTGGCGTGGCGGCTGCGCAGCAACTGGAGCGCAGCTCGCCGTAGGGTGGGTCCATGACCCGTATCCCCACGCCCACGGTCGAGCTGCACCGCGAGACCCTGTCCAACGGGTTGCGGGTGGTACTGAGCCCGGATCAGACAGCACCGGTGGTGACCGTAGGTGTGCATTTCGACGTCGGCTTTCGCTCCGAGCCGGAGGGTCGCACCGGCTTCGCGCACCTCTTCGAGCACCTGATGTTCCAGGGCAGCGAGAGTCTGGAGAAGCTCGCGCATTTCCGCCATGTGCAGGCCTCTGGTGGGTCCTTCAACGGCTCCACGCACCCCGATTACACCAACTACTTCGAAGTACTGCCCTCGGCAGCGCTGGAGCGTGCGCTGTTCATGGAGGCGGACCGGATGCGGGCACCCCGGATCACCGCGGAAAACCTGCGCAATCAGGTCGACGTGGTTAAAGAGGAGATCCGGCTCAACGTACTCAACCGGCCCTATGGCGGGTTCCCGTGGATCACGCTACCGCCGGTGCTCTATGACACCTTTCCCAACGCGCACAATGGCTACGGCGACTTCTCCGAGCTGGAAGCGGCCACCGTGGACAACTGCGCGGCGTTCTTCGATGCCTACTATGCGCCGGGCAATGCGGTGCTCACGGTGTGCGGGGATTTCCAGGTCGACACCGCTGTCGAGCTGGTGCACCGACACTTCGACGACGTTCCGGCCCGTCCGGTTCCACTGCGACCGTCGTTCGGGGAGCCGCAACCGGACCGGGAGCGGCGGCAAGGCCTTACCGATCCGCTCGCCCCTTTGCCCGCGTTGGCGATCGGCTACCGGCTACCTGACCCGACCGCCGGTTTCCAGGGCTATCTCGCCTACGAGGTGCTCGCCTCGGTGTTGTCCGACGGTGATTCCTCTCGCTTTGAGCAACGCCTCGTTCATACCGACGCGCTGGTAACCGATATCGGCGCGCGCTGCGGTCTGTTCGGTGCGCCGCTGGACGCCCGCGACCCGGACACCTTCACCATCACCGCGATCCATCCATCCACCGTGGACGTCAACCGGGTGATCGAAGCGATGGACCAGGAGATCGCCCGGCTCGCCGCGGACGGAACGGATCCAGACGAGTTGGCTCGGATCACCGCGCGGTGGGCAGCGACCCTGTTCCGGGAACACGACCGGTTGGTGTCGCGGACGATGGCCATCGGTGCCTTCGAGCTGCTGCACGGGCGCGCGGAGCTCGTCGCGGAGCTGCCGGTCATGGTGGCCACGATGGGCGCTGAGCAGGTCGCGGGCGCGGCCGCGGCACTACGACCGGACTCCCGGGCGGTGTTGATCGTCCAACCCCCTGACGCGAACGGTTCTTCGGCGCCGATGCTCGAACCCGCAAGCGGTTCTTCGGCGCCAGGACAGGAGGCGTGATGCGCCACCGCAACGCGGAGCAGATCGGCAGGACCGAGCTGGGGCCGCGCCCGCTACCCCCGCTGGGACCGCCGCGCACACCGATCGCACCGTCTGTAGTCGACACAGTGTTGGACAGCGGCTTGCGGGTGATCGCCGTACGGCGTCCCGCGGTGCCGATGGTCGAGCTACGTTTGGAGATCCCGTTCGGTGATACCCGGCGCACCCATCCGGCCCGTGCCGAGGTGCTGGCGATGACCCTGCTTCGCGGTACCCCCCGGCGAGATCGGTTCGCCATCGACAAGGTGCTGGCCGCAGTCGGCGGCGACATGTCCGCCGGGGTGGATCCCGAGCACCTGTCGGTGTCAGGATCAGCGCTGGCAAGCGGGCTGGACGTGGTGCTCGACGTGCTCGGCGACGCGCTCACCTCGGCGTCCTACCCCACCAACGAAGTGGCCCGAGAGCGCGACCGCCTGGTGGAGCGGCTCACCATGAACCGCTCCCAGCCGCAAGTGATCGCGCGGGTGGCGTTGCAGCGCCGCCGCTACGGTAACCACCCCTACGCCCGGGAATGGCCCGAAGGGGATGACGTGGCCGCCGTGACGCCGGCCGCGGTTCGCGCACTGCACCGTCGCGCGGTGGTACCCGGCGGTGCCGTCCTGGTGCTGGTGGGCGACATCGTCCCGGCCCGCGCCGTCGAAGCGGTGGCGACAGCCCTAGCGGGCTGGCGCGCCGACCACCCAGCCACCGAGCTGGCCGCATTGCCTGAGCTGACCGGCGCCGACCTGCAGCTGGTGCATCGAGAAGGGGCCGTGCAGTCCCAGCTGCGACTGTCCGCCCAGGCGGTGTCGCGAGACCACGAGCGTTACCCGGCGCTGCAGGTGGCGAATCTGGTCTTCGGCGGGTACTTCTCCTCACGATGGGTGGAGAACATCCGGGAAGACAAGGGCTACACCTACGGCGCGCACTGTGGTTTCGAGTTCACCCGGCACGGCGCCACGTTGATCGCCGAAGCGGACACCGCCAGCGAGGCCACCGCCGCCGCTCTGCTGGATACCCGCTACGAGTTGGGTCGGATAGTGGTCGTTCCCCCGGACGATTCCGAGGTGGACTGTGCTCGCCAGTACGCGATCGGGTCGCTGACCATCGCGACCTCGTCGCAACGGGGGCTGGCCGGCCACCTGGCCACGTTGGCGATCCTCGGCCTGGACCTCGACTGGCTGCTCGCCCATACCGGTCGGTTGCAGGCGGTCACGACCGGGCAGGTCGCTGAGGCTGCTGCCGAGTTCTTCGCTCCGAGCCGGTTCACCGGTGTGGTGGTGGGCGATGGCAAACGACTGGCCGACCCGCTGGCCGCTCTTGGTGGCGTGGAACTTCCCTGACGCCGGCACGATTGGGGTGGCGCCCCATGGTCAGAAGACGTAGAGGCCGACCGCCCACCCCGCGCTCGTGATGATCATCACGAGGATCGTCCAGAGGTAGACTTTCCGCGCAGTGACCCAGATTCCGGGTTCCGGTGGCGCCTTCGGTGGTTTGCGAAGGTCGGCGGCGTGCCGCCGCATGTGGTCATTGAGTTCCCGCTGCCACTGCTTCTGGTCGGAGTTCTTCACCGGCCCACCGTCCTCGCCCCGAACCGTCCACCACCGCACACCTCGGCATCATAACGCTTCGTGTCGGTCGCTGGGAGGTGTCGGAGCGCTCTGCGAGGATGCCAATCGTGAGCAGCGGCCGAGCTGATCGGGATCCCCTGGACGGTCTCGACGAGGAGCAGCGCGCCGCAGTGTGCGCGCCGCGCGGACCGGTCTGTGTGCTGGCGGGCGCGGGCACGGGAAAGACCCGCGCCATCACCCGGCGGATCGCCCAGCTGATCCGCACCGGCCATGTCGCCCCGGGACAGGTCCTTGCGGTGACGTTCACCGCGCGCGCGGCGGGCGAGATGCGCACCCGATTGCGTGGCCTGGGGGTAGGGGGGGTACAGACCCGAACATTCCATGCCGCGGCACTGCGTCAGCTACGGTACTTCTGGCCTCAGGTCGTGGGTGACCGGCCGTGGCCGCTGCTGGAACACAAGTTGCGGCTGGTCGGCCAAGCCGCGCAGCGGGCCGGAGCGGCAACCGGCGCCGACGACCTGCGTGACTTCGCCGGGGAGATCGAGTGGGCCAAGGCCAGCCTGGTCACTGCTGCGGACTATCCCGCCGCGGTAGCCGCCGCCCGGCGGGCCACCCCAGCGCCGGCGGCGCTGGTCACAGCAATTTACGCAGGATACGAGGAACTCAAGAACCGCGGCCGGGTGCTCGACTTCGACGATCTGCTGCTGCACACCATCGCCGCGCTGGAGGAACACTCAGCGGTGGCCCAGGAGTTCCGGGATCGCTACCGCTGCTTCGTCGTCGACGAGTACCAGGACGTCACGCCGCTGCAGCAGCGGATGCTGGATGCGTGGCTGGGCGCTCGTGACGACCTCACCGTCGTCGGCGACGCGAACCAGACGATCTACTCCTTCGCCGGTGCGGCACCCCGCTTCCTCTTGGAGTTCACCAGGCGATTCCCCGACACTGTGACGGTACGGCTGCACCGCGACTACCGGTCAACCCCGCAGGTCGTAGCGCTGGCCAACCGGGTGATCTCGGCTGCCCCCGGCCGGCCGGCGGGTGCCCGGCTGCAGCTGGTGGGCCAACTGCCGGCCGGACCTGAGCCGTCGTTCGCCGAGCACGACGACGAGCTCTCCGAGGCCGCCGCGGTGGCGGACGCGATCGGTGAGCTGCTGCGCGAAGGGACCTCAGCCGCTGAGATCGCCGTGTTGTACCGGGTCAACGCCCAGTCCGAGGCCTACGAGCAAGCACTGGACGCTCGCGGAATCCCGTTCCAGGTCCGCGGTGGCGAGCGGTTCTTCCTCCGTCCGGAGGTCCGGGCGGCCATCCGCGCGCTGCGCGCGGCGGCCACCGCAGGCTCGGCGGCCGAGCTTGGCGTTACTGTTCGCGCGGTACTGTCCCAGCAGGGCCTCACCGCCCAGCCTCCTGGAGGCAGTGCCGCACGGTCTCGATGGGAGTCGCTGCGCGCGCTGGCCGAGTTGGCTGATGACCTCGCAGCGAGCGACCCGGACGCCGACCTGGGCCGGCTCGTCGCTGAGCTCGACGCCCGTGCCGACGAAGCACACCCACCGGCGGTGCAGGGCGTGACGCTGGCCTCCCTGCACTCGGCTAAGGGGCTGGAATGGGACGCGGTTTTCCTGGTCGGGCTCGTCGACGGGACGCTGCCCATCCAATACGCCGAGGGCGATCAGGCTGCGCTGGAGGAGGAGCGCCGGCTGCTATACGTCGGTGTCACCCGCGCCCGGCGCCGGCTGGCGATGTCCTGGGCCCTGTCGCGCGGTGCAGGTGGGCGGCGGTCCCGGCGGCGCAGCCGTTTCCTGCACGGCCTGATTCCCCACGACGACTCTGCGGCGCGGCCGCCAGCCGTGAAGAAGGCGGCAAGGGCTGCGTCTCGGTCCGCGCTTGGAACTGCCGACCCGGAGCTGCTCGACCGGTTGCGTGACTGGCGGAGTCGCCGCGCCATGGAGCAGAAGGTGCCCACCTTCGTGGTCTTCACCGATGCGACGCTCACCGCCATCGCTGATCGCCGGCCGACGGACGCGGCCGGCCTGACGGCCATCCCCGGGATCGGGGCAGCCAAGCTGAACCGCTACGGAGACGAGGTGTTTGCCCTGGTTCGCGGCGATTCAGTCACTGGTTGACCCTTGGTTGAACAAGAAAGTAAGAAAAATTCGGTTGCCCGTGTATCACCAGGGCTCTAATCTTGCTCTTAATCTCCTGGAGGCAGTCGTTGTATGCGCCTGACCAGGGCAGATCGCCCAGCCGCTGAGCGAGGGCCGAGTGGGGAAGGAGGTGCTCCGATGGAGATCTACATGACCACCGGCGCCCGTTACTTCCCGCAGTGCGGGTCCGTCGGTGTGCCCGGGGGAATCTGGTCCAAGCGTCTGCGGACCGCGCCTTCCGGCGTACTCCGGCGCAGCGCGGGGCATCGCCTCCACCTGGCCCGCTTCGGGTCCCAGGTCAGCACGACCGGCATTGATCTGCTCGTTACCGACCGCATGCACATGTCCGCATCGGAGCCTTGATTCTCGAGCCAGCAGCATCGGCTCACTAAGGCCGCGGACCCCGCATCGGGATCCGCGGCCTTGCTGTCTAGCTAGGTCCTCATCCCGCGGCGGGCCGGTACCGGC
>JBOHFC010000090.1:0-4317 GCA_050701375.1 Pseudonocardiaceae bacterium
CTGCCGGAGACCGGCAGCCTGAGCTTCCTGGGCCCCCCCGAGTTCGCGGCCGTCGACATGGCGATCAAGGAGATCAACGCCTCCGGAGGGGTGCTGGGTAACCCGGTCGCCAACCTCCGGGGCGACTCCGGAGACGACATGACCGACACCGCGAACCAGACCGTGGACCGGGAGCTCGGCCAATGTGCGCAGGTGATCATCGGCGCGGCCGCCTCGGGGGTCACCAAACTGGTCATCGACAAGATCACCGGCGCTGGCGTGGTCGAGTTCTCGCCAGCCAACACCTCCGACGAGTTCACCTGCTGGCCCGACAAGGGCCTGTACTTCCGGACCGCCCCGCCGGACCGGCTGCAAGCCCAAGCCCTGGCGGCGCTGATGGCCGGCGATGGTGCGCAACGGATCTCCATCCTGGCTCGCAATGACCCCTACGGCAGCGGTCTGGCCGACAACACGGTGCAGAATCTGCGTGCCGCCGGGATCCCCCAGAACCAGATTCAGAAGATCATTTACGATCCGAATGCGACGTCGTACAACACCGAGATCGACGACGTCCGGCAGTTCAACCCGGACGCGATCGCGGTGATCGGTTTCGACGAGTCGAAGAAGATCCTCACCCGGATGAGCGAGGTGCGCATCGGTCCGGGGCAGAAGTTGGTCTATGGCACCGACGGCAATATGGGCAACGCGCTGGGTATGGGCCTACCGCCCGGCCTGCTCAACGGAATGAAAGGCACCAGACCCGAGACCCAGTTGTCGCCTGCCTTTGAGCAGCGTCTGAGGGCCGACGATCCCCAACTGATCGATACTAACTACGCAGGTGAGGCCTACGACGCCGTCATGATCGTCGCGTTGGCCGCCGAGCGGGCGAAGTCGACCAAGGGGGTGGACATCGCCTCGGAGATCAACGGGATCACCAAGGACGGTGAGAAGTGCACCACCTTCCGCCAGTGCCGGGGCATCATCGACAGTGGCCGGAATGCCGACTACATCGGTGCCACAGGCGAGTTGAACTTCACTCCCGCCGGTGAGCGCGCCGTCGGGTCCTACGGAATTGTGAAGTTCAACCCACAGAACAAGATCGACGAAGCCGCCATCCAGTACCGGATAGTGGGCCGCTGAGCGCTGCCGCAGCGAGGGTTGCTAGCGATGCCGGCTCGATCCGGCCAGGGTTCCCAGGTACAGGTCGATGATTTTGGGATCGTTCATCAGGGCTGATCGGACGTCGGTGTAGACGTTGCGGCCCTGGTCCAGCACGTAGCCTCGGTCACAGACCTGCAGGCATCGCCGGACGTTCTGCTCGACCATCACGATGGATACGCCAGCTGCGTTGATCTTCTTGCAGCGCACGAACACTTCGTCGGCGAACATCGGCGACAGTCCGGCGGAGGGCTCGTCGAGCAGCAGGACAGCCGGTTCCATCATCAGCGCTCGACCCATCGCGACCATTTGCCGCTCCCCGCCGGACAACGATGCGGCCTTGGTCTTGCGCCGCTCAGCGAGCAGCGGGAACAGCGAGCACACCGCGTCGAACCTGGCGGTGAAGAGCCGCGGCCGCAGGTAGGCACCCATCTGCATGTTCTCCTCGATGGTCAGCGATGGGAACACATTGTTGTTCTGCGGCACGTAGCCCACGCCCTTGGTGACCAGCGTGTGCGCTTTGGCGGAGGTGATATCGGCGCCACGCAGCGTCACCTTGCCGTCGCGCACCGGGATGAGCCCGAACATCGCCTTGAGCAGCGTCGACTTGCCGGCACCGTTGGGCCCGATGATGCCGACGATCTCGCCATTGCGGAGGAAGAAATCGCACCCCTGCAAGATGTTCACCCCGGGCAGGTAGCCCGCCACCAGGTTGTCGGCCCGCAACAGTGCGCCCAGGGCCAGCTCGCAGTGCCGCTGCGGGGTCGCGGCCAGCTCCGCGGGGGACAGCCCGTTACCGGTCGGGCCACGGGCCGAGGCGGTCACGCCGACAGGTCCTGACCGCGCTCGATGGCCGCCTCGAGCTCGCTTGCGATCTCCGCGACGAGCACCGCCGTCTGGCCCACTGGGTTGCCTTCGGCGTCGAACTCCAGTGGCTGGTCGTGGTGCGCGCCCAGGTAGGCGTCGACAACAGTCTTGTTGGATGACAGCGCCTCGGGCCGCCCCTCGGCGATCACCCGGCCCTGCGCCATCACCACCACCCAGTCACTGATGTCCCGGATGACGTCCATGTCGTGCTCTACGAACACCACGGTCATCCCGTCATCGCGTAGCGACTTGACGTGTTGCAGGAGACTTTCGGTGAGCGCGGGGTTCACCCCTGCCATCGGCTCGTCGAGCATGACGACGGTCGGGTCCATCATTAGAGCCCTGGCCATCTCCAGTAGTTTGCGCTGACCCCCGGACAGGCAGCCGGCGAGATCTTCTGCCTTGGCGTCCAGCTGGAACCGGGCGAGCAGCTCCATCGCCTTGTGGGTGTTGGCCTGCTCCTGCCGTCCCCAGGTGCCGAGCAGGGCGCCGAAGAACCGCTCCCCAGTCTGCTTCGGAGCGGCCAGGAGCATGTTGTCCAGCACGGTGAGCTTGGCGAGCGCCTTGGTAAGTTGGAAGGTACGAACCACCCCGCGACGAGCCACCTGATGCGGGGCGAGCCGGGACAGCGGCAGCCCGTCGAAGGTCCAGCGACCAGCGTCGGGCCGGTCGAACCCGGTGAGCAGGTTGAACAGGGTGGTCTTGCCTGCCCCGTTCGGGCCGATCAGGCCGGTGATCCAGCCCCGTTGAAACTCCAGGTGGGCGACGTCGACGGCCCGCACCCCGCCGAACGAACGAGTGATCGAATCGATCACCAGCACCGGGTCGGACTTACCGGCACCCGGCTGCCCGGGCACCACGTCGGGCGCCTCAGCGCGCATCGGGCAGCACCTCACTCCGCTTACCGAAGATGCCCTGCGGTCGGAACATCATCAGCACCGCCAGAGCCACCCCTACCAGAACGAACCGGATTGCCCCGACATCCTGATTATCGATGAAGGAGATCAAGGGGTTACTACCCGCGGTGGCCTGGCGCAGAAAATTGTCGGTGATCGAGAGGACGAACCAGAAGATCATCGAGCCGACGACCGGCCCGAGGACCCGACCGGCGCCGCCGATGATGAGCGCCGCGTAGGCGAAAAAGGTCTGCGGCGGAGAGTAGAAGTCCGGCGTGAGCGATTGCGTGGTCAGCGCGAAGATGATCCCGCCGACCGCACCGAAGACCCCGCCCAGCACCAACGCCTGCATCTTATAAACGAAGACGTTCTTACCCAATGCCCGGACCGCGTCCTCGTCCTCCCGGATCGCCTTGAGCACCCGGCCCCATGGGCTGCGTACCAGCAGGAAAACTAGGATGAGGGACAGACCCACCACGGTCCAACCCACGCAGATCGACCACAGGTCCTGGCCCAGAAAACGTACTCCGTACAAGCTGTAGAAGCGTCCGTTGTCGAACGGGGAAAGCTGGCGGAAGCTGCCGCCGTAGCCGGTGAGGCCCTGGGTCCCCCCAGAGAAATCAGTCATCGAGGTAGACCGGGTGATCAGCCGTAGGATCTCTGCAGCCGCGATCGTGACGATAGCCAGGTAATCCGCTCGCAACCGCAGTGTCGGGATCCCCAGCAACAGCGCGAGGACCATCCCCGCGGCCATTCCAACCAGCACTCCCGACCACAGCGGCAGTCCGAAATACAGCACCGCGATCCCCATGCCGTACCCACCGACCAGGGCGAAGCCGATCTGACCGAAGTTGAGCAGGCCGGTGTAACCGAAGTGAATGTTCAGCCCGATCGCGAGCAGGGCGAAGAAGATAGTCGAAGGGCCGAC
Organism: Pseudonocardiaceae bacterium; assembly: GCA_050701375.1. Lineage (GTDB taxonomy): Bacteria > Actinomycetota > Actinomycetes > Mycobacteriales > Pseudonocardiaceae. The sequence goes on from JBOHFC010000090.1 coordinate 3,829, forward strand.
CAGGGCCGCGATTCCGTTGGTCAGCAGGCTCGGAATGTCGATCATCTGCTCATCCGATCCGGGCACGGCTGCCGAGCAAGCCCTGCGGTCTGATCACCAAGATGACGATGAGGGCCACGAGCCCGCCCAAATACTTGAGGTCGACCGGGATGATCTGGGCGGATGCTTCCACCAACACTCCGACGATCAGGCAACCCACCAGAGCTCCATAGGCGGTGCCCAACCCGCCGAGGATCACCCCGGCGAACATCAACAGCAGGAGATTGAAGCCCATCTCGTACTGCACTGTGGCACCAAGCTCGGACAGCCCGAACAGCACGCCGCCCAACGCCGCCAGTGCGCCGGCCAGGATCCACACGAACAGCACGACCCGTTCAACGTTGATTCCCGACGAGGCGGCCAGGTCCCGATTGTCGGCCACCGCCCGCATGGCCTTGCCAATCCGGGTCCGCTGCAGCAGCAGCGCGACGCCGACCAGGACGGCCAGAC
>JBOHFC010000091.1:0-7983 GCA_050701375.1 Pseudonocardiaceae bacterium
GCTCAGCGTGGCGCCACGGTCGCCATGCTCCCGGTCGGAAGTTTCGAGCAGCATGGCGACCACCTGCCGCTGACAACGGACACCATCGTTGCGTGCGTTATCGCAAATCGGCTAGCGACGACATATACTGCGCTCCTCCTTCCGCCAGTAACCATCTCATGCTCACACGAGCATGAAGGCTTCGAGGGAACCGTAAGTCTCAGCTCTCGGACGCTGATCGCCCTCATTGATGATGTCCAGTCGTCTCTGGCGAGGTCTGGAATCAAGCACCTGGTACTAGTCAATGGCCACGGCGGCAACTATGTACTGTCCAACATCGCGCAGGAAGCGAACGTCACTGAGCGCAGAATAGCCTTATTTCCGGGTCGGGAAGATTTCCGAATCGCCCGCGAGCGCGCCGGAATGGTGACCACGACCAGTGAGGACATGCACGGCGGCGAGTGGGAAACATCGATACTCCTGCATTCGCACCCCCATCTGGTTCGTTCGACGCACTCGCAGAATGACCACGACGCGCCGCAGCGCCCTCATCTCCTGATCACAGGAATACGGGCCTACGCGACGAAGGGGATCATCGGCTTGCCGTCCGTTGCAAGCGCGGCGAAGGGACAGGCCGCGCTAGACAGTCTCACCAGCTCCTTTTCGGACATGCTTAAAGTCCTGGCTGGCTAGCACGTCAGCCGGGCGCACTTCCATGCTCGCCGCGCATACGATCTATGCGCGAAATCAATAGCAGGACCTATTCTCGTCGCGCATAGAAGGTATGCACGAATTCTCTGAATTCGCGGTTGTCGCTGCCCTTTACTCAATGGCACAGCCCACGTTCCGCTGGGTGGCCATCGAGTCAAAGGATTTCATCTGTCATGAGTACCGCTAGTCCTGGTACCGGTTGGTCCGGTGTCTTTTCGATCCGGGAAGCCGCATGGATTCTCGGTGTGGATAAGTCCGAGGTATTCCGGTTGATCCGCGTGGGCGTGTTGCCCACGATTCGTCGCCGGTCTCGGTTGGTCGTGCCCGCGCATGCGCTGGCGCGGCTGCTGCCCGCCCCTGTTGTGGGGAGGGCGCGATGAACGACGAGGAGCCCTTTGAGGAGGTCGCCGCCCGGCTGGATGACCTGCAAGGGGTGCCGATCGGGACGTTGTTTGACTTGGTAACGCGCGAGGGCGCGTGCATGTCGGTCGGCGTCGGCGCCGAAGAGCCGACGTCGACGGGCGACAAGGCACCCGACCGTGAGCTGGCCGCGAACATCTGCGCGGCCTGCCCGGTGATCGACGAGTGCTTGGAACTGGAGTTCCGCACCGCTGGGTTCACCACGCTCGGGGTATGGGGTGCGCTGGCCGAAGAGGACCGGCGGGTCGCCTACTTGGCGTGGTTGCAGCGTCGGGGAGGGGGTGAGTCCCGATGACTGCCTCACACATCGATTCGCTGCTCGTCGTGTTCGTTGCGCTGGCGGGTGTGGGTGCGCTGGTCGCGTTCCGCGGCGGCTCGCGCAGTGGGTACCGGGTCGCTCGGCATTCCCAGCAGGTCACCAGGATGGGCGGCAATCTGGGCCGGGCGCTGGGCACCGGCGTGGTGATTGTCGGGGTGCAGTGGGCGGTGGTGAGCTTCACCACCGACCCGCGCGCCTGGGGTGTGGTGTTCGGCGTGCCCGCGTTGTTCGCTGGCGCCGCGATCGCCCGCCTGTTCTCCGTCACCGAACTCCTCCACGCACCGGAGCGCAAGGGAGGTCGACGGTGACTGCCGACAACCTGATTCCGTTCCCCCCATCACCGCAGGGACCACTCGGCACAGACAGGGAACCGGCGCCCCTGGTGCTGGACGGGGAACTGCTCCCGGATGACGAGAGCACCGCGCTCGTCGCACGCCGATCAGGCCCGGCAGAGCTCCGCGCTCGGGTGGCGGTGTTGGTACGTGGGGTGGCCCACGCACCACAAATCGGTCAGCTCCGGGCGGTCGCGGGGTACCGGCTGCGTCAGGCGCCCCGGGATGTGGCCCGGCTGGGCTGGTTTGTCTTGCGCGGACATGGCCGGTGGATCGCCAAAGGCTGGACTTGGGCCACCCACGGTGACCTGCGCGCCGATGCCCGGGCCGCCCGGCTGGCTGGAGACCAGGAAGCTCGCCGGACGGCGCAGGAGACCATCCGGGCCGATGCCCACGCCCGCTGGGCCAAGATCGGTCGGGCGCTGCACCGCGCACTGGCGGGTGGTCTGCTGGTCACCTTCCTTGCCGGGGTCCTGGCGCTGGTCGACGCCCAGGTATCCCGGGCGGATATGTGGCCCTGGCTGGCCAGCATCTACACCGTGCTCGACGCACTCGCCGTAGTGGGCGTCTGGGTACTCAAGGCGGCGCCGCTGGGGTGGCTGGCCGCCGCGATCTGGGAGGGCAGGGACAAGACTCCGGGCGCGTCCTGGCTGGTCCGGCCGTGCCGGGAGGACGCCGACTCGTGGATCGATGAGCGGATGATCTCCCAAGCCCTCGCGCATCTGGGGATCTCCCCGTTGGATCGGTTCTTCAAGAACGGGGGTGAGCTGACCTATACGGTGCCCGCCCGAGTCGACGGCGAGGGCACCTTCGCCCAGATCCGGCTGCCGATGGGAGCCACCGCGGACATGGTCGCCGCCAAACGCACCACCCTCGCCGCGAATCTCGGTCGGGCCGCGCTGGAGACCTGGCCCACCCAGGGTGAGGAGGCCGGATTGCTGGATTTGTGGATCGCCGATAAAGGCAAACTCGGTGGTGGCGCCGGACCCTGGCCACTGCTGCACGACGGCACCGTCGACGTGTTCGAGGGGGTGCCGATCGGCAAAACCCAGCGCGGCCACGTCATCTACGGACAAGTTCTTCGAGCGCAACTGGATCGTCGGCGGCCGCCCCGGCCAAGGCAAGACGGCCCTGGTCCGCATCCTGGTCCTGGGCGCTTGTCTCGATCCGACCGCGGAGCTATGGGTGTTCGTCATCGCCCAGAACACCGACTTCACACCCTTCGGCCCCAGGTTGACCAGGTATCAGGTCGGCATGGGCCCCGACGTCGCCGCCGCCACGGTGCAAGCCCTGGCAGACCTGTTCGCCGAGATGGAACGCCGCGGCAAACTGCTAGCCACCCTGCCCGGCAGCCCGCCGGCCACCTCCCGGCGCCTGGCCGACAAACCCGCCCACGGGCTGCACCCGCTGATCTGTGTAATCAGCGAATGCCACGAACTATTCGGCCACCCCACCCACGGGGAGCAAGCCGAGAAACTCGCGATCAGTGTGATCAAACAGGGCCGCAAGTTCGGGATCACCCTGATCCTGGACACCCAATCCCCGACCGCGACCTCGATCCCCAAGGAGGTCACCCGCAACACGTCGTGCGGGGTCGCGTTCTCCGTCGCCGATCACATCGCCAACGACGGCCTCCTGGGATCCGGGAAATACCGGGCCGGGATCCGGGCGACAGATCTGCGGATGCACACCGACCGGGGCACCAGCGTCATGGTCGGCGTCAGCGACGCCACCTTCGAACTCGTCCGTGGCTTCTACGTGCCCTACTCCGACGGCGTGGACATGCTCACCCCTGTGGTCACCCGCGCCATGACCGCGATCGACCAGCCACGCCGCACCGATGGCCCCACCCCCGGCGATGACGACCAGGGGGACGAGACCGAACAGATCGACCACCTGGCCAACGTCCAGGCGGCGCTGCGCGGAGAGCGGCGAGTCCGTACCCAGGTGGTGCTGACCCGGCTGGCCGAACTCAACCCCGCGGTCTATGAGGGCTGGACCTTCCAAGACCTCAGCGCCGCACTGGCCGACCACGACATTGAGCCGGTCAAATCCGGGGGAGTCAAGGTCGTCCGCGCCACTGATGTCACCCACGCACTCACTTATCGTGACAGCCAAGATGACACGGAAGGTGACGGATAGGACAGGGACCCGCAATGGGGACCCGGCCGGGGACCCGGGGAGTTCTCCCCACCCCCGTCCCCGCCCCTACCTCCCCAGCCTGACCAGATCAAACCGCCACTAGGGACCCACGTTATGGATGGCTGAACGACGGCGAAAACCCCCGAAAACAGGGGCACCGGTAGCCGTCAGTCAGGTCCCTCCCTCCCCAAACCCTCACCCCACACATCCACGACCGATCACAACAAGTGACCAGAGAGGTATCGACGGCATGACCACGCCCACTGAGCCCACCACCCCAACCGCGCCGCACGGAAGGACCCACCCCACCATGACCACCCCAACCTGCACCGAGACTGTCAGCCCCAACATGGTGCGCGCCGCGCTGGTCAAGGGCACCATGTGCCTGCACTGCTCGACCTGGCGTCAGCCCGCAGAGAGTCTTGCCGAGTCCCGCACCGGGCTCGGATTGCATCCGCTAGGTAACGCCACTGGGAGCCGCGATGCCCCCTAGGTCGAGACCGGCGACCACTGAAACCAACACGGCACACTCACAACCGGACAACGCGAAAGGTGATCATGAAATTGAATGTGGCTCGGTCGGCGTGGATGATGAAGCGATCGCATATTGGGACGACACGTGCGCCGCCATGCCACCCATGAGCCCGGCGACTATCGAGGCAATCGCCGCCATCGTGCGCCGCATCGACCGACGACGCGCCCAACGGTGAACCTAACCGCCCAGGCGGGTTGTGCCAACTTTCACGCTGACGCAACCCGCGCGGCGGTCACCGAGGGCACTGTGGGCGGCCTGTTCGTCGCTTGCCCGAGGGCGTGTCTCGGGGATCGTGACCATTAATTAACTGGTCCAGCGACCCATCTCCTCTGATACCGGGCCTGGTATGCACTGATTATGGACTGGCCAGCGCGTAGACCTCGCCGCGAGCGGCGGGCACCGCAGCGGCGACGGCGGTGGCCGCTGACATCGGTCTTGCGGAGCATGTCAGAATTTCCGATCACGATCACGATCAGCCAAACGAGCCAACGAGACCGCAACCCCTGGTCCAGGCGTTATGGGACCGAGCGGTCAGCCGCTGGCGAACTCAGGAACCGGCAACTGTTGTGCTTGCCCACTGCCGGTGGGCGCGGGCTATTCGTATCTGAGGGCGTCGATGGGGTGTAGCCGGGCGGCGCGGTAGGCTGGGTAGCTGCCCGCGATGAGTCCGATCACAAGGCTGATCGCGAACGATCCCACCACGGGTAGGACGGTCACGACGGGGGCGAACCCGGCGTACACGGGGCCAAGGTAGCCCGCGAAGGCGGGCGCGATGACGCCGCCGAGCACGGACAGTCCGACCCCGATGCCGATGCCGATGGCCCCACCGAGGCCGGCCAGGACGATGGACTCGATGAGGAACTGTTCGAGGATGGCGCGTCTGGTGGCGCCGATCGCTTTGCGGATCCCGATCTCGCGGGTTCGTTCGGTGACCGAGACCAGCATGATGTTTAGGATTCCGATCGAGCCGACGACCAGGGAGACCGCGGCGACAGCCGCGGTGAACAAGGTGAGGATCTGCAGGATCTGGTTGGAACTGGTGATGGCGGCTGTCAGGGTCTGCGCCTCGAAATCCCGGGATGCGGGGTTTTTGATCCGGTGTCGATTGTCGAGGATGCTGTTCACCTGCTCTTCGGCGGCGGGCACAGCGGCCGCTTGAGCGGCTTGCACCGTGACCTCGTTGACGATGTCGCCGCGACCGAAGACAGAGTTGCGTGCGGTGCTCAGCGGCATGACCACGATGTTGTCGCCCGGCAGACCGATGGCCTGCATCACCCCGATGACCTTGAAGCCCTGGTGGTTGATGTGGACGGTGCCGCCCACGGCGGCAGCGGCGGCGCCGCCGAAGAGGGTGGTCACTGCGGTGGGTCCCAGCACCACCACTTTCGCGGCGGAGTCGACCTCGGCCTGGTCAAAAAAGGATCCGGTCTGAATATTCCGGTTAGTCACCTCGAACCAGTGGTCGGTGGTGCCGACGACGGTCACCCGCGCCGGGGTTGACTGGGCGGTACCGGTCTCGATCAGTGATGGGCCGGTGACCACCGGGGTGACGGCGACCACGTCGGGTGCCTGCTGCAACGCCGCGACATCGGCATCGATCAGGTTCTTTGGAGGGTCACCTCCCGGGACCTCCCCCGCTGTGGCCACGATAGTGATCAGATCGGCCAGCGGCTCGATGCGCGCATCGACCGATTTCTGCACCCCGTCACCGATGGCGACCAGCAGGATCACCGCTGCGACGCCGATGATAATGCCGAGCATGGTCAGCGCGGAGCGTAGCCGGTGAGCGTGCACCGCACGCAGCGCGATGCACACCGCCTCCTGCAAGCTCATTCCTTAGCCCTGCTGTACGGCGACCTTGTCCTGTGCCACTCCTGGCGCCAGTCACCCACTCCCCGACTCCTCCATAAAAGTTCGCTCACACCTGCCAGTTATTTATCTCATTGATGCGTTATTTCGTTGATAGCGCAGCCTGGCAGGCGCAGTATCAACCCGGAACTCGTGAAAAAACGTGACAATCGAATCCGCCTGGTATGATCGCATTCCAACTTGTACTACGCCGTCAGCGATCTATGGGATCGGCAAGTGGCGTCGATCAACGCGTGGCCGACCTACCTCCAAGGGTTGGGAAGGACTCCCCGACCAGAGGCTCGGGTTACTGGACTGCCGTGCCATGATTTCTTTGAGTTTACCCATCGGATGACCACGCCTCTGATGGTCCTTGTAACCGAATCGGCGGGTCTCAAGTGGTGGACGCGACACCAGCTTGACCTGACAGGAGCAGGAATGGAACAACAAATCCACCGAAGTTAGCATCGTTGCAGGTCGGAGGTTCGGAATTGCCTCCAAGTGGATAACTTATTTCATTTCGGCCACTCTGAGACCCTCGCGAGGGCTCACATCGAGCTTTGCGGGTAGGGGGCTAGGGGGCGCGCCCGATTTCGCGGACCAGCTTACGAGCCCTCGCCCCAGCTCAAGCCGGCGTCGCGCTGACCATTTGAGCCCAAGGTCCCTAAAGCAGCCAGGGTGGCGGCGAGATTGCTGTCCCAGGTCAAGCCGGTGGTGCACTCACCCCAGGGAAAAAACATATGTATTACTTAGTGTACTTCTATGGGTGTAAACGTCTCCTTCGCGAGTCCTACTACACAGCCAGCGCCCCCACCAACCGCGGCGCCACCGGCACCTCCGCCGACTGCGCCCCCTATTGCACCGTAAAAGCCGCCACTGAGGCAGGCTCCAATGCCGCCTCCAATGTCTCCAATTGGGTCCTCAGTGAAAATGACAGACAGTGGCTTGGTTGCGGTAGTCAACACAACTCGTTCGGAGGAGGTGGCTGCGAGCGCGGGGCTTGCAGTGACTCCCAAAGACACGCCAGCTACTATGGTCACTCCGCCAACCGCTGTGACGATACGTTTAGTAGCAGTTCTCATTGGACGCCTTCCTTTGCATAGTCCGGGGCATCTTCCCGTTCCAAGTCGGTCAGGGCTTTACTGGTCAGAGGTCAAATCACGCACCGATAGATACTCTTCGTCACGGTGGCGTTGTATAATTTGGTCGCGGCGCACCTCCAGCGTGCGATTATGGGTCTCATCCGTCAGTTGAGGATCCCAAAGTCCGTCTCACGTATTCCGTGGTGCCCTTATTTAAAACGTAGTGACCCGAACGTCTACTCGCCAAGATCGAGATGTGTGCGGTTTGTGTGCGGTTTGTGTGCGGTTTGTGCTCGGTTTGGCCGCACCTCTGACAATTCAAAGTTCTCAGGGGATCAGACGCCTGCTCACAACAGCAGGGTCTTCGATCGAGACCGCCTGTCGACCTCGACAACTGCACGCTGTCCAACGGTTTCCGCAGGTCATCATCTCTAACGCGGTAGAGTGCGTGATCACGAATAGTCTATTTATCAGAGATTGCGGTGGGGGGCTAGTACGGCAGCCGCAGTGTGTGATCCTGGGCGGCGTGTCGTGATCATGGATGCGGCCACCGTGTGATCAACTTCAAGGTGTGTTGGAACTCGAAGAAGACGCGGTAGCCGCGTCATGGACTGT
>JBOHFC010000092.1:0-13571 GCA_050701375.1 Pseudonocardiaceae bacterium
GGTCGCCGACCTGTCCCGGGGTACCCGGATGGCGGCGCTGTTGCTGCTGCCGATCTCGGCCCTGCGCACCGTGGCCGGTGTCCAGATCGCCATAGTGTTGTTCTCCTATGGCCATTCCGACCTCGCCCAGGCTGACCGGCTGGGCCACACCCTGGCCGCGTCGGCGTTCGGCCTGCTGCCTTACGCGGTTGTGCTGCTGCAGCTCCGGGTGTTCTACGCGCTGGGCGACGCACGCACCCCGACGATGATCATGGCGTTGATGATCGCCGGAAAGATCGGTCTGTCACTTCTTGCGCCCCTCGTGCTGGCTCCCCAGCAGGTCGTCATCGGACTCGCCGCCGCCAACTCGGCGTCCTTCGTCATCGGCGGCGCCGCCGGCCAGGTGTGGCTGTGGCACCGCCTGGGCAGCCTGCACACCCGGCGGGTGGCGGGCGCGGTGGTCCGGATCGCGGTGGCCGCGGTCGCCGCTGCCGCTGTCGGGTTGGTGGTGCTGAGCCTGGGTCGCGTCGCTATGCCGCACGCGCTGCCCCCGTTGCGCGCCGCGGCCGAACTCGCCGCCACCACCGTGCTCGGCGGCGCCGTCCTACTAGTGGCCCTGCGCGCCCTACGGGTAACCGAACTCCAGGTCGTCCTGACTCGTGCCGCCAGCCTGCTTCGCCGTTGAGCCGTTGGTCGCCCTTCAAGGACCACCAACCCCGGGCCAGAAGGTCGGTAACCGCGGCCAACCTCGGTGGCGGGCGCGTCGCTTCGCGACGCTGGCTCATGTGGCAGACTCCCCACACTTATGTGCACGTTTGCAGTCAAGGGAACGCGATGAGTGACGAGGACCAGCTCTCCGGCGCCGCCAGCGACACCGGCAATGTGCTGGGCGGCACCGCCCTGGGCGCCCTGCTCAGCGGCAACGGCGCGGTGGCCGGCTTCTCGATCAACTACGAGCGCGTCCCGCAGTCCATCGCCGACCTGGAGCACGCCGCCGACTACCTCCGGAGCCAGGCGAAGGTCGCGCAGGGCCTGGCGAGTATCCCGGCTCCCGGGATGGACGGGGTCAGCCTCAACGCGGTAGCCCAGATCGGCAAGTGGGCTTCGGACAGCGGCGCCAACAACCTGGAAGCGAACCTTCTGGCCGGCGCTCAACAGCTCCGGGACCTGGCGCACAAACTGCGCGAGGATTTGAAGACCTACCTGCAGATCGAGGAGCTGAACATCCCGACGATGCCCAGCCCGGGGTTACCCCTACCCAGCCTGGGATGGTCGGTGTGAGGACCCGATATCTGGCGAGCGTGGTCGCGGCTGGCTCGTTGATCGTCGTGGCGGGGTGTGGCGGCGGTACCGGCGCAGGCCCGCAGTCGGCCTCGCCGCGTCCCGTACCGGCGGTGAGTCCGATCCCGCCGGTAAAGAATCCGCGCGATGTGGCAGCGATGGCCCGGCGGCCGTGTGAGTTGCTGACCGCGCAGCAGGCCACCGGGTTCGGTTTCGACCTCCCACCGCATGAATCCGCCGGGTTGTTCGGCACCCTAGACTGCCAGTGGCGAAGAACCACCCAGGAACAAGAGTTACTTCAAACGGTGGATATCACGATGTTCACGAACAACCCGACCTTGGAAGTCGCCTACAGCAAGGACCGGGGCCTCCCGTTCTTCGAGCTGACCGAGGTCGCCGGCTACCCCGCCATCGTCACCAGGACCAACGCCAACATCGCCCATTGCGACATCGACATCAAGGCCGCGGAGCGTCAGAGTGTCACGGTGCTCTACCAATCGGACGAACCAGCGCTCAAGGCCAACCCGCAGCAGTCGTGCGAGGTAGGCAAGAAGATCGCCGCCGCGGTTGTGATGAACCTGCCGCCGAAGAGCTGAGTGAGGGGACCCAAGGCGATGGGAACGAACTTCACCTACGACAACGCCAGCCACCAGGTCATCTTCGACCAGCTCAACAGCGGCGCGGGCTCGGACGCGCTGCAGGAGATCAGCCGGTCGTGGCAGCAGCTCGGTGACGGCGTCGGAACGAACTGCAAGTCATTCGTGCAGAACTCGATCAGCGGGATCCTGGCCGCCCGGCAGGGCGTGGCGGCGGACGCGGCGGCGGCGGCCACCGGCGCGATGCTGCCGTGGATGGACACCCTCCAGCAGACCACCGCCGCCGTCGCGCAGCGGGCGCAGGGCCAGGCCGAACACTGGGTCACCGCCAAGAACAGCGTCCCACCGGTCCCGCCGACGCCCCAACCAACGGGCTTCGTCAGCGATCCTGGCGAGTGGACCGCCGAGAAATTGGACTGGTTCCCGGGGATCACCTCCAACGAGGAGGACGCTCGGCTGCGGCAACAGGACGCCGAAGAACAGGCCCGCCAAGCGATGCGGGTGTATCAGTCCAACTCCAACGACAACATCGACGTCGCCCCGGCGTTCACCCCGCCGCAGGCCTTGGACGCCAGCGTCGGGTCGCTACCGCTGACCAACCCCAGTATCGACCCTGCCGGTAGCCCCCCACCAACCATAGCCATCGCCGGTGGCGGCACACCCGCCTACCTTTCCACCGCGCATCAACCGGCAGCCCCACCGCCAGCCCACCAACCTGCCACGTACCAACCGGCGGCCACGGTCTCGCAACTCGCCCAGACCGCGCCCGCCGCAACGTCGGGCAGCCTGGTTCCTCCGAACCAATGGACCAAGGGCGGGGCACCCGGCCCGGGCATCGCTCCAGGCGAGATGCCCATCAGCGCCGGGTTCAGTGCGGCCAGCACCGGACGAGCCCGGCCAGTAACCACCCGCGGATCAGTGGCGGGACAGCGTTTCGGGGGCGCTGGTGGTGGCGGTCACGCCGGGTTCGGTCCCCGGCCCAGCACCGGGTTCGGTCCCCGGCCCAGCGCGCAGGCCGCCCTCGACGAGATGAGCACCACCCGCAGCAGCGCCGGCCCAGGTAGCGCCATTCGCAACGCCAGCGAGGCCGGATACGGACAACCCTTCGGAGGCGCCACCAACCAGCAAGGCGAGCGGGACCGCGAACACCACAGCAAATACCTCATCCACGAGGACCCGACCGCGATCGTCGGAGACCTTCCACCCACCGCGCCACCGGTGATCGGCGCAGACTATTGAGCTATTGAACCGATGATGGGCGTCAGGGCTGCTCGGGCAGTGACGCGCCGGCGATTGTCTTGATGTCGAGGTTGGGGGCGTCCTCGGCGAGCCGACGCAGACCGACGACGATGCGATTGCGCTCAGGGCCGGGGCCGATGCGTTTCAGATCTTTTCTTGCTGCTCGTTCGATCCGGACCTCGGGCACTCGCCGAGTCCGGGTCGTCGTCGGCATCCAGTTCGGCGATCACGTCATCAAGAGACGCCCCGAATTCACCGCGGGCGAAGCGCTCCTCGGCGGCCTTGCGCCCGACCACGAATTCCGGAGAGTGGGCAAGCACGTAGTCATAGAACTCTTCCGCATCGATCGCGGAGAGTACCGCGACCGGACGCCCCCGTCGCGTCACGATGACGGGCTGTCCGCCCTGCTCCAACTCGTCGAGCACGGCCGACGCTCGATTCGCGAGGTCACGCCCGCCCACGGTCTCCACCCGTCACCTCCGATGTCGGTACAATCGAGGTACTACGCAAGAGGAAACCGATGGCTGACGAGGCAGGCGACGGTTCTCAGCGTCGCTCGGCCCAGCCGTGGAGCCGTGCTTCGACAATGCCGGCGTCCACCCGATCGGTGATACCCCAGCGCTGGTAGGCGTTGTTGAGCTTGCCGGTGAGTTTGTCGACCAGTACGTGGCCGGGTTCGGGGGCGTAGCTGGGGTCGACGAAGGCCTGAGAGTAGCGAACGGTATCGACAATGGCGGATTTTATCTGCTCGTGGGCGAGGTAGACGTCCAGGTCATGTTCCCAACCAGCGATGTACTCCGGGCGCAGCGCCGCCCGCCAGAGCTGCAGAACGTGGTCGCGTTCGGCGGCCGTATAGCCCATCTTGTGGAGATGGACTGCGAGGTCGTAAACCGGGTCGCCCCACAGGGCGAGCTCCCAGTCCAGGAAGTAACTCACCCCATCTTTGATGATCATGTTCTTGCGATGGATGTCGGAGTGGACGCACACCAGTGGCCGCCGGGCGAGCGAGAGCCAGGCCGCTTCGACATACCGGAGAGGGTCGGCGGGAAAGCCGAAAGCAAGGAACTGTGGCGCGTACTCGTCGCGGTAGGTCGCATAGACCTGCTCGGTCAGCTCGGACAGGCGCCGACCGAAGGTGACCGTGTCGTCACCGTGCGGCCAATCCGCGGGGGTGGCGGGAAGTTCATCGCCCGGGATGGTGGTGAGTTCGGTGAGCAGCCGTACGACATCGGCAGGAACATGCGACGGGACGGGAACCCCGCGGGGAGCAATCGTATTGAGGACTGAGCCGTCGATGAATTCGTGGATCTGGTATCGGGGCTCGTCACTGGCGTGCAGCAGGCGGGGAGCGTGGCGGATGTAGGGGGCGACGGCGGGGAGGATCTCTTCTTCGCGCCATAGCCGCAGGTCCATGGTATCGGCGCCGTGGATGGGAATGCGGACGTTGACAGCGCCGCCGGGGGTATCGACCCCGACGTTCTTGTTGTAATAACCGGCGGCCGCTCCCAGCTGCGCCGCGCCGATGGCATAGAGGCCCCGCCACGGTACGGTCACCCCCCCCCGGAGCATTGCGGTGATCAATTCTGCGGCGCGTTGTCGGAGGTTGGTGATCGAATCAAGAGGTTCGATCCGAGCGCGAGCAGCGTCGGCGGCTTGGGCGACGTGGAGGTCCGCGAGGCCAAGGTGGTCGAGTGCCTCGGCGGCCAGGACGATCAGGCTCGGGTAGACCTCGGCGGCGACGAACTCATCCACCGCCCAGGTGAGGGAGGCGACGGCCTGGTCGGGGTGATCTTGGCGGGCGTGCAGGAAACCGCGGAAGAACTCGGCGCGGGCCAGCCCGGACCGGTACCGGGCCCGCTTGAGGTAGCTGCAGGCGGTGTCGAAGGAGGCGGCGGCATCGGATTCGTCGCCCAGGCGCATCTGGGCGATCGCGATCGCAGTGTGGGTTTTACCGAGTTCGTGCAGGGCGCCCAACTCCTGCTGGGTCTCCAGCGCGGCCGGTGCGGCAGCGAGCGCCATGGCGGGGTCGGTCCACGCTGACAGCTCAATCTGGTTGGTGGCGATGTTGGCCAACCCGACGACAGAGCCCGACCGCTGGTAGCAGTCGCGAGCCCGGTGCAAGGTGCCGGTGGCGGCATCGAAGTCCAGGTGAAACCGGTAGCCGAGATGCATCAGCCGCAGCACGTCGCCCTGGACTTCCAACTCTCCGGGGTCACCGGAATCCAGGATTTCACGGCACAGCGCAAAAGCGGTGGCGAAGCGGCCCTGCCACATGTGGATATCGGCGACCCACAAGCCGGCGGTGTGCCGGGCCAGCCCGCCGTGCTGGCGCCAGACCGCGGCGTAAAGCCGTCCGGCTGCACTGGTGTCCCCGGAAATGCGACGGGCGTGCGCCGCGGCGATGGCCAGCCGGGCATCGGCCGACCGGCTCAGATAGGACCAGGACCCTGTGGTGGCGATGCGGCTGGCGGCGGGAGCGTCGCCCATGAGGATGGCAGCCTCTGCCGCCAGGCACTGGGAGGTGGTAGCCAGCTCCGGGTGCCCGCCAGCCTGGAGATATTCGCGCAGATCGGTGGCCATCCCGTCGGCGGCCTGCCGGCCGCCGTAGCGGACCGCTCGGTCGGCGTAGCCCAGGATCTCCTCGGCCGGCATCGAACCGGCCCGTACCCCGTGGTACACGGCCTCCCGGAATCCACGAACATCAGCGATGGTCCCGCCCTGGACGGCGCGGCGGTCCCAGAGCTTGCGTAGCAGCACGTGCGCGTCACCTACCACCTGCGGCGACAACCGTTCCCGCAGCGCAGCAGCCATGAGCTGATGCAACCGGCACTCGCCGTCCCCGGCGGGATAGACGAAGGAGTAGGCCGTCAGCGATTCCCAGGTCATCCGATCCGACGGCAGCTCGAACGCGCCGGCCAGCGTCTTGAAGATGTCGAAGTCGAAGATGCGGGCGATGCTCAGCAACTCCAGGCACCGCACCTCGGTGAAGGCAACGTGCTGCAGAAAGCGCTGCAGGATCTCCTCCGACGACACCACCGTCGCATCCTTGCTGTCTGAAGGCGCGCCGGTGTCGATCGCCAGGTGCAGGTAGAAGGGCAACCCCTCGCTGGCGCGGGCGATCGCTCGCTGCTCGGCCGCGTCCACGATGCCCGCCTCGGTCAGCAGCTCCAGGCGCGCCTCGGTCGGCAGCCCGTCCACCGGGCAGTGCCGGATCACCTGCGCCCAGTCGGTGTCGTGGGTCTGCCAGCGCAGCGGCTCCCGGCTCGCGATCACCACGAGGCCCCGCCCGAGTTGGCTGATCAGATCGCGCAGCCAGACGTCAGCAGCGCCGGCCCGGCCGGCTCGAACCGGAGTGGGAACCAGCGCCTCGTAGGCGTCCACGAAAACCACGAATGGCCGTCCCAGACTCGCAGACCGCAGATCCTCAGCGAACAAATAGGTCACCGCGTCGAGCACCTCGGTGTTGCCCAACTCGTCGAGCATTCCGAGCACCTCGTCGGCCTGCACCGCCCGCTTGCGCCGCATCCAGGAAGTCGCCCGCTCGGCGAGCTTGAGCAACCCGATCGCCGATGCGAACACCGGCACGCCCGCGGCGTCATCCAGGATCGCGGTCAGGACTTCGCTCTCGGCCAGGAACGGCAGATCCCGGCTGGTGATCCGCAGGTTCGGGTGCAGGCGCTGCTACAACACCGCGTAGGCGATGTCGAACCGGTCGAAGGACACCTTCTGGCGGCCGAACTCGGTGCGCAGCACGGCTAACGCGTTTTCCTGTTGCCGCATCGCCGGGACCTGCAGGTCCAAGACCGCAGTACGGCATCCGTCGGACGCGGCGGCCCGGTTGCGCAGCTCGCGCAGCAGCCGGGACTTGCCGATACCGCCCACGCCGACAATATTGAGCACCCGCGGCTGATCAGCCACCCGGCTCAGCTCGTCGGTGAAGGCCGCAAGCGCGGTCTCCCGGTTCACGAAGCGCCTCTCCAGCGCAGCGACGCGCCGGAAACGGGGTCTCAGCGGCATGCCCGAAGACGCTAGTCTGGCGCCCTGCGTGCGGCCACGTCAGTGCCCCGTGACGTCATGCCGTTCACACCTGTCTGGTTCTATGGTCGGGCCGATCACCACGTCTTCGCTGGGGGAATCAGTTGACTCGATCTTGGTTGCGCCTGGGTGTGCTCGCGACGGCACTGGCGCTGGCCGTGACAGCCTGCGCGGGCGCCCCGCCGGCGACGCTGGGATCCGGGCTGCTGTTGCCCGGGTACGACCGTCAGGTGCGGCCCCAGGATGACCTGTTCACCTTCGCCAACGGTCAGTGGGTACGCACCACCCAGATCCCGGCCGACCGCAGCGGCTACGGCGCGTTCCAGAAGGTCGACGATCAGGCCCAGCAGCAGCTGCGCACGATCGTCGAGGACAGCGCAGCGCGGCACGGCACGGCCGGTTCGCCGGACCAGCAGATCGGCGACTTCTACGCAAGCTTCATGGACACCGCGCGGCTCGACGCGCTCGGGGCCGCACCGCTGAGGGCCTCGATGGCTCGCATCGATGCCCTCACCACCCCCACCGACGTCGTCCGGTACCTGGGAGCGAGCGCCGCGGACGGCACCCCCGGCCCGATCGGGCTGTCGATCGATCAGGACTCCCGCAACGCATCAGCCTACATCCCGGGCGTCTCGCAGAGTGGGCTCACCCTGCCCAACCGGGACTACTACCTGAAAACGGATCCGGAGTACGTGACGATCCGCGATCAGTTCCGGACCTACGCCGAACGCGTGCTGGGTCTGGCCGGCGTCGCCGATCCGGATGCCGCGGCCGGCCAGGTGCTAGGTGTGGAGAACCGCCTCGCCCAGGTCCAGTGGACCGCAGCGCAGGACCGTGACGCGACGGCGACGTACAACAAGTTCACCGTCGACGATGCCACTGCGCGTACACCGGGCCTGGACTGGAAGACCTACCTCGACGCAGCGGGCGTGCACGGTGTCAACCAAACCGCTCCCGATTTCATCATCGCCGAGCCCAGTTTCTTCACCGCACTGGGCGCCGCGCTGACCACCGTGCCGGTGGCGGACTGGAAATCGTACTTGAAGTTCAAGGTAATCGACAATCTCGCCCCCGATCTGAGCAATGACTTCGTCACCGCGCGCTTCGAGTTCCAGGGCCGTGATCTCGCCGGCCAGCAGGAGCAGCGCCCTCGTTGGAAGCGCGGCGTCAGCGCGGTCGACGACGCGATGGGTGATCTGCTAGGCCAGCGATATGTGCAACGGTACTTCCCGCCGGATAACAAACGTCGCATCGACGCGCTGGTCACCAAGCTGATCGACGCCTACCGGTCGTCTATCGACGGCCTGGACTGGATGAGCGACTCGACCAAAGCCGAAGCCAGGGACAAGCTCAGCAAGCTCGACGTGAAGATCGGCTATCCGAAGAAGTGGAAGGACTACTCGAAGCTGAGAGTGGCCCGCGACGACCTGGTGGGCAACGTGCTGCGCTCCTCTGAGCTGGAGTACCAGCGCAACCTCGACAGGCTCGGCAAACCGGTGGACCGCGATGAGTGGTTCACCACCCCGCAGACCGTCAACGCCTACTACGATGCGACACGCAACGACATCACCTTCCCCGCCGCAATCCTGCAGCCGCCGTTCTTCGACGTGAACGCCGACGATGCGGTCAACTACGGTGGAATCGGGGCGGTGATCGGTCACGAAATCAGCCACGCATTCGACGACCAAGGCCGTAAGTTCGACGGGACCGGCAACCTCCGAGACTGGTGGACCCCGCAGGATGTGCAACGGTTCACCGCCAAGGCCAACGCTCTGGCCGCGCAGTATTCGGCGTACCAGCCGTTGCCCGGCCTACACATCAACGGTGAGCTGACCCTGGGCGAGAACATCGCCGACCTGTCCGGTCTCACGGTTGCTCACCGCGCCTATGAGCTGTCGCTAGGCGACCGACCGGCCCCGGTGATGGACGGGTTCACCGGCGAGCAACGCTTCTTCCTGGGCTGGGCGCAGGTGTGGCGCGGCAAGATCCGGGACCAGGAGCTGCGGGTGAACCTGCTCAGCGATCCGCACAGTCCCACCGAGTTCCGCGCCAATGGCGTCGTCAGCAACCTGCCTGAGTTCTACCAGGCCTTCGGCGTCAAGCAAGGCGACAATCTCTTCCGCCCCGCTGACCAGCGGGTCAAGATCTGGTAAACCTCCCTCACCTGCGCGGCTCCGCCCAGGGCCGGCTCCGCCCAGGGGCGACTCCGACAGCAGCGCGGTCCAGATGTGCCCAGACCCGGGCGTGCCCATAGCCGAAGTTGTGCAGACACGCCGACGCACCTACACGTCATCCACCGCCGGCGGTGGCACGGTTGGTGGGTGGAGGTGAGCCAGTGTCGATGGCAGTGATGATCGAGGTGTACTGCCCGGAATGCGCCGACCTCAGGGCGTTTGAGCAGCCGCCATGCGTCGACGGGCACGGCGCGGACTGTCCCGAATGGCTGTGCCTGAGCTGCGGTACGGCACTGCTGATCGGCGTGCCAGTCGAGCCTGTGGAGCAGCTGGCGCGCGCGTACGGCTCACACGCGGCATGAGCCCGCAGCGTGATGTCAAAGGCGGCCCGGACAGCGCGGCCGAGCAGCGCGGCCAACGTCATAAAGCGAAAACGCTACTGGGTCGACCGTGGCCGAGGGGTCGAGGGCGCGACGAGCCCGGTCTGGTAGGCGGCGGCCACCGCTTGCGCTTTCTCCCGGACATTGAGCTTCGCCATCACCCGGGCGAGGTGGGTTTTCACGGTGGCTTCGCTGATGAACAGTTGTTCAGCGACGTCGGCGTTGGACAGGCCGCGGGCCAGATGGGTGAGCACCTCCCGCTCGCGGCGGGTCAGCTGAGCCATCTCCGCTGGGGTGGGGGTGTCCTGCTCCGGTCGGGCCGCGAAGTCGTCGATGAGCCGGCGGGTGACGGCGGGATCCAGCCACGCCTCGCCGGCGACGACCGCACGGATCGCGGTGGCGATCTCGGTAGGGGCGGCATCTTTGAGCAGGAAACCCGAGGCTCCGGCGCGCAGCGCGGTGTGGACGTAGTCATCGAGGTGAAAGGTCGTGAGGATGATGACCCGGACGGGCTCGCCGCTCTGCGCGGTCAGACCCTCCTCGATCACCACGCGGGTCGCGGCGACGCCGTCGATTCCCGGCATGCGCACATCCATCAGGACTACGTCCGGGCGCTGGGCGCGGATCTGGACGAGAGCATCCTGCCCGTCGACGGCTTCCGCGACGACATCGATGTCTTGTTCCGCGTTGACCAGCATGCTGATGCCCGCTCGGACGAGCGGCTGGTCATCGGCTATCACGACTCTGATCACACTGGCACTTTTCCTCTAATCACACTGTCATTTTCTAATCACACTGTCATTTTCCACTGATCAAACTGGCACTTTCCCTTGATCCCCGCGACTGGCTGGAGCCACGCGCAACCGACGAAACCCCAGGTGTCGCGAACGGGATGGTGGCCGTCAACCGGTACCCACCCTTGCAGGGTCCAGCCTCGAGGTCGCCACCGGCCGCGTGGGCTCGTTCGCGCAGGCCCACCAGTCCGCGACCACCAGACAGCGCTCGCGCGTGAGTCGTGGAACCGTGCGTCGCCGGAAGGTGCATGTCATTCTCGATCTGGATGAGCAGGCTCTGGGGTTTCCAGACAAGCCCCAGGCGCGGTTTAGCGTCCTTGCCGGCGTGTTTGAGAACGTTGACCAAGCCTTCCTGCACGATCCGGTATGCGGTCAGGTCCAGACTCGAGTCCAGCTCCCGCCGTGTCCCTGCAACCTGCAGGGACACCGGCATCCCGGTGTCGCGTAATGAGCTGAGAAGATCGGGCAGATCCGCCAGTCCGGGCTGCGGCTTGAGCCCGTCGATGCCCAGCGCGTCGCTAGCCGGCTCGCTGTCCGCCAAGACCCCGAGAAGGCGTCGCAGTTCGGCCATCGCCTGTTTACCCGCGGTTTCGATGTGTCCCAGCGACCGGGTAACCTGAGCGAAGTCAGTTTCCGCGACTCGGGCCGCCCCGGCCGCCTGCAACACAATCACGGTCACCGCGTGGGAGACGATATCGTGCAGTTCTCGGGCGATTCTTCGCCGCTCCGCAGCCAACACGTCGGCTTCCCGGGCAGATTCTCGCTCGCATTCCAGGTATTGAATACGTCGACGGGTGGCCTGCGTCACGCGACCAAAACCCCACGCCCAGCCGGCCGCGACGACGAAAAATATTCCGTTGTTCACGAATACACTCATTGCGGCAGTATGGTCAGGATAAGCCCTGAATGCCGCGTCGGCGGCGAGTCCGTTGGGAATGAAGGAGATCAGCAATGCCGGCAATGAGAGCTTTATGCCGCGATGGGCGGAGACTGCGTACAGCGCAACCGGAACACCTACCGCAGGGATGTAATGGGGCATGATCGGCCAGGCGACGACAGTAAGTACACATTCAGTGGCGAAGACAGTCAGCGGCGCGCTGTCTCGCCAGATGAGAGGTACCAGCATGGCCAGGCCGAACAACCACACGAGGACCAGCCATGGACTGGTCGGCACCCGCCCTAGCTCAGGCCAGGCAGAAAAACTCAGGCAGTTAAAGGTAAAGAGCGCCGAAATGAGAATCGCGTCCTGCTTCACCGACAATGGCGTAGGGATACTCCGTGGTATCCAACCCAGTGGCATCCAACCTGGAATCCTCATCGGACTTCCTTACGTTACAGCCACGTGTTGCCTGTGCCGTTCGGATGGGAACCCGAAGGAGGAGAATCCGAATGAGCGGGACCCGGCGGGCTGGGACATAGACCGGGTGCGTCGCCACAGGCGAGGACAGAGCGATCAGACGGGACCGCGGCATGACTGTTCGTGGACACCAGAGCAACGCCGGCGATGGCCATGAGAAGTGCCGTGACAGCTATCATGATGCGGCCATGCGATTTTTTCGTAAGGTCATGGGGAGCATCGGTCGCGGGCGGCGCCTGAATGGCGGTCATCGTGGTCTCCATCTTCCGTGGCACGGCATGCGTCAGTCCCCAAATCAATGCGCCGGTAACGTTACTCTCGTCCTGGACGCAGGCAACCCCTCATGGTTGGTGAACCACAGATGTAGAAACCGTCCCAGGATACCTCATTTGATGTAGTGGCACTGCATGACCCGAGGTAGGTCGACGACGATCTGGTGCGGGAGGGATGATGTGGACATGCCCGCTGCGCCGACGCCGCTGCGGATCGGTCCTTACCAGGTCGACCCGCCGGTCGTGCTCGCGCCGATGGCCGGGATCACCAACGTGGCGTTCCGGCGGTTGTGCCGTGAGCACGGCGCCGGGTTGTACATCTGCGAGATGATCACCAGTCGGGCGCTGGTGGAGCAGCACCCAGGGACCCTTCGAATGATCAGATTCGACGTGGCCGAGCGGCCCCGCTCGATGCAGCTCTACGGGGTCGATCCGGCGACCGTCCGCAAGGCCGTGGAGCTGATCCGCGCCGACGACCTAGCGGATCACGTCGACCTCAACTTCGGCTGCCCAGTCCCGAAGGTCACCCGCCGGGGCGGCGGCGCCGCGCTGCCCTACAAGCGCGCCCTGTTCGGCGAGATCGTCCGCAGCGCCGTCGAGGCCGCCGGACACCTGCCCGTCACGGTGAAGTTCCGGATCGGCATCGACGACGAGCACCGCACGTTCCTCGACGCCGGCCGGATCGCGCAGGACGCCGGCGTGGCCGCCGTCGCGCTGCATGCGCGCACCGCCGCGCAGCGCTACTCAGGCACCGCAGACTGGGATGCCATCGCCGCGCTCAAACAGGCCGTCACGTCGATCCCGGTGCTAGGCAACGGAGATATCTTCGCCGCCGCTGACGCTATCCGGATGATCGAGCAGACCGGCTGTGATGGGGTTGTCGTAGGCCGCGGCTGCCTGGGACTGCCGTGGCTGTTCGCCGAGCTGGCAGCCGCCTTCAGCGCCACCCGCGCCCCGACGCCACCGAACCTGGGACAAGTCGCGGCCACCCTGCGCCGGCACGCCGGGCTGCTCGCTGAGCATCTCGGGACCGACAAGGGCCTACGCGACCTGCGCAAACATGTTTCCTGGTACTTGCACGGCTTCCCGGTCGGCGGGGATGTGCGGCGCGCACTGGGCATGGTGTCCAGCTTCACCGAACTGGACAACGCGCTGGCGCGGCTGGACCCCGATGCCCCGTTCCCACCCGACGCGGACGGCCCCCGGGGGCGCCAGGGTTCACCCGGCCGCGTGGTGCTACCCGATGGCTGGCTGGACGATCCGATGGATCTCGCAGTCCCGGCAGGCGCCGAATTTCCCAACTCCGGCGGGTGAGCGCCGCTCGGCGGGGCCAGGCGGCAATGCCACTAAGTTAGGCACGGGACCTTGAAGATGTGGATCTTCGCTGGACCGTTGTGGAATTGACCGTGGTCGGAGGTGCGTTTGATGCGGTGGTTGTGTGCGCGGTATCTCTTGATCACTCTG
>JBOHFC010000093.1:0-6260 GCA_050701375.1 Pseudonocardiaceae bacterium
GAACTCGACAGCACCGACATTTCTGGCATGCCCAGACGTCGTTTTCGTCGAGTTCACGGCACCAGTCAGTATCCGGCTTCAGCCGCTGCGGCGGCGGGTGGAGTACTGGCGGGATGGAGCGGGCGGGCCGGACCGGGGTGCCACAGCGGATTTGCCGCCGTGGGTCGCGGTGGCTCCGGACTTTCCGCCGCGGCGCTCGCGACGGTTGGGTACCGGCGAAGCCGCATCCTCGGGTTGGTCTTGGGGTTCGGGTTGCTCTGCCATCAGATCTCCTTGATTCCACGTGCGGGTGAGGCTCGCGCGGCCGCTGAACCGGCATAGGCGCTGCGCGCTCGGGGCGGCGCGCCTGGAGTTACCTCAGCAGATCATGCGATCACGCTAGCGCGGAGGTCCGCCCAGCGCATCCGCGTTTCACGGCGGCTCGCCGAACAACTGGTGCACTTGGGGCCTCACGTGACGCCTGCCCGCCCTGTGAACGGGAGTTCTCGGTGCTGCAACAAGCGGCAAACGTTACGAACATAACCGGCACTTAGCGTCGCTCATCGTACCCACCAGTTCTGGAGGCGCGATGAGCACAACCGAGGTGACAGCACCGGCCATGCCGGCTCGCAGAGGGCGATGGATCGACCACTGGGACCCGGAAGACCCCGTGTTCTGGGAGCAGACAGGCAAGCGGGTGGCGAATCGGAACCTGGGGTTCTCGATCTTCTCCGAGCACATCGGGTTCTCGTTGTGGACGGTCTGGTCGGTCCTGGTGCTGTTCATGGGCCCGGCCTATCACATCGACCCGGCTGGCAAGTTCTTGCTGGTATCCCTTCCATCGCTGATCGGCGCGCTGATCCGGATCCCGTACACCATGGCGCCGGCCCGGTTCGGGGGGCGCAACTGTACCATCGTCAGTGCGTTGTTGCTGCTCATACCGACTGCCCTGGCGATCGCCGTGATGCATCCAGGCACGTCCTTGACGACATTCCTGATCGTCGCAGCACTCGGTGGCCTGGGTGGTGGCAACTTCGCGTCGTCCATGACCAACATCAACGCCTTCTTCCCGGAGGGCCGCAAGGGCTGGGCACTCGGGCTCAACGCCGGTGGCGGGAACATCGGAGTGGCCGCAGTGCAGCTACTCGGCCTAGTTGTCATCGCGACGGCCGGTACGGCCTACCCGCGACTCGTGCTCGGTATCTACGTCCCGCTGATCCTGCTCGCCGCGCTGTGCGCTGGCCGGTACATGAACAACATCTCCTCGGTACGCAACGACACCGGGGCATTGCGTGAGGCAGTTCGAGAAGTCCAGACCTGGGTGATGTCGTTCCTCTACATCGGCACGTTCGGCTCGTTCATCGGCTATAGCTTCGCCTTCGGCCTGGTGTTGCAGACCCAGTTTCACCGCACGCCGCTGCAGGCGGCCTCGGTCGTCTTCATCGGTCCGTTGATCGGCTCGCTGATCCGCCCCGTCGGCGGTTGGTTGGCAGACCGCTATGGCGGCGCCAAGGTCAGTCTCTGGAACTTCATCGGGATGGCCCTGGCCACCGGCTTGGTGATCGTTGCCTCCAACGAAAAGTCGCTGGTGCTATTCATGGCCGGTTTCATCGCCTTGTTCGTCCTCTCCGGTATCGGCAACGGCTCCACCTACAAGATGATCCCGTCCATCTTTGCTGTGCAGGCCCAAGTGGCGATCGCAGCTGGTGAGCCTAGGGAACCCGCGCTGATGAGGGCACGCCGGATATCCGGCGCAGTGATCGGGATCGCCGGCTCGATCGGCGCGATGGGCGGGGTGCTGATCAATCTCGCCTTCCGGCATTCCTTCCTCGTCGCGAAATCCGGGGTGTCCGCGTTCTGGTCGTTCCTGATCTTCTATGGCGCCTGCGTAGTCGTCACCTATGTGGTTTACCTGCGCCGGGCACCTGCAGTCGCGGCGTCCGGGAGTCCGCGACTCGCCTACGCCGAGGTCTGACGAAAACAGGTCTGACGAAAACAGGTCTGACGAAACAGGTGTGACGAAACAACACCGAAACATCGCGTTCACGTAGCGCGCTCAAGATGTGAGGACCGGTCGTGCTCGCTGGGCAGGAGGAAGGAGCATGATGCGCACTGTCGTCGTTGCGGGCCATGGCATGGTCGGCCACCGGTTGGTGGAGGCTCTGATCGGCCGGGACCTCCCGCGGCAATGGCGGATCGTGGTGCTCGCCGAGGAGGTCAGACCGGCCTACGACCGGGTTGCGCTGTCGTCGTACGTGGACTCCTGGGACGCCGAGGCACTGACCCTGCCCGCGGTGCTCGACGACCGGGTGGAGCTGCGTCTGGGCGACCCGTGCGTGCGGATAGACCGGCGCAAGCGCATCGTCCGCACCGCGTCGGGGCGGCGGGTGGTCTATGACGCGCTGGTGCTCGCCACCGGGTCGGCACCGTTCGTGCCTCCGGTGCCGGGTCACGACCTGCCCGGTTGCTACGTCTACCGGACCCCGGAGGACCTCGACGCGATCCGGGTGGCCGCGCAACGCGCGATGCAGACCACCGCGGCGGGTCGGCGCTCCGGGGTGGTCGTCGGTGGCGGCCTGCTCGGCTTGGAGGCTGCGCACGCGCTGCGCCAGCTGGGGTTGTCGCCACACGTGGTCGAGATCGCACCCCGGCTGATGCCGATGCAGGTCGACGAGGGTGGCGGGGCGCTGCTGCGCCGGTTCGTCGAGGGCCTCGGTGTGCGGGTGTACTGCGGGCGCGCCACCCAGGCCATCGAACCGGACCGGGGCCGGATGCTGGTCCGCCTGTCCGATGGCACCGAGCTCGACACCGACGTCGTGGTGTTCTCCGCCGGCGTACGCCCCCGCGACCAGTTGGCCCGCGATGCTGGGCTGCCAGTCGGGGAGCGCGGTGGTGTGCTGGTCGACGCCGCCTGCCAAACCTCCGACGCGGACATCTGGGCGATCGGCGAGTGCGCCGCGGTCGAGGGCCGCTGCTACGGCCTGGTCGCACCTGGCTACGCGATGGCCGAGGTGGTAGCGGATCGGTTGCTCGGCGGCCACGCCACTTTCCCGGGCGCCGACACCTCCACCAAGCTCAAGCTGCTCGGGGTTGACGTGGCCAGCTTCGGCGACGCCCACGCGACGGCTGAGGGCGCGCTCGAGGTCATCCACAATGACCCCGTCGCCGGCCGCTACGCCAAGCTCGTCGTCTCCGACGACGCGCGCACGCTGCTCGGCGGAGTGCTGGTGGGTGACGCGGAGGCGTACGGCACGCTGCGCGCGCTGGTCGGGGCGGTGCTTCCGGCGGACCCCGGTGCGCTGATCTCGCCGTCCGGCGGTGAGCTCGACGCGGACGCGTTGCCGGCTACCGCCCAGGTGTGTTCCTGCCACGCGGTCACCGTCGAAACGATCGGTACGGCGGTGCGCGACGGGGCGACTACAGTGCCTGCCCTCAAGGCGTGCACGAAGGCGGGAACTGGCTGCGGCTCGTGCGTGCCCATGTTGAAGAAACTGCTCGCAGCGCAGGGCGTCGAGCAGTCCAAGGCACTGTGCGAGCACTTCACGCACAGCCGGGCGGAGTTGTTCGAGATCGTCGCCGCCACCCGGATTCGGACCTTCTCCGAACTGGTCGCCAAGCACGGCACAGGCCGCGGTTGTGATATCTGCAAGCCGGCGGTGGCCTCGATCCTGGCCTCGCTGAGTGGGGTGCTGGCGCCCGGAGGCCACATCCTGGACGGCGAGCAGGCCACCCTGCAGGACACCAATGACCACTTCCTGGCCAACCTGCAGCGCAACGGCACCTACTCGGTGGTCCCAAGGGTGCCCGGCGGGGAGATCACCCCGGAGAAACTCATCGTGCTCGGCGAGGTGGCCCGCGACTTCGGGCTTTACACCAAGATCACCGGTGGGCAGCGAATCGACCTGTTCGGGGCCCGCGTGGAGCAGCTCCCGGCGATCTGGCGCCGGCTGGTCGACGCCGGGTTCGAGTCCGGGCACGCCTACGGCAAGGCGCTGCGGACCGTGAAGTCCTGCGTGGGTACCGACTGGTGCCGCTACGGCGTGCAGGACTCGGTGGGCATGGCCATCGCGTTGGAGCTTCGGTACCGCGGGCTGCGCGCCCCGCACAAGCTCAAGTCCGCGGTCTCCGGCTGCGCGCGGGAGTGCGCCGAGGCCCGCAGCAAGGACTTCGGGGTGATCGCCACCGAGAACGGCTGGAACCTCTACGTCTGCGGCAACGGCGGTTTCCGCCCACGGCACGCCGACCTGCTGGTCTCCGACGTCGACACCGAGACTCTGGTGCGCACCATCGACCGGTTCCTGATGTTCTACGTCCGCACCGCCGACCAGCTGCAGCGCACCGCGCCGTGGCTGGAGGAGCTCGACGGCGGTCTGGACCACCTGCGAGACGTGATCGTGCACGACTCACTCGGGATCTGCGCGGAGCTCGACGTCGCAATGGCAGCGCACGTGGCGGGCTACGCCGACGAGTGGCGCGGCGTGCTGGAGGACCCGGCGAAGCTGGCCCGGTTCACCTCGTTCGTCAACGCCCCTGGCGTGCCTGATCCGACCATCGAGTTCGTCGAAGAGCGTGGCCAGCCCACCCCCGCCCATCGCAGACCAGGCCAACCGGTTCTGATCGCGGGCCCGACGCTGACCGTGGTCCCATGACCGCGCAGCTGCAGCGGCATTGGACGGCGGTGTGCCGCTACGACGACCTGGTGCCGGAACGCGGGGTAGCGGCGCTGATCGAGGGCGTTGCGGTCGCGGTATTCCGCACTCACGACGGCGCCCTACACGCTCTGTCCAATATGGACCCCTTCAGCGGGGCCTCGGTACTGTCTCGGGGGATCGTCGGGGACCGTGAGGGCCGCCCGACGGTGGCCTCGCCGATCTACAAACAGGCCTTCGAGCTGGCCACCGGGGTGTGCCTGGACGACCCCGGCGTCGTGGTGGCGACATATCCAGTGCGAGTGGTCAACGGCGTCGTGGAAGTCTGGTCTTCATGACCGCCGTGTCGCTGAGGGCGAGACCCGAACCGCTACCGCTGGCGGGATTCACCGTCGGTGTCACCGCCGCACGCCGGGCTGCCGAGCTGGGCGCGTTGCTGGAGCGCCGGGGTGCCGAGGTGATGCACGCCGCGGCGATCCGGATCGTGCCAGTGGCCGATGACACCGAACTGCACGCCGCCACTAGGCAACTGATCAACCACCCACCGGGCATCGTGGTGATCACCACCGGTATCGGGTTCCGCGGCTGGGTGGAGGCCGCGGACGGGTGGGGGCTGGGTGAGGCGCTGATCGGTGCGCTGCGTCGCGCCACCTTGCTGTCCCGAGGTCCCAAATCGCGAGGCGCGGTCCGGGCCGCCGGCCTGACTGACGCCTGGTCACCACCGTCTGAGTCCTCAGGCGAGGTGCTGGAGCACCTGTTAGCCAGTGATCTCGACGGGGTGCGGGTAGCCGTACAGCTGCACGGCGAGCCACTGCCGGACTTCGTCGACGCGCTGGATTGCGCCGGCGCGCAGGTAATACAGGTGCCCGTCTACCGGTGGGTGCTGCCCGAGGATCTGGCGCCGCTGGACCGGCTGCTCGCCGCGGTGCTTGACGGAGGCGTCGACGCCGTGAGCTTTACCAGCGCCCCTGCTGCGGCCAGCGTGCTGCGTCGAGCCGACGAGCTCGGCATGCTGGAGGCGTTGCTCACACGCCTGCGCCGGGATGTGCTCGTTGCCTGTGTCGGGCCGGTCACCGCGGGCCCGCTGGTGGCCCGCGACGTGCCCACCGTGCAGCCGGAACGCTCCCGGATCGGCGCGCTGGTGCGCACGCTGTCCGAGGCACTGCCGGCCAGGGCGCCGCGGTGGCCGGTGGCCGGTCATGTCCTGGAGCTGCGCGGACATTCCGCGGTGGTCGATGGCGTGCTGCGCGCCGTGCCACCAACCCCGATGGCGCTGTTGCGGCTGCTGGTGGCCCGTCCGGGCCGGGTTGTCCCGCGCGCGGAGCTGCTGTCGGTGATGCCCGCGGCGGGCGACGATGAGCACGCGGTGGAGACCGCGGTGGCCCGATTGCGTGCCGCGTTGGGCGCCCCGCGGCTGGTGCAGACCGTGGTCAAGCGCGGCTACCGGCTGGCGCTGGAGCCCGGAGACTGCCAGTGACGGTGCTGCACTCTGTCGTTATAGCTGCCCATGGCACTCGGGACCCGGCTGGCGTCGCGGTGACGGGTCAGCTGACCGATGCGCTACGCGCCCGGCTGCCCGGCAGCTCCGTGCTGCTCGCCTTCGTCGACGTGCTCGGTCCGGCGGTGCGCGAC
>JBOHFC010000094.1:0-6218 GCA_050701375.1 Pseudonocardiaceae bacterium
TCAGCGGCGGGCATTCTCTGGGAGTCAGCTCTGTGGTGGAGGTTGAGTCTCCGCGTTTGCGCAGCTCAGAAGCTGTTGGAGGGATCGTATTTAATGCCACAGGTGTGGTGCAAGCGCGGTCGCGCAATGTCACCTGTTGGGGTTGACCGTGTTAATGCGGGCCATGAGTTCGCGGTTGGTAGCGCGCGCGGCGGCCAGGTCCTGGCCGCGTTCCTCGAGTTGGAGCCGCTGGTCGACGACGTGTTGCTCGAGGAACACGATCTTCTGTTTGAGCTGATCGATGTCGTCGGGCGCGCCGAGTCCGGACTCGCGCCAGGCGTGCTCACCGAGCAGTTCCGACAGGCGCGCCTCGAGCTGCTGGGCTCGGGCAGCCATCCGGGCGCAGCGGTGCTGAGCAGCGAGCAGGTCGGCCTGCAACGAAGCCCGGTTGACCGCGGGTCCGCCGCCGGGTGCGGCGGGTGGTTGGGCCTCGGCGGCGTGGATCTGCTCGAGCAGCTCACGGTGGCGGTAGAGGAAGGTGCGGTCGACACCCGCAGCGCGGGCGATGCCGCTGACGCTGACCGGTTCGCCGTGGGTGACCGCGGCGCTCAGGGCTGTGAGGACGCGTTGGCGGCGTCGGGCCGAGTCGGCCCGACGGCCCAGCGTCATGGCCGTGGCCGTGGTCCGCGCGCCGGTGTTGTCGGTGCTCATGCGGTGCGCTCCGGGCGGAGGTCGGGCAGGGCTTGACGGATACGGGGCATGCCGAGGGTGACGGTGCGGTGTCGGCGGACGACGGTGACGGCCTGCTCCACCCGCTGACGTTCCTCGCCGGTGAGCTCGTCGAGGCCGACGCTGATTCGCGCGATGAGCCGGCGGATCCTGCTGATCTCCTCCTCGGAAGGGATGGCCTCGGTCCGTGCCCACTCGTCGAGGTCGGTGGCGGCGAGCAGACGTTCCCGGTTGCGCAGCAGGTCATCGAGGTAGGCGTGCAGGTCGGGCAGGTAGGAGACGTCGGTGCGGAAGTGGTCACAGCCGGCGCAGCGGAACCGGAACGGGCAGGATTTGCCGCCGGCCGCGACGTTGGAGGGTTCGGCGCAGACCCCGAACGGGACGGCGACCTCACCGATCGCGCGGCGAGCGTGTTCGGAGTCGAGCAGCGCCTGGGCTTGCCGCCAGATCGGGTTGCCGTGCCGGTCGAACTGCATCGCAGCGACCCGGTCGACGGCTTCGCGGCGCCGCGGTTCCCCGACGCGGTAATAGTGCTTGGTGGTGTTGAGGCTGACGTGGTTGAGAACGAACCCAGCACGTCGATCGGGACACCGGCGTCCGCGTGGCGCTGGGCGTAGCTGTGCCGGTAGGCATAGGGCACGACCTTGGTCTTGTCGTACTCGGTCCCATCGGCCCGCAGCAGCGGCGGCAGGCTGTCGATCCAGGCGCGATGGCGAGCACCGAGATGGCCTTCGGTGATCGCGCGTCGCCCGTGCGGGTTGGCATGGGCGGCGGGCAGCAGCGTCAGCTGGCTCAGCGGGGTATCGGGGAACCGTGCCCGAACCCGGTCCTTCTGGGCGGTGATCGAGTCCGCGGTGGACTGGGCGATCGGGAGCCGACGCCCGAGGCGGGCGTTCTTGTGGTTGTCATAGACCAGGACCGGCGACCGGTCCTGGTCGTATTCCAGGCAGTCCCAGCGCAGCGCGCAGATCTCGTCCGGTCGCCGCCCGGTGTCGATGATCAGCTCCACCGCGACGCGGACCTCCCGGCACGAGATGGACTGCTCCAGCAGCGGGAGCTGCTCGCACAACTGCGCCATGATCTCGGTCGGTAGGTCCCGGTTCGGTTCGGGATCTTCGGGTTTGACGGGGATGTCGCTGGCGGCGAGCGCGAAGTCCTCGCCCAGGCCGGCGGCCGGGCCGTCAGAGCGGGCCAACCCGAGTACCCGCACCCGCCCCAGCAGGTGCCTGACCTCGCGGCAGATCCGAGTACGGGCGTCAACCGAGACCCGCCCCGTGCTGGTCAGGAAGGCCATCCGGTGCAGGAAGTTCTCGATGTCGCTGCGCCCCAGAACGGCCGGGTGTTCCCCGCGATCCGCGCGGGTCGCCCGCAGGCTCTCGGACAGGGCAGCCAGGCTGACCAAGTACTGCCGCACCGGCCCGGCGGTGTCCTTGCCGCGGCGGCGGGGCAGGTCATCAGCAGCCCACCGCTGGGCCGCCTCCCGCAACCAACCCTGGCTGATCTTGGTGAAGGTGAGATGTCCGCGCAGCCCGAACGCGGCCAGGTCCCACACATCCTTGACCCGTTCGGTCTCGGGATCGAGCAAGGCCCACCCGAGGTGGCGCACGAAGCAGCGCAGCACCTTGTGCTGCTCGCCGCCGCCGACCGCGGCGTGTTCGAGGCAGACCGGCTGGCACCGGCGCAGCTCCCAGGCGATCTGGCGGAGCCGGGCAGCGTCGGTGATCGCCCCGTCCCGGGTCCGCTGCTGCAGTCCATAGAGGACCTGCACAACCACCAACCCGGGGATACCGTGCAGGCTGACCTGCCCCGCCGCCTCGGTGGCCGGTTCGGTCCGACGCCACCTGCGTTCACCGAAGTCGGGATCGGTGCGACGTCGATCCCGGAGCCGTTCGTCGTGGGCGCGGCAGTAGCGTCGGTTCCCCCGATCACGTCCACACGCCTCAACCTGACATAGCTGTCCCCGCCCGAGCGGCGCGGCGCCCACGGTCGCGGTCGTGTCGGTGCCGGGCTCGGTGTCACCGATCCGGCACCTGCCGCATGTCCGGGCCCGGCCATAGGCCTGGCTGGTGCATCCCGGGGTCTCGCACGCCCGCCAGCCCAGCAGCGGATGACCGGCGGGCAGCGACAACACCCGAGCGGTCCGATCCCATCCGGCCTCGACCAGGAACGCCGGGTCGATCACCGCGGCCAACCGGGCTGCCCCGGGCTCGATACCGTGGCCTGCGCCGAGCACGTGCGAGGCACCCGCGGCCACGGCGGCATCGGGCCTCGACGACAGTGGCCGGGCCGTGGACATCGCGCTCACCGGCCAGGGACCGTCTGCTCGCGCGGGCTGGGCACCCGCTCGACCGCCCGACGCAACCGGCCCGGGTCGGGATGCAGATACACCTGCGACGAGCTCATCGAAGCGTGCCCGAGCAGCTCAGCGATCTCGTCCAGGCTCCCGCCGGCGTCGGAAAGGTTGCTCCCGAACGCGTGCCGCAGCTGATGCGGGCGGACCGGGGTGTCCAGCCCGGCGCGGCCCGAGCACGCGGTCATCAGCTCGTTGATCGCGTCCGGTCGCATCGGGGCGCCGACCGACCCGCGAAACAGGTTGACCAGCACGAAGTCGGACTCACCCGCCCGTTCCACGCCCAGACGCTCGAACTCGTAGCCATCAAAAGCCTGCACGACAAGGAAATCCAGCGGCACCACCCGCTGGCGGGGGGACTTCGCCCACGCCCCGTTCGGGTTGTCGCGGCGCACCACGTGCAGGTGCGCCCGCTCCACCCCACACCCCAACACCCGGGAATCGGGCAGCAGATGCACGTCGCCGCGGCGCAGCCCGCACAACTCCCCGCGGCGCAACCCGGCCCGGGCCATCAACAACACGATCAATCTGTCGCGCGCCGAGCGGCACCCCCGCAGCAACGCCACGATCTCCTCGTCACCGGCCCGGTCCACGGCCGTGTCCGGCTCGCGCAACCGATGCCGCGCCCGCATCCGCCACGCCATCCGAGCGTCCTCACCCCGCGCGTGCTCGGGTAGATCCCGCTCGTCGGCCACCTCATAGATCAGCGCCAGCAACCCCGCCGGGGCACGCCCCGAGGTCACCGCGTGCGCGACGAACCCGCGCACCGCGCACAACACGACGTTCACCCGGCGCGCGCCGCGCACCGGCGCCCGACCCGGCCCGGTCAGCACCTGCCCGCCCGAGACCGCGTCCGCGCCGCTGGCCTGCGGGCCGGCGTGCCGCAGCCAGGTGATGAACAACCCCAGATGCTCCACCCCGCCATGCCAGTGCCGGTCCGTCCGGGCGCACCAGCGCAGGAACAGCGCGATCCCGCCCGCATACGACCGGGTGGTCAGCTCCGAGCCGTCGCGGCCGAAGCGCACCTGACGCAGGAACGCATCGGCCTCGTCGACCACGGCCAGGTCCTCATCCAGCACCGTCCAGTACTTCACACCCGACGGCAGTCTCACCGGGAAAGCCCGCACAGCCCGTACTCCGATCTCGTGGCAGCAACTGTGAACTACCAGCCACGAGCACCACACCCACGGAGAACCACCGCACCACCAGCAACATCACCCGGATCGGGCGACATCACGCAACAGGTCGAGAAGCCCCGGAGAACGGACAACATCCAGGAAAGCCGCGGCCGACCATGCACACCACCCTCATCTCACGCATCACCGACACAACCGTCGCGGCCACAGACTCGTTGCTGCGGGTCCGCTGGTTCGTCCGCGTCCCCGTCCACCTGTACCGGGCCGGGCTCGGCCCTCTGTTCGGTTCACGATTGCTGATGCTCGAACACATCGGCCGCAAATCCGGCGCACGCTGCTATCTGGTGATCGAGGTCGTCGCCCCCCCGCAGCCGGCAGCTACGTCGTCGCCTCCGGCTTCGCCGCGAAAGCCCAGCGGTTCCGCAACATCCGCGCCAACCCCACGTGCGCATCTACCTGGGCGGTGACGATCTTGGCTGTGGTGACGGGGTGTAGCTCAGGGCGTCGGCGACGACGGGTCCTGGCATTTCCAGAACGTGCTGGCGGATGGCGGCTGCGCGGGCGCTGCCGGTGGGGACGCCGAGTTGGCGGAGGTGTCCGGCGAGGCTTTCGGGGTGCATGGGCTGTCCCCCGCGGCGGCCGGGGAACAGCCCATGGGAGTCGGGGTTGGTGGCGGTGTTCATGTCGTCTCGCTCGCTGATCCAGGTGAGCAGGAGCTGCGCGAGGGGGTGGGGACTGGTGATGGTGGTTCGCCGAGGCGCAGTAGTAGGCTCAGCGCTCGGGTCCATGTCACCAGCCCCAAGTAGCTCTGTGTAATCGGCTGTGGTTCGTCCCCGTGTCAGCGGCGGCGGTCGCGGTCTTGACTTCGCTGGCGGTTGCAGTTACGGGTTGACCGTCGAACGCACCGGCGCACCGACTGACGCCGCAAGGGTGAGAGAAGACAGACATATGGCTTTTAAGGTCCCGTCGAGTTGCACGTTGCCCTCGGCCGAGCACCCCGTACGGATCGCTGAGTTCGAGGCCCTGTTCGCCAGAGCACTGAGCTCGCGGTGGGTCAGCGACCAGAACCTGCGTGTCAGGTTCGCCGACACCGGCACCACGGCCGTCACGGTGCGAGATCTGGCCGCCCGGGAGTCAGCCTGCTGTTCGTTCTTCGAATTTGCCGTGACCGGTGGGGACGGACGGGTCGTGCTCGACGTGGTCGTGCCCGCCGGCCGGTCCGAGATCCTCGACGGGCTGGCTGCGGTGGCGCGGGTGGACACGCAATGATCGAGGGACGGGTTGCGCGGTAGCCAGCTGGGCACGGGCGCGTTGGGATCGGCTCGTCGCGATGCTCATCGCGACCACCCGCCTCGGAGTGCTCGCCGCTGCGATCCCGTTCTGGTGTCTGGCGCCCGCAGCCCAACGTAGCTGTCCGCAGACGAATGTTCGCGTTACACATCCAGCGGCCTGGTGTTTCCCAGGCGAGTTGTGTAACGGATTCCGTGTACGCGGCAACGTCACGCTATCAGGGGTTCACGATACAGTTTCCGCCATGCGGATCGGCTACGGACGGGTCTCCACCCGCGACCAACACCCCGAAGCTCAACACGACGCCCTCATCGCCGCCGGGTGCGAGGAGATCTTCCTCGACAGAGCCTCCGGCAAGCTCGGCCGCCGACCCGAACTGGACAAGGCACCGCTCTCGGCGAACCGAACCGGCGATCAGCTAGTGATCACCAAACTAGATCGACTCGGCCGATCCCTCGAGCACCTCATCGAGCTGTCCAAGCTGCTGCAAGCCCGCGGGGTCGACCTGGTCGTGTTGGACCAGGGCATCGACACCTCCACCGCCGTAGGCCGGATGTTCTTCCAAATACTCGGCTCGATCGCAGAGTTCGAACACGCATTGATGTCCGAGCTTATCTGTACGCAACGGCGCGTGGTGAGCGACGTGGGTTTGCGACACGCTTGTTGAGGTGCCTCATCGATATCCCGCACTGTGTGAGCAACATGAGTTAACTTCCCGGTGTGGGCGAGCCGTT
>JBOHFC010000095.1:0-10857 GCA_050701375.1 Pseudonocardiaceae bacterium
TGCCTAGCCGGCCGGCAAGCCGACTCACCGGAGCGTTACTCAATTCCGGCTAGCGAGCGCAGGCCCGGCGGGCCTGCGCGAGTGGCCGGTGCGGGGTTTCATTGAGTAACGCGACGCCGGAGAAGATACCGTATGCCCAGCTAATAGCCGAAGACTTAGCCGAGCGCCCGCGGGTGCGCGGCCGAGTACACCTCGCGCAGCTTGTCCACCGTCACCATGGTGTAGATCTGCGTGGTGGTGACCGAGGCGTGGCCGAGCAGTTCCTGCACCACCCGCACGTCGGCGCCACCCTCCAGCAGGTGGGTTGCAAAGGAGTGCCGCAGGGTGTGCGGTGATACCGCGGCTGCGATCTCGGTGCGCGCCGCGGCGTCGCGCAGCACCGCCCAGGCGCTCTGCCGGGACAAGCGGGCACCGCGGGCGTTGAGGAAAACCGCCGGCAGACCCCGCCCGCAGGCAGCGAAGGTGGGACGCCCGCGGACCAGATAGGCATCCAACGCGGCCAGCGCCGGCCGGCCCACCGGGACCAGCCGCTGCTTGCCACCCTTGCCGCGCAACAGCACGGTGCGAGCCGGGCCGTCGACGTCGTCGCGGTCCAGCCCGACTGCCTCGGAGATCCGTGCACCGGTGGAGTACAGAAATTCCAGCAGCGCCCGGTCGCGCAGGCAGCGTGGGCCTCCGTCGGCGGGGAACACCTCGAGCAACCGCAGCACGTCGTGCACACCGAGGGCCTTGGGCAGCCGTTTCGGCGGGCTCGGGGGGTGGACTTCGACCGTGACGTCAGCCGGCACCACCCCCTCCCGGAGAGCGAACCGGTGCAGACCGCGTGCCGCGACCAGCGCCCGGGCAGCGGAGGACCGCGCCAGCGGCCGGTATCCACCGGCTCCCTCACGCAGCGCGGCGAGGAAGCCGGTGACGTGGTCCTCGCACACCCCGGCGAGCCCCGTGACCCCAGTCGACCCCAGGTGGGCGGCGTAGCGGCGCAGGTCGCGGGAATAGGAATCCAGCGTGTTGGGTGACGTGCCGCGTTCCACCGCGAGGTGATCCAGATAATCAGAGATCACCGCAGTCAGCGCGGGCGGCAGCACGCCATCGTGGTGACCGACCGAAGGGGAGTCGACGGTCGAAGCGGCGGTACTCACCCAAGTTCCCCGGCCAGCGGTAGGTACTCAAACCCGTGCGCCCTGGCGACTTCAGCGGAGACCACCGCGCCCCGCGCCACATTGACCCCCCGGGCCAGCGCCGGGTCGTCTTGCGCCGCTTGTCGTAGGCCCTTGTCGGCTAGCGCGCAGATGTAGGGCAGCGTGACATTGGTCAGCGCATAGGTGGAAGTGTGCGGTACCGCGCCCGGCATGTTGGCCACGCAGTAGAAGACCGAGTTGCCCACGGTGAAGGTGGGGTCTGCGTGCGTCGTAGGCCGTGAGTCAGCGAAGCAGCCACCCTGGTCGATGGCGATGTCCACCAGCACCGATCCTGGACGCATCTGGCCGACCAGGTCATGGCTGACCAGAGTCGGTGCCTTCGCGCCCGGTCGTAGCACGGCCCCGATCACCAGATCCGCCCACAGGCACGCCTTGTCCACCTCATAAGCGTTCGAGGCGATGGTCTGCAGGTGGCCCCGGTACCCGAAGTCGATCTCCCGCAGCCGGTTGATGTTGGTATCGAGCACCACCACCTCGGCCTGCAGGCCCAGCGCGATGGTGGCGGCGTTCATCCCTGCCACCCCGGCACCGAGCACCGCCACTTTCCCGGCGGGCACCCCGGAGACGCCGCCGAGCAGCACTCCACGGCCGCCCTGCATGCGTTCCAAGCAGTGCGCTCCCACCTGCGGGGCCATACGCCCGGCGACTTCGCTCATCGGGGCCAGCAGGGGCAGCGATCCATCAGCCAACTGCACGGTCTCATAGGCGATGGCGTCGATTCCTGCGTCGATCAACGCTGTCGTGCACTCCACCGAGGCGGCCAGATGTAGGTAGGTGAAGAGAATCTGCCCCTTGCGCATCCGGTGGTATTCCGGCGCCACCGGCTCCTTAACCTTGAGCACCAAGTCGGCCGCGGCCCACACATCGTCGGCCTGTGCCACGATGCGGCCACCCGCGGCCAGGTAAGCCTCGTCGGGAAACGCGCAGCCGACCCCGGCGTCACGTTCGATCAACACGTCATGCCCGCGGCGGGTCAACTCGTGCACCCCAGCAGGTGTGAGCGCCACCCGATACTCGTGGATCTTCAGCTCCCGTGGAACACCGATCTTCACCTTGGCGTACCTCCACGATCGGCGAAGCTGGTCGGGCGGTCTGGCCACGACGCGTCGACCGGCCGGGGCTGGGCAGTCCCCGCCAGTACCGCCTGCGCGGCGAGCAACCCGGCGACTGCCGGCGCGCTGATGATCTCACCGGCCAGCACCTGGCACACCGCCTTGACCAGTGGCAGCCGGACGACGACCAGGTCGGCCTCCTCGTCGTCGGGACCGGTGGGTCGGCCACCCTCGGCCAACCCGCGCGCAAGATAGATTCGCACCACCTCGTCGCTGAATCCGGGCGAAGGCGCGATGTCGACGAGCACCGACCAATCCCGGGCGGTGAAGCCGGTCTCCTCCAGCAGCTCCCGCTGGGCTGCCACCACCGGCTCCTCCCCCGGCGCGTCGAGCAACCCGGCAGGCAGCTCCCGCATCCGGCGTCCCACCGGGTGCCGGTACTGGTCGATCATCACCACCGAGGTGTCATCGTGTAGCGGCAGGACTGCCACCGACCCCGGGTGCTCGACGACCTCGCGCCCGACGGTCCGGCCACCGGGCATCCGCACCTGGTCCAGCCGCAGCGCGAGGACCCGGCCGACGTGCAGTGTGTCGCTGCCGGATACCTCGAAGTCGTGCGGTGAGCTCACCGAAGCCTCGCCGGCATCTCGACCGGCAACCAGTCCGCGGCCCGGTAGTTCAGCGCCGCCGCGACGAAGGTGACGAACAGTGGGTGCGGGCGGGTAGGCCGGCTGGCGAGCTCGGGATGGGCCTGGGTGCCGACGAAGAACGGATGCATGCGCTGCGGCAGCTCGACGAACTCGACCAGATGGCCGTCCGGTGAGGTCCCGCTGATCACCAGGCCGGCACCGGCGAGTTTGTCCCGGTAGGCGTTGTTCACCTCATAGCGGTGCCGGTGCCGTTCACGGACCTCGGTCGTGCCGTACGCCCGGGCCACCACCGAGCCCGGCTCCAGCGATGCTGGGTAACCACCGAGCCGCATCGTCCCACCCATATCACCTTGACCGGCGACGATATCCGTCTGATCAGCCATGGTGGAGATCACCGCATGCGCCGAGGTCGGGTCGAACTCCGTCGAACCGGCACCGTCGAGCCC
Source organism: Pseudonocardiaceae bacterium (assembly GCA_050701375.1). GTDB lineage: Bacteria > Actinomycetota > Actinomycetes > Mycobacteriales > Pseudonocardiaceae. The sequence continues at coordinate 3,348 of JBOHFC010000095.1, forward strand.
GGCCAGATTGCGAGCGGCCTCGATCACCATGCACTGCAGGCCCAGGCACAGACCCAGCGCCGGGATCCCGTGGACGCGAGCATGGTGAATGGCCCCGATCTTGCCCTCGATCCCGCGCACTCCGAATCCACCGGGCACCAGCACCCCATCCACCCCGGCCAGCGCGGCCTCTGCGCCCGGGAGGGTCTCGCAGGTGTCCGAGGGCACCCAGCGGATCTCGACCCTGGCTCGGTGCGCGAAACCTCCGGCGCGCAGCGCCTCGGTCACCGACAGGTAGGCATCCGGCAGGTCGACGTACTTGCCTACCAGGGCGATCCGCACCACCTCCGTCGGTGCGTGCACCCGGTCAAGCAGATCCCCCCACTCCGTCCAGTCCACGTCGCGGAAGGGCAGCCCGAGTCGGCGCACCACGTAGGCATCCAGGCCCTCGGAGTGCAACACCTTGGGGATGTCATAGATGGACAGCGCGTCCGGCGCCGCAACCACCCCGTCGATATCCACGTCCGACATCAGCGCGATCTTGCGCTTGAGCGCGTCCGGGATCTCCCGGTCAGCGCGGCAGACCAGGGCGTCGGGCTGGATACCGATGTTGCGCAAGGTGGCCACGGAGTGCTGGGTCGGCTTGGTCTTCAGCTCACCGGAAGGGGCAAGGTAGGGCACCAAAGAGACGTGCAGGAAAAAGCAGTTGTCCCGACCGGCGTCGTGGCGCACCTGGCGAGCCGCCTCCAGAAACGGCAGCGACTCGATGTCCCCGACGGTGCCGCCGATCTCGGTGATCACCACATCCGGTGGACGATCATCGTCGCCGGGCTCGGACATCGCCAGGATCCGGGACTTGATCTCGTCGGTAATGTGCGGGATCACCTGCACGGTATCGCCGAGGTACTCCCCCCGCCGCTCCTTGGCAATCACCGCCGAGTAAACCTGGCCGGTGGTGACATTGGCTTTGCGACCGAGGTTGCGGTCCAGGAACCGCTCGTAGTGCCCGATGTCCAGATCGGTCTCGGCGCCGTCGTCGGTGACGAACACTTCACCGTGCTGGAACGGGTTCATCGTCCCTGGGTCGACGTTGAGGTAGGGATCCAGCTTTTGCATGGTCACCCGCAGCCGGCGGGCGGTCAACAGCTGGCCCAGGCTCGACGCAGTGAGTCCCTTACCCAGTGAGGAGGCGACGCCCCCGGTGACGAACAGGTACCTGGTTGGGCTGGCGGGCTTGACCAAGACCTTCTCCCGTGGTCCGGACCGGCCATTCGATTCGACCGGTTGCGATGCAGCTGGCGGCATGCCGCCGACCACGGAACCTCACGGTAACACTACCGGCGGTGGTCACGAAGCACCGCCTCGCCGATCAGCCCTGGATCGCAGGAACCATGGCCTGAGCGTTGCCGCCGGTACCGTAGCGCCCGGCGTGCCCTTGCGCCTGCTCGGCCAGCGCCAAAACGGTCACCACCCGCCCCGCCGCGGTGCTCACGTCATCGACGGTAGACAGCACGGAGGCTGCCGCGGTGTCTGCCCGCACCACGCCGATCGGACCATTACCGTCGGCTGACCCCGGCCTACCGGCGAGCACCGCGCCGGCACCGGCGTGATCGAGTTGGGTGGCGAACCGGGCCAGGATGCCAGCCCGGTCCCCGCTACCGTTGCCGCGATTCGCGCCGCCGGTGAGCACGACAACAAGCTGAGCCGGCAGCACCCGCGGGCCGGCGTGGACGAAGCCACCGTCACCGAGCCCGGCGAGCACCGCAGTGGTCTCGGCCGGAGTGGCCTGAGCCTTGCCGTTGTTCGGGTTGATCAGCAGCAGCGAGCCGAGCAGGCCGCCGGCCAGCGTCCCGGCGTCCGACGCGGTAGGCAGCCGCAGCCCGGCCGGCAGCAAACGGGTGGACAGCTCGCTGAGCTGGTCGGAGCGGGACGGATCGGTGAATGCATCGGTGAGCTGCAGCTCACCGGTGACGGTGGCGCCAGCGCTGCTCAACAGCCCGGTCAACGCATCGCGGTCGGCCGGAGCGGCGTCTGCCGTGGTGACCAGCACCACGGAGCGGCCACGCAGGGCGCCGCTGACGATGCGCGGACCGACCGCCGCACCGAAGGCATCCGCGTTGGCCAACTGGGCATTCAGCGCGTTGCGCTGGGCCTGGAGATCACTCACCTGGCGACCCAGGTCATCCCGGTTGGAGCTGAGCCCGGACAGCAACCGATCACTGATGGCGGTGGACCCGAGCACCACCCCGAGGGCAAGAGCCAGGAAGACGGCGGCGATGGAGACCACGTGGTACCGCAGTGAGATCACGGCCTATACCAATCCCTTGACCCAGGAGACGAGGTCGTCCCACGTACCGCCCACCAGGACGCCGTAGGCGCCACCGATGTTGGAGACCAGCAGCGCCGCGACCACCGCGGCGAGCGCCGCGGCAACGATGAGCAGCACCGCGCCTGCCGAGACCCGGCTGCGACACAGCGCGGCGGCGGCATGGCCGTCGATGAGTTTGCCACCCAACCTCAGGCGGGTGAGGAAGGTAGACGGGTTGGACCCTGATCGCCCCCGGTCGAGGAACTCGTGCAAGGTGGCCTGGAACCCGACGGCGACCACCAATTCGGCGCCGTGCGCCTCGGCCAGCAGCAGGGCGAGGTCCTCTGGATTGCTCACCGCGGGGAAGGTGACCGCGCCGATTCCCAGATCCTGGATTCGCTCCAGCCCCGGAGCGAATCCGTCAGGTTGGGCGGGAACCACAACCTCCTGGGCTGATTTGAGGGTCTCGGTCTGCACCTGATATGGATCGCCGACGATGAGGTGCGGTCGATGCCCCGCGGCACGCAGTGCGTCAGCTCCCGCCTCGACGCCGATCAGCACCGGGTGGTACTCCCGGATGAAGTGCTTCAGCGCGGCCAGGTCGGCGACGTGGTTGTAGCCGGCGACCACCACCAGCACCTGTCGGCCGCGGATCGGGACCTCGATATCGGGCACACCGACCCGGTCGATGATCAGGGCGCGCTCGTGGCGAAGAAACTCGATGGTGTTCGCCGAGAACGCCTCAAGTTGGGCGGACAGCCCGGACTTGGCCTCGATCATCAGATCGGCGATCGAGTCGGCGGTCTGCTCGATGCCGCAGGCGACCTCGATGTCGCCGACATATACCCGGCCGTCGTGCAGCCTAAGACGGCTGCCCTCTTTGATCCGCAACACCTCTGATCCGACGCCGTCGATCAGCACGATGCCGGCGGCGATGAGGATCTCGGGACCCAGGTTAGGAAACCGCCCGGAGATCGACGGTGCGGCATTGATCACCCCGGCGATGCCCGCAGCCACCAGCACGTCGGCGGTTCGGCGATCAAGATCGACCTGGTCGAACACCGCGATGTCGCCGCGACCGACCCGCCGCGCCAGCACATCGGCACGGCGATCCACCCTGGCCGGCCCGATCACCCCGGGCAGCTCACGGCCGGATCGGCTGAGCAGACCGGCGATTTTCATGCTCATGATGGTGGCAAAAGCCGCGTCCTAGATCGGGGAGGCGCGCCGGGGCTAAAGCTTGTGAGCGACTCTGCCTGTTGCCCGATGCCGGAACCCTGTTTCCCACTCACGAGCTTTGTCCGCTTTAGCGGACAGAAGCAGTTCTTCGGCGTGTGCCCGGCCGGTGTCGGTGTCGTCCAGTCCAGCCAGCATTCGGGCCAGCTCACCCACCCGGGCCGTCTCGTCGAGCTCCCGGACCCCGCTGCAGGTCAACCCGGTGGCCTGGGTCGCCTTATCGACCACCAGGTGTCGATCGGCATAGGCGGCGACCTGAGCCAGGTGGGTCACCACCACGACCTGGTGGCTGCGCGCAAGCCGGGCCAGCCGCCGCCCGATCTCTACCGCGGCGCGCCCTCCCACGCCGGCGTCAACCTCGTCGAAGACCATCGTCGGTACCGGGTCTGCATCGGCCAGCACGACCTCCAGCGCCAGCATCACCCGGGACAGCTCGCCGCCAGAGGCGCCCTTGTGCACCGGCAGCGACCCGGAATCAGGGTGCGGCGCCAAGCGCAGCTCCACCTCGTCGACACCCTCCGGGCCGGCCCGAAGCCGCGCCCCAGCGATGGTGAGCGCGGCATCGTCACCGTCGGCGGCCAAGGTTGGGTAGACCGCTACGGACAGCTGCGCCTGGCCCATCGCCAACCCGGCGAGCTCAGCGGTGACGGCATCCCCGAGCTCCCGGCCGGCCGCGGTCCTGGCCGCGGTGAGTGCGGTGGCGTGGCGGGTCAGCTCGGTGGCCAGTTGGGCTCGCCGGGCCGTCATGGCCGCAATGGCGTCTTCGGAGGTGTCCAGGCCGGCCAAGCGCTGGTGGGCCTGCTGGGCCCAGGCCAGCACGCCGTCGACGTCTGCACCGTACTTGCGGGTGAGCCGCTTGAGGTCGGCTTGGCGGCCCAGCACCTGCTCCAACCGGGCCGGGTCGGCGTTGAGCGTCTCGAGGTACCCGCTGAGCTCGGCAGCGACGTCACCGAGCACAGCAACGGCCTCTGCCAGGCGTTGTCCGAGCGCCTGCAGCTGCGGGTCACTCTCCGCTTCTAGCCGACGGCGCGCCTGCCCCACCAGGTCGATCGCACTGGGCTGGTCATGATCACAGTCCAGAGCGCCGGACACCGCGGTTTGAGCCAGGGCCGCGGTCTCCCGGAGCTGGTCGACGTCCGCTAACCGCCGAGCCTCGACCCACAGCGCGGCGTCCTCCCCCGGCTGTGGGTCGACGGCGGTGATCTCAGCGAGACTGTGGCCGAGCAGATCAGCTTCCCTGGCCAGTTCCCGGGAGTTCTCCCTTCGGGTCGCCAGCTCGGCGCTGCAGTCCAGCCACTTCTTCCGGATCCCCCGGTACGCGCTCAGCGCTCCAGACACCACATCGCCGGCGAAGCGGTCCAGTACCGCTCGCTGCTCGCCAGCGCGCAGCAGCCGGAGCTGGTCGTTCTGCCCGTGGACCGCCAGCATGCCGTCGGCCAGTTCGGCCAGCACCCCCGCCGGGACCGAGCGACCACCCAGATGGGCCCGGGACCGGCCGTCCACAGTGAGGGTGCGGCTGGCGATCAGGCTGCCGTCCTCGTCGGTCCGGGCACCCACCTCGCTGGCCAGGTCGGCGGCGGGGCTGCCGTGAGCGGGCCGGAAGCGGCCCTCCACAGTGGCCCGGTCGGCGCCGCGCCGGACCCGGGAGGCGTCGGCCCGACCGCCGGCGAGCAGCTGCAGGCCGGTCACCACCATGGTCTTGCCTGCTCCGGTCTCACCGGTCACCACAGTCAGGCCGGGGTGCAGGTCAAGGGTGGCCTCGTCGATCACACCGAGGCCCTCGATGCGCATCTCGGTGAGCACGGCCGCACCCTAGCGTGCCGCGCCCTCGACCGGGGCCGGCCCGCTGCTCAGCTATCTCCTCGGGGACCGATCGGTGCGCCAACAAAACTTCCCCGAAATAGAGTACGACTCGTCGTCTACCATAGGGTACGGTTGGTGTTCTATAGGAGGTGGGCAGATGAAGATCACAGAAATCTTCAGCCTCGGTCACGACGGCGACTGGGGCGGGGATCACCGCTGGCGCCAGGACGACTGGGACAACAGCTGGCACCGGGACGACTGGGACCGCGGCCGCTGGAGCGACTGGGACCACCGGGATTGCTGAGATGAGAATCCAGTAGCGCGCCGCTGAACTGTGGGCGGTGGCTTTCACCCCTCGCTGGCCGGGTGTGAAACCACCGCCCACTTCGTTACTCCTGCGGCTGGCTGACCGCGCGCTGCAGGGCTTCAATGTCAATCTTTCCCATGCCGAGCATGGCTTTGATGGCCTCTTGCGACTTCACCGTGTCGGGATCACTCATCAGCTCACCCAGCGCTGTGGGGATGATCTGCCAGGATACCCCGTACTTATCCTTCAACCAGCCACACGGGCCTTCTTCGCCACCCTCCGAAAGATTGCTCCAGACATAGTCGACCTCGTCCTGCGTGTTGCAGCTCACCTGGATCGAGATGGCCTCGTTGAATGTGAACTGCGGCCCACCATTCAAGGCCACGAATTTCTGCCCGGCCAACTCGAAGGTGACAGTCATGACCGTACCTTCAGGTCCGGGACCGGCTGCACCGTAACGAGCGATGTCCAGGATCCTGGAGTTGTCGAAGACGGTGGTGTAGAAGACGGTGGTGTAGAAGTTTGCCGCCTCTTCGCCCTGAGTGTCGAACCACAAGCATGGCGTGAACTTCTGCATATGCCTCATCCTCTCTACCACTTGCTTACCAAGCTCTCTACCGCTTGCTCACCAAGGTTGCCGGGCTTGTCGCCTCAGGGCGACGAAACGCTCCCCGGCGTGGCCTCGTTCGCAGCGACAAGTTTGAATCGCGCACCGGTTGGGTCTGCGGCTGCGGCGAGGCGGCCGTAGGGCGTGTCCTCGGCAGCTATCAGGATCGAGCCGCCGAGGTCGACGATCTTCGCCAGCGCGGCGTCAGTATCGTCAATCCCGAAGTACACCGACCAGTGGGCGGAGACACCAACGGGAAGGAAAGCCGATGCGTCCATGATCCCGGCCAGCCAGTCCTCGCCTTGCCGCATGGTTGTGTGCGGAATTCTGGAGTGTCGCTGACAACATGAGTCTCGCAACCGAACACCTCGCGGTAGAAGGTGACAGCGCCCTGGTAGTCGCGGGTGTGCAGCTCGAACCAGCTCGGTGTGCCAGGCTCGCCGAGGAGCCCGAAGCCTTGGTGGAGACCGGCCTGCCACACACCTATTCCGGCGCCGCCTGGGTCGCTGACATCAGATCGACCCAGCAGGGCGCTCCGATGGGGGCGGCGTCTCGGGTGGGCATGGCCGGCTCCCTTCGCGATGTTCAAACCATGTCAATACCTTCGACGCCGCAGCAGCGCTGAACTCATCGGTCCTGATGAACCAGAACCAGCTGGTCAACCCGTTCGGGGGCCTCGCCAGCCCTGTACCGGCAGCTCGAATTTGCGCACCAGCCGATCGGTGAACGGGCAATCGTTCAGACGCACCAGCCGTATCGGGATCGCGCCACGGACCACCTCGATACGGGTGCCGGCCGGCAGCGCGAAGGTCCGGCGCCCATCGCAGCACAGCACCGCTGCGTGCCCCTGCGGATCGGTCTCCACCGCGACAACCGAGTCCGGCGACACCACCAGCGGACGAGCGAAGAGCGCATGTGCGTTGTTGGGGACCACCACGAGCGCGTCGACGTCCGGCCACACCACGGGTCCAGCGGCCGAGAAGGCATAGGCGGTGGACCCGGTGGGAGTGGCGCAGAGCACGCCGTCGCACCCGAATCCGGAAACCGGCCTACGGTCCACCTCTAGTACCACCTCGAGGATCCGTTCCCGCCTGCTCTTCTCGACGCTGGCCTCATTGAGCGCCCAGGTGTGGGCGAGTGTGGAGCCGTTGAGGCTGGCGGTGACGTCGACGGTCATCCGCTCATCGACGAGGTAGTCGCCGTCGACGATGGCGCGCACGGCCTGGTGGAGAGAGTCGAGATCGGCCTCAGCGAGGAAGCCAATCCGGCC
>JBOHFC010000096.1:0-2194 GCA_050701375.1 Pseudonocardiaceae bacterium
CGCCGAGCGGGGCATCCCCGAAGCCGCCCGCGCGGGTGACTCGCCCGACACCGGCCGGCTCGCCGCTACCATAACCGGCGGGGTTGCTCAGCCGCGGTTCGCTGATCTGCGAAGAACCAGCACTGAACGCGGTGGGCCGTGGCCCGAAGCTGCCCGCCCGAGCAACGCCACCACCGGCGGAATAGCGCGATCCGCCCCGCACCCGGTCCGCGCCACTGGACCCCGCAAGGATCGGAGACACCCCGAACGGCTCCACTCCCGCCGGCTGAACCGAGCCTGATCCGGGCATCAACGGACCCGCTGGACCGGGATAACCCCCCGCCAGCTGCGGTGTAGTGGCCACCGCCGCAGGTGCCAGCTGCGCCGCGGTGGCCGCCGGCGCGGCCTGCGCGGGAACACCGTGCCCACCCGAGACCGGACCCCCATACGCCAACGCCGCCACCGCCCCACCCGGCGCCGAGCGCCCGCCCCCACCACCAGAGCCGCCGCCCGATCCGGATCCGGGTCCGCCGCCGACCCCACCACCGCCCGGGGCCGGATCCGCCAGCTCAGCGACCACCGTCGGAGCCGCGGCGAACTGCTCACCGACCGCCAGATTGTCATTCGAGCTGCCCTGATAGCCGTCCATCAACTCCCGGGCCCGCTGCTCATCCTGCTGCGCCGCCACCTCAGCTGCCTCGTGCTGAGTCTGGATCCCGGGCAACCATTCAATGGCGTGATCAGCCGTCCAGGTCGCCGGGTCCTGGCGGAAGGACACCTCGGGAACCGCCCGCGGCGGCGGCATGCTGTCCCGGGTGTGAGCAAAGAAGTCGGCCTGCTCGGATACCCGGGCAGCGACGCCGTTGGCCGCGGTGACGCTCTCGTCGAGCCACGGCATCAGCGTCGACGTCGAGTGGGTAGCCGCATCAGCCGCCACGCCCTGCTGCGCCGCGCCAATCCCCCGCACCGCCCGCTCCACAGCACCCCGAATGCGCTGCATTTCCGTCGCGACGCTCTGCCAGCCCCGACTGCTTTCCATCATCTCGGCGTGGCCCGGGCCCCCGGTGATGTGCTGGTAGATCGTGTCGTGCGAGACGGTGCTGTAGTCGATGCTGGTACCCACTGCTGTCCCCCTCCCTCAACCCTTCAGCGGCGGCAGATTGACCAGGACGTCCTCCGCCAGCGCCCGAGCCGGCCCACACGGCTCCTCCAACCCATCCCCGAGCGAGGTGAAATCGACGACGAACGTCTGCCTCTCGGCAGCGGCGACTCGAACAGTGCAGCTGGTGGCCGCCGCGTTGTTCTTGGTCCGGATCGCTGGATACCCGGCGACCTGGGTAACCTCGAAGACCGGGAAGGTCGCCCGCTGGGCATAGACGTTGTGTAGTACGTCGTGGGTGGTGTCCACGTAGTCCCTGATCTCGCGGGTGTGTGCCGTGTCGCCCCAGACGCATCCGGGAGCACCCAGGACATCCTTGATCTGGGCGGGCAGGTCTATCCGGTTGGCCACGAGCTGCGCCGGGGTCAGTAGCTGGCACACCGGCCTGCCCGCCAGGTTCTTGGGATCCCGCACCGGCGGGATCGGATCGGCCGATGCGCTGGCCGACGATTCCGGCGCAGGGCCCGGGACGCTGGGCGGGGGGGCACCCACCGAGCAGCCGGCCAGCACGCCGGCCAGCACCAGCACCACCGGGACGCGGCGCATCACAGCTCGGTCCGCCTCAGGTGGGCGGCGTTGGCCTCGTCGGTGTGCCGGTGAGCGGCCAGGGACTGCTCCAGGCCGTTCGCTGCCTTCTCCAGCTGGATCGCGCCGGACTCCAGCGACCACCTCAGCGATCCCGGCTCCTCGCTGGCCGCCCACTGCCCGATCTCCCTCGCCGCGTTGATGCTGACCGCGTCGAGGCCCGGCGCCGGGACATTGGCCAGCTGGCTGACCTCGAACTGGAGTTCTCGCAGCTCGCTAGCTGCTTCCCGGAAGGCGGCGATCGTCTGGGGGGCCTGGTCCAGGTCGAGCCGGAAATGTTGCGTGGGATCGCCCAGGATCGAGGCCAGGTCCCCCACCGGCGCCGGGCCACCGATCGGCGGAGGCAGCAGCCCGTCGAGGTTGTCGGTCATCCCGCCGGAGGGCGTGGGCGCACCAAACCCACCTTGCTCACTCATCGTGACATTCCTCCTCACCTACGGGCAGCACCGCCGCGCAGAGTCTGCCACACCG
>JBOHFC010000097.1:0-16756 GCA_050701375.1 Pseudonocardiaceae bacterium
CGGGAGCGCGCGGAGGCGGATCTGGCCGGCTACGCCCGCGACTTCGACCCCCGCCGGTTGCGGATCATCGCCCACCGGCTGGTCGCCCACCTCGACCCCGACGGCCCAGCGCCGGGCGAGGACCCCATCCGACCCCTCACCAACCCACGGCGCCGCTGATCAACCCCTGGGCGGCAGATCATGGTCAGCTGGGGTCGCCGCCGCGGAGAGCGGTCCACCCATGGTGCGGCGGCGGTCAGGGCGGCGGCGGTCAGGGCGGCGGCGCACGCCCGGTGATCACGCCGCCGGTGTCGAGCAGCCCGATTGTCAGGGACTTCTGCACGCCCTGCAGGGTCTGGACGAACACATCCTCACCGATCTGGATGTTGCCGAGCCAGTGCTGGGCCGAGGGGGGGTCAAGTAGGCGGTGGAGTCATGCTCGGCGTAACTCCACGCAATACCAAGCGCCCCCGCCCCGAGGGTCCCTACAGGGTCGCGGCGTAGTCGCTGGTTCGGTACTGCCGCGATGTCGCCGTGCACAACACCGCCTACCCAGGCCACGAAGCGGGCCGGGATGGGTTCGTCGAGCCGCAGCTCCGCCGGCTTGGCTTCGATCACCGCCGCCTGCGGCGCCTGGTTACCTCTACAGCTGATCCCAGCGGGGAGAACGTCAGCGACCCCTACAGGTCCGCGCACCGCACACGGCGACCTGTGATGAAGGAGTTATCCGATGACGCAGCGGGGCAAGCGGTGGGCGTACTGTCACCAGCCCATGGGGTCCATGAGGCGATCAAAGATGCGGCGCGTGGTCGCGCTAGTCGCGGGCGCCACGGTGGCGCTGGCGGCCTGTGGCGGCGGCGGTGCAACAGGGCGTGGCGGTCAACGCCAGACCGGGTCCGCCTTCGCGGCGTGCGAGGCGAACCCGAACACCTGCAACTCGGCAGCGCCCGGTCAGGTGCGGCAAGGTGGCCAGCTCACCTACGCCATCGAAAAGAACATCGCGAACTGGAACCTGCTGTCCAACGAGGGCAACGTGTTCGACAACAACGAGGTCCTCAAGGCCGTGTTGCCCTACACCTTCGTCACCCAGCCGGACCTCACAGTGACGATGAACAACGATCTGCTCGACTCGGCGAAGGTGACCAACTCGTTCCCGGAGACGATCGTCTACAAGATCAAACCGAGCGCGGTGTGGTCAGACGGAACACCGATCACCGCGGACGATTTCGTCTACAACTGGAAGCTCCAGAACGGGCGCGACTGCCCGGGCTGCCCGGTGTTCACCACCGCCGGCTATGACCAGGTTCGATCGGTCGTCGGCTCCGACAACGGCAAGACGGTCACAGTGACCCTCACCAAGCCGTTCACCGACTGGAAGCAGCTGTGGAGCGGTGGCTCGCCGATCTACCCGGCGCACGTCGCCGCACAACACGGCGATACCAAGACCCCGCAGGGGCTGGCCGCTTCGTTCAGCTGGTTCGGGACAACCGTGCCGACCTACTCCGGCGGCCCCTACCAGATAGACAACTTCAAGAACAACGAGTCGGTCACCCTGGTGCCCAACCCCAAGTGGTACGGGACACGCCCGAAGCTCGACCGGCTGATTTACCGGATCATCACCGATGCCAACCAGGAGCCCACGGCTCTGCAGAACCATGAGGTCCAGGTGATCTACCCGCAGCCGCAGGTGGATCTGGTGGAGCAGGTACGCAGGATCCCGGGCGTCTCGTCCTTCGTCGGGCTCGGCTTGACCTGGGAGCACTTCGACTTCAACCTGCAGAACGCCTACCTCACTGACCCGGCGCTACGCACCGCCCTGTTCACCGCGGTCGATCGGCAGGCCATCATCGACAAGACCGTGGGACAGTTCACCAACAAGATCAAACCGCTGAACAGTCACAACTTTGTTCCACAGCAGAGCGGCTACGAGGACGTGGTCAGCGAGTCCGGTCAGGGTTCTGGCAACCTGGCGAAGGCCAGGCAAATCCTCGTCGACGCCGGCTACCGGATCGACGGTGGCCAGCTCAAGACACCGGTCGGGCTGCCGGTACCGCCGCTGCGGATTCGTTACACCATCGGAAACCAGGTCCGCCAGGTCGAGTGCGAACTGTTCGCCCAGATGGTCAAGCCGCTGGGGGTCACCGTGCAGGTGGTGCCGACCGATGACCTCAGTGCCACGACGTCCAGAGGCGACTACGACATCATCGTATTCGCCTGGGTCGCCTCTCCGTTCCCTTATGCCAACGCGGTGCAGATCTGGGGCACCGGGCAGGGCAACAACTTTGGTCACTACAGCAATCCGGACGTCGACCGCCTGATCAACGCGGCCGGCAGTCAGACCGACGAAACGCTCGCCAAGGAAACGCTCAACGCGGCGGACCGGCGGCTGACCAAGGATGCCTACGTTCTGCCGCTGTACCAGAAGCCGACGTTCATCGCGCTGTACGACAATATCGCCAACGTGCGCAACAACTCGTCGCTGGACGCCCCGCCGTACAACGTTGCGCAGTGGGGCTTCCGCGCAGCGGGTTGATCAGGCGATCAGGTTCAGGGCCTCTGGCACGGTGTCGGCGAAGGTGAAGTGCTCCCGCAGCCCGGTGGTCTCCAGTGTCAGGTTGGCGGTCGGGGAGTTGCACACAAATCGCAGGTGGCGATCTTGTTGCGCCGCGAGTTCGTTGACCTCCAACAACACGCGCAGCCCGGTGGATGCCAGGAACCGCACACCGTCAAGATTCACCACAACGAGTCGGGCGACGGCCAACTGAGCGGTCAGAAAGTGATCCAGTTCCGGCGCGGTCAGCGCGTCCACCTCGCCGATCACGGTGACGACGCGTGCATCGGGACCGTGCTCGGCCGTCTGGAGATCCACGAGACTGCTCACACTCCGCAGGATATAACGCGAGCCACCGGGAGTCACCCCGCGTCATCTTCACCCGATAGCCGGTTCGTGTCCCACGCTGAAACCTGATTCACTCGTGACGGGACTATCCGTGCTCGACGAGCTTCGCCAGGCCAGCGGGAGGTTGCGGAAGTCATACACACGCCACCGGATGGCAGACATAGGCGCCCGCCGAGCGGGCTACTCAACACCGCGCACAGTTTAGGGCGGATCCGAAACCGAAAAAAGGGTACGCCAGTGTCGATGATTGGGGTGGGTCAAATGGCGAGTCGGTCCGGTGGCACAGATCATGGCGTGGGTGTCGTCGGAACCCACATCGTGACATGACCGCCACTCTTGTCCTCGAGGCGCACCTGCGAGGTCGCACCCTGGTAGTGCGGCCAGTGGGAGAGCTGATCCCAGAAACCTACGAGCGGTTGCGAGATGGCCTGGTCAAGTACGCAGCCGAGGAACCCGCGGCGATCGTGGTGGACCTGGCCGGCATGCGGGCGGCAATCGCGTCGTTGCTGACGGTGTTTCCGACCGTGCGTGACCGCATCAGCGACTGGCCCGGTGTGGCGCTCGTGCTGGCCGCGGCGCGACCACCGCTACGCGCTCTGCTCGAGGTCAGCGCCGCCCCGCGGTTCGTCCCGACCTATCCCAGCATCAGCGAGGCGTTGGACGGGCTCAATGCTGCACCCGCCCGTCGCCGATGCCAGACGGAGTTGCCATGCGATCTGGCTAGCGCGCGGCTGGCCAGGAAGTTGGTCGGCAAGGCGTGCCACGAGTGGGGTGTCCCTGGGATGGTCCCCGCCGCCGAGGTGGTTGCCTCGGAGCTGACCGACAATATGGTGTCCCACGCGCGTTCGGCGGGCTGGCTGCGCTTGGAGTTGCGCAGCGACCTACTCACTATCGCGGTGGCTGATGCGGACCCACGCCCACCCCTGCTGCGCGTGCCGGGCCTGCGCGCCGCCGGCGGTCGCGGCCTGGTGCTTGTCGACAAGCTCAGCCGACGATGGGGAACCGCATCCCGATCTCCCCAGGGAAAGGTGGTGTGGGCGGTCCTCACCGTCGCCTCCCGGATGCGGTCCCGCGCCAATCCCGGCCGCGCGCAGCCGGCGTCCGCGCCATCGGCAGCGCGGTGCTCGTAGACCAGCTGAGCTGGCCTGGGATCGGGCACCGGCGGAGGCGACGAACTACGCACCGGGTGTCTTACCTGGCCGCCACGGTGGGTCGACGTAGGCTATGGCCTCTGGCGGCACCACGTGCGCAGCCGGCCGGAGGGGACCCCCTGCAGCAGGAAGACCTCGATGCTCGCCTATGCCGTCCGCCGGATGCTCGTCTCGGTGCCGATTCTGGTCATCGCGACGTTCGTGGTCTTCGTGATGGTGTCGCTGTCCGGCGACCCGCTGTCCGAGCTCAAGATCCGCAACCCGCCGCCACCGCCGCGCACCCTGGCCCTGGAGGCCCATCGGCTGCATCTTGACGAGCCAGTGCTGGCCCGCTACTGGCACTGGATCACCGGGGTGCTCCACGGCGACTTCGGCCCGTCGGTGCAGTCCACCCAGGTGATCGGCCCCGAGCTGGCACATCGATTCCTGGTCACCTTCCGGCTCATCGGGGTGGCGATGCTGCTGGCGCTGGTGCTCGCCGTACTCGTCGGGCTGATCAGCGCCGTCAAGCAGTACTCCGCGACCGACTACACGTTCACCTTCTTCGGGTTCCTGTTTCTGGCCATGCCCTCGTTCTGGTTCGCGATCCTGCTCAAGGAAGCCGGCATCAGTTTCAATGACACCGTCGGAAGCCAGGCGCTGTTCACCATCGGTGACAGCTCGGTGTACATCGAGGGCGGTACCTGGGCGTCGATCACCGACATCCTGGGCCATATGATCTTGCCCACGATCTCGCTAGCGCTGTTGTCCTTCGCGGCCTGGAGCCGATTTCAGCGGGCGTCCATGCTCGAGGTACTCAACACCGACTACGTCCGCTTGGCCCGGGCCAAGGGGCTCCGCAGTGGCACGGTGCTGACCCGCCACGCCCTGCGCACCGCGCTGATCCCGCTGGTGACGGTGACCGCACTGGATCTCGGCGCGATCATCTCGGGGGCCATCGTCACCGAGAACGTCTACCAGTGGCGCGGGGCGGGCAGTTTCCTGCTCGAGTCGATCCGGCACGACGACGCCTACGCCGTTGCCGGCTGGCTGCTGATCGCGGCGACCTTCATCATCGCGTTCAACCTGGCGGCGGACCTGCTCTACGCCGTGCTCGACCCCAGGATCCGTTATGCCTGACCGAAACTTCATGCCTGACCGGGAACTCGCTGTCATCCAGCACAGCCAGGCTCAGCTGGTGGCCTGCCGCTTCCGGCGCCACCGGCTGGCTGTGGTGAGCTTGGCCGTGCTGCTGGCGCTGGTTTTGCTGGCCTTCGTCGGTGGCTGGTTGTGGAAGTACTCCGTTGTCGACCTCACCTCCGACGAGTCGGTGCCCCCGTCCTGGGATCACCCGTTCGGCACCGACGCCGCCGGGCACGACACCTTCGCCCAGGTACTGCGCGGCACCCAGATCTCGATCGGGATCGCGGTGCTGGGCGCGCTCGTGGCCACCGTCGTCGGAACTGTCTGGGGCGCCACCGCGGGTTACTACGGGGGTCGGCTGGACACCGTGATGATGCGGATCGCCGACCTGGTCCTCACGCTGCCCTTCCTCGCCGTCGCGGCGGTGCTCGGGCACAACGTCGGGGGCAGCTGGTGGCTGATCGCCGCGGTGATCGCCGGGTTGTACTGGGCCTACGTCGCCCGGGTCGGCCGCGGTGCGGTGCTGTCGTTGCGCGAGAAGGAGTTCGTGGAAGCCGCTCGTGCCATCGGTGCGGGCGACGCCAGGATCATCTTCCGGCATCTGGTGCCCAACGCGCTGGGCTCGATCATCGTCAACGCCACCGTTCTGGTGGCCATCGCGATCCTGCTGGAGACGGCGCTGTCCTATCTCGGCTTCGGAGTGCGGCCGCCGGACACCTCACTGGGGCTGCTGGTCAGCGACGCGCAGACAGCCGTGGACACCCGACCCTGGCTGTTCTTCTTCCCGGGCCTGTTCATCATCCTGATCGCGTTGACGATCAACTTCATCGGCGACGGCCTACGCGACGCGCTGGATCCCCAGCAGACGAGGGTGCGTCGGTGACGTCGCTGGGGACTCCGCTGCTCGAGGTCGCGGATCTGCGGGTGGAGTTCCGCACCGACGAGGGCCGGGTACCGGCCGTGCGCGGGGTGAGCTTCCAGCTCAGTCGCGGTGAGGTGCTGGGCATCGTCGGTGAGTCGGGCTCGGGCAAGTCGGTGACATCACTGGCCATGATGGGTCTGCTGACCGGATCGTCGCAGGTGTCCGGATCGGTGCGGTTGGGTGATACGGAGTTACTCGGAGCATCGGACAAAGAGCTCAGCCGGGTCCGTGGCCAGAGCATCGCGATGATCTTCCAGGATCCGATGACCTCGCTCAACCCGGTCTACCCGATCGGATACCAGCTCGTCGAGGCGATCCGGGCGCACCATGACATCACCCGCGACGCGGCGCGCAGCCAGGCGCAGCGGCTGCTCGGAGTGGTCAGCATTCCCAACCCGTCCGAACGGATGAACAACTACCCGCATGAGCTCTCCGGTGGGATGCGCCAACGGGTGGTGATCGCGATCGCGATGGCCAACGGCCCGGAGGTGATCATTGCCGACGAACCGACCACCGCGCTGGACGTGACGGTGCAGGCACAGATCCTGGAGGCGCTGCACACCGCAAGGGTGCAGACCGGCGCGGCGATGCTGCTCATCACCCACGATCTCGGCGTGATCGCCGGGCAGGCGGACCGGGTGCTGGTGATGTACGCCGGCCGGGTCGTCGAAGCGGGCACCGTCGAGGAGATCTTCTACGCTCCGCGGATGCCCTATACGCTGGGTCTGCTGGGCAGCCAGCCCCGGCTGGATCTGCGCAGGCAGCGGTTGCACCCGATCAGCGGCGCACCCCCGTCGGCGCTGCACCTGCCGCCCGGATGCCCGTTCGCTCCTCGTTGCCCACTTGCCGCGCCGGTCTGCGAGGCCGATGAACCCCCGCTGGTGGCGACCGGCACCGGCGGGCATCTGTCGGCATGCCACTTCAGCGACCAGCTGGTTGGTGTCGCATCCGGGGACCTGTTCCGCCCGGTCTCTCAGGACACCGCACTGTGACCCCGCACCCCAATGGAACCCCGCACCCCAATGGAACCCCGCACCCCAATCGGCCCCTGCAACCGGTGCTGGAGGTGCGCAATCTGGTCAAGCACTTCCCGGCCCGTGGCCGCGGGCTGGCTCGCCGCCGGGCCGGCGAGGTGCACGCCGTCTGCGACGTGTCATTCGACCTGTACCCGCAGGAGACACTGGGGCTGGTCGGCGAGTCCGGCTGCGGCAAGACCACCATGGCACGGGTGCTGCTGAACCTGCAGCCGGCGACCGCAGGCCACGTTCGCTACCAGGGCACCGAGCTGACCCAGCTGTCCCGCAAGGCGATGCAACGGCTGCGGCGCGAGTTGCAGATCGTCTTCCAGGACCCCTACGCCGCGCTCGATCCGCGGCTGCCGGTGAACGAGATCATCGCTGAGCCGCTGCGTATCCACGGTCTCTACGATTCTTCGGGACGGGCGGACGTGCGCGAGCTGCTCGGGTTGGTCGGCCTGCGGCCTGAGCACGGCAACCGGTATCCGCACGAGTTCTCCGGCGGCCAGCGCCAGCGGATCGGCATCGCCCGGGCGCTGGCGCTGCGCCCGAAGGTCCTCGTCCTGGACGAGCCGGTGTCCGCGTTGGACGTCTCCATTCAGGCCGGTGTGCTCAACCTGCTGGCGGACCTGCAGGCGCAACTTGGCCTGTCCTACCTCTTCGTGTCCCACGACCTGTCGGTGGTGCGCCACATCGCCGATCGGATCGCCGTGATGTACCTGGGGCCGCATCGTGGAGATCGCGACGTCCGACGAGCTGTTCAGCGCGCCGGCGCATCCCTACACCCAGGCCTTGATCTCGGCGATCCCGCTGCCTGACCCGCGCAAGGAGCGCGCCAGGGAGCGGATCATCCTCACCGGCGACGTGGGCAACCCGGCGAATCCACCATCGGGCTGCCGGTTCCGGACCCGCTGCCCGCTGTTCGCCGAGCACCTCAGCGATCCCCAACGCCACCGCTGCACCACCGAGATCCCAGCCCTTATCGATCACACCCAAACCCACCGCAGCGCCTGCCACCACACCGAACTCTCGCGTTCTCCCGCATTGAGCGGGCTCAGCGTGGTTATCGGCGACGATTTACCCCGCTCAGCCCGCTCAACGCGGGAGCCGGAGGGGAGATGAGCGCCCCGCGACGGCTCCTGGTGGTGCATGCGCATCCGGATGACGAGACGTTGTGGACTGGGGGGACGATCGCGCGGTATGCCGCGGCTGGGGTCGCGGTGACTGTGGTGACCTGCACGCTCGGTGAGCAGGGCGAGGTGATCACCGACGAATTGCGGGGTCTGGCCGCCGATGGCGCTGACCAGCTCGGGGGCTACCGGGTGGCTGAGCTGCACGCAGCCTGCGCCCTGCTCGGCGTCACCGACCAGCAGTTCCTCGGTGGGATCGGTCGGTGGCGCGACTCCGGCATGGTCGCCCAGCCCGGCGCCAGGGCCAGCGCGCCGGCGGAGCTGCACCCGCGGGCATTCACCGCCGGGCCGCTCGATGAGCAAGTCGATGCGCTGGTCGAGGTGCTCGAACAGGTTCGTCCCCAGGTCGTGGTGAGCTACGGCCCGGACGGTGGCTACGGGCACCCCGATCACATCCGGGCGCACCAGGTGACGATGGCCGCGGCACCGCGGATCCCGAGGGTGGCCCGGGTGTTCTGGGCGGTGCGGCCGGTCTCAGCGGTGGCTGACGGGATCGGCGCACTGCGCGGGATGCCCGGGCTGCCCTTCCCCGTGCCCGGATCCGACGGGCTGCCCGGGGTGGCCGACGCCGAGGTGACCACGTCATTGGACGTCAGCGCGCATCGCGGTGCGGTGCTCGCGGCGATGCGGGCCCACGCCACCCAGATCACGGTCTGGACCGCAGGACCCCACGCCGCGCTCGCACTGTCCGACGGGGTGGCCCGGCCGGTGTCCGACACCGAGTACTTCACCCTCGCGCATGGCCCGGCCGCCGGCTCGCGCGATGACCTCTTCGGCGGCCTACCCGCGCCGAGCGGATGAGTCAGTGACCGTGATCGCGCGAATCACCCCGGTGGTGCTGGTGTTCGATGCGTTCGCGCTGGCCGCGGTGGAGCTGCTGTACCTCCCGCTGCGGGTGGGTACGGTGCCGCTGCCGATCACGATCCTGCTCGCTGCGCTGAGTACCCCATGGTTGGTGCGCAGCGCGGCGGAGCTGGGCGGCCCTCGCGTGATCGTCGCGATCCCGCTGGTGGTCTGGGTGCTCACGCTCGGCGTACTGGGCCTCGGCGGACCGGGCGGTGACGTGCGGCTTCCCGACGACTGGCGCCCGGCGCTGCTGCTGGCTGCCGGCTTGTTCCCAGCCGCCGTCCTGCTGGGTCGCGCATTCGCCCGCTCGTGAGCGGGGTCGTTGGTGAACGCCCGGGTAGGCGGAGATACTGTGCAGGTAGACGCCCCGGTGCGGGTACCGCGAGTGAGGAGCAGGAGAAACCCCGTGACATATGTGATCGCTGAGCCGTGCGTGGACGTCATGGACAGATCGTGCATCGAAGAATGTCCGGTGGACTGCATCTACGAGGGCGCCCGGATGCTCTACATCCAGCCCGATGAGTGCGTCGACTGCGGTGCCTGCGAGCCTGTCTGCCCGGTGGAGGCCATCTACTACGAGGACGACGTTCCGGAGCAGTGGAAGGATTACACCAAAGCCAACGCCGACTTCTTCGCCGACCTGGGCTCGCCCGGTGGCGCGTCGAAGGTCGGCGTGGTCAACGATGACCCGCCGATAGTCGCCGAGCTGCCACCGCAGAACGAGGAGTGATACGCGGAGGGACCCCGGGCGCGGGTGTCCCGCATGGCACCGGCGCGGGTGTCCCGCATGGCACCGGCGCGAGTGTCCCGCAAGGCACCGGCGCCGCGCGCTTGGACCTTCCCGACTTTCCCTGGGATGGTCTCGTCGGCGCCGCCCGCCTAGCGAGCGCGTATCCCGGCGGGGTGGTGGACCTGTCGGTCGGCACCCCGGTGGATGCCGTTCCCGAGGTTCTGCGAGACGCACTGGCGTCGGTGTCGGCGCTGCCTGGCTATCCGGCCACGCACGGCACGCCCGAGCTGCGCCAGGCCGCCGTCGCGGCGCTGGCGCGGCGGTACGGGGTCACGGATGTGCTGGCTGAGGCGGTGCTACCGACCCTGGGCTCCAAGGAGCTGGTGGCCTGGCTGCCCACATTGCTCGGCCTCGGACCCGGTGATGCCGTCGCGCTGCCAGAGCTGGCCTATCCCACATATGAGATCGGCGCGCGGCTGGCCGGTGCTACTCCGGTCCGGCTTGCCGACACGCAGCCCGCCGCGCCAGGCACCCGGCTGCGTTGGCTGAACTCGCCGAGCAATCCTACCGGCGATATCCCGCCCGCTGGAGTGCTGGCCGGCGCGGTGCGCCAAGCCCGGGAGATCGGTGCGGTGGTGGCCTCCGACGAGTGCTACCTCGCGCTGGGCTGGGAGGCGCAGCCGGTCTCCGTGCTGCACCCGCAGGTGTCCGGGGGGGACCACCGCGGGCTGCTGGCGGTGCACTCGCTGTCCAAGTCGTCCAACCTGGCCGGTTACCGGGCCGGTTTCGTGACTGGTGATCCCCAGCGGGTCGCCGGCCTGCTCGCGGTGCGCAAACACGCCGGGATGATGGTCGCCCGGCCGGTGCAGCAGGCGATGCTGGCCGCACTGTCCGACGACATTCACGTCGCGCAGCAGCGAGACCGCTACGCCCGGCGCCGGGACCTGCTACGGCCCGCGCTGGACCGGGCCGGGCTGCGCGTGCAACAGTCACAGGGTGGGCTGTTCCTGTGGTGCACCGCAGGTGAGCCGTGCTGGGACACCGTCATCCGGCTGGCGAAGGTCGGCGTGCTCGTCGCCCCCGGCGAGTTCTACGGCCCCACTGGCGCCCGGCACGTCCGTGTCGCGCTGACCGCTACCGACGAGCGGATCGCCGCGGCGGTCCACCGGCTGAAAATGTTGCCCGCGGTTTAACCAGTCGATTCGGTGAGGGCTCAGGAAGTGGGCTGCAGGGATTGTGCTCGGCGTTGCACCTGCTGCCAAGCGGTCGACCAGGACTGTCGCATCGCCATCCGGCTGATCTCCTCAAGTTCGACCAGCCGACCGGCGACGAAGGCCACGCCTACGTCGACGACGTCGCCCAGGCCGTCCAACAGCAGCATCACCCGGTGTTGCGCCACGCAGGCGTCCTGGTGCTCACCGAGCACGTCCTGCAGCGCCACCGTCGACTCCACCAGCTCGCGTACCGGTGTGCGCTCGCGTTTGCGACCTGAGGTGGCGACCAGCTCGCCGGTGTAGCGCAGCCGCTTGCCCTGGATACGCAGGGCATGCAGGACCTCGTCGGGCGGGTCCTCCCCGGCGGCCCGCACCGCCTTGGACAGACGGCGGTACTCGGCACAGACCAGCTCGACCAATGATGGAGCCGCGAGGCGGCCGCTGGAGGTGGGCAGCGGTCGAGACACCGCGGTTGCCAGCCGGCGCAACAAGACGGTGTAGCGGTGGCTGCCCAGCACGGCGAGCATCTCGGCGCGAGCGGTCTCCCGGTCGGCCACCAGCGCTTCGATCAAGGTCTCCACCGCCTCGCGGCTGGTGTCGTCGAACGCCGCTGCGCGGCCGCGAAGACGCTCGATGAGCACGTCGGCGTCCCTGACTGGCCCCAACGCCCGGCCCAGCCAACCCAGTTCGGCACGCAGGTCGTCGGCCCAGCCCCGGTCCAGCAGAGGTCGGGCCGCCTTGAGGGTGGCCCGCATCCGGCGCACGGCAACCCGCATCTGATGCAGTTCTTCTGGATCCTCACCGATCCGGGTACCGGGGTCGTGTGCGAGCAGAGCCCGCAGCCGGGTGTCCAGCGCGGCCCGCAACTGGTGCACCGTCGGATCGGAAGGTCGGGACCGGACCGGGGCACCCAGCTTGACGAGCTTGCCTGGTCGCAACGGCCCGCCGTGGTGGCCATGGGTGACGGCGCTCATCGGCTCGACCTTAGTGGTCTGCGCTGCTTGAGGGGCTGGCAAGAGGGTGCCGATCAGTCGTTGGAGTGCAGCATCGCGTTGAGTTCGATGCCCGCCTTGCCCCTGCGGTGGATCGCCTGCACCGCTCCGGTCACGGAGTTCCGGAGAAACAGCACCCCGGCTGCGCCGGACAGCTCGCGGGCCTTTACCACGGTGCCATCGGGCAGCGTCACCTTGGTTCCTGGAGTGACGTACAGCCCGGCCTCCACCACGCAGTCGTCGCCCAGCGAGATCCCGATCCCGGCGTTGGCGCTGACCAGGCAACGCCGGCCGATCGAGATCTGCTCCTTGCCGCCGCCGGACAGTGTTCCGGCGACCGACGCGCCGCCGCCCAGATCGGAGTCGGCACCGACGACGACCCCCGCGGAGATCCGGCCCTCCACCATCGACGTGCCCAGCGTGCCGGCGTTGAAGTTGACGAATCCCTCGTGCATCACCGTCGTGCCGGCGGCCAGGTGCGCGCCCAGCCGCACCCGATCCGCGTCGGCGATCCGCACCCCCGAGGGCACCACGTAGTCGACCATGCGAGGGAACTTGTCCACCCCGTAGACGGTCACCGCGCCCAGCCGGCGCATCCGCATCCGGGTGGCCTCGAAGTCCGCTACCGGGCACGGCCCGAAGTTGGTCCACACTACGTTGGCCAGCAGCCCGAAAACCCCGTCAAGGTTGACCGACCGCGGCGCCACCATGCGGTGCGACAGCAGGTGCAGGCGCAGGTACACGTCATGCGCGTCAACTGGGGGGGCCTGCAGATCCGGCACTGTAGTACGCACCGCCACCAGATCGATACCACGTGCCGGGTCCGGGCCGAGCAGCGCGGCGAACTCCTCGGGTACCTCGTCCGGCGCTAACCGTACGGTGCCGGCCTGGGCGCCTGGTGGTGCCTCCAGCGCCGGGTCGGGGAACCAGGTGTCCAGTACGGTTCCGGCGTGCGTGAGGTTGGCCAGCCCCACGCCGTGCGCAGAAGCGACCTGCGCGACACTCGCTTGGGGTTGGTCCACGACGGGCACGGTAGCGCGCCGAGGGTAGGGAGCAAGCGGACTCCTCAGCTGATCGTCGTTTGGGTGCCGAAAGTGACAAGGAATGTCGCGCTCGCCACCCAAATAGTGATCAAGCAGCGGGCGGACGGCAGCGTCCGGTGTGGCGGCGCTACCGTCGCACCCGTGGACGTGGCGCTGGACCTGATGGCTGACCCGGTGGAGCTGACCGCCGCCCTGGTGGATGTTCCCAGTGCGTCGGGGGAGGAGGACGCGCTGGCCGATGCGGTGGCGCGCGCGTTGGCCGCGCAAGCGCCGCACCTGCGGCTGGTGCGCTCGGGCAATACCGTGCTTGCTCGTACCGACCTGGGGTGCGAACAGCGGGTGCTGCTCGCCGGGCACCTGGACACGGTGCCGATCGCCGGGAATCTGCCCGCCCGGCGCGCCGGCGACCTGCTCTACGGCTGCGGCACATCGGACATGAAGTCCGGCGACGCGATGATCCTGCACCTGGCCGCTACGGTGCCCGAGCCCGCCTGCGACCTGACCGTGGTCCTCTACGACTGCGAGGAGGTCGAGGCGGCCCGCAACGGGCTGGGACGGATTGAGCGGGACCATCCCGACTGGCTGGCGGCCCAGCTCGCGATCCTCGCCGAACCCACCAGCGGGCTGGTCGAGGCCGGTTGCCAGGGCACGCTGCGCGTCGTTGTGCGTACGGCGGGGCTGCGCGCGCACAGTGCTCGGTCGTGGCTGGGTGACAACGCGATCCACGCTGCTGGCGACGTGTTGGCCCGACTGTCCGGTTACCGGCCGCGCAGCGTCGAGATCGACGGATGCACCTACCGGGAGGGACTGCAGGCGGTAGGCATCTCCGGCGGAGTCGCCGGCAACATCGTGCCCGACGCGTGCGAGGTGCAGATCAACTTCCGGTTCGCGCCGGACCGCTCGCTGGCTGGCGCCCAGCAGCACGTCCGCGAGGCGCTCGACGGCTTCGAGCTCGAGTTCACCGACGGTGCTTGCGGAGCGTTACCAGGTCTCGACGCGCCGGCAGCCCAGGAGTTCCTGGCCACCATCGGGCTCGCCCCGGTCGCGAAGTACGGCTGGACGGACGTGTCGCGCTTCGCCGCGCTGGGGATCCACGCGTTGAACTTCGGACCGGGCGACCCCAACCTCGCGCACACTCGCGACGAGCACGTGCACACCGACCAGATCACCGCCTGCACCGAGTTGCTGCGCCGCTACCTCACTGGCGGCGCCTCGTGACTGGGTAACGGTGTTCTCTGGCACGTCGGAGGTCTAGCCCTGTAGGTCTGGCCCTGAATGGCCGCCATGGCGCCAGCCGTAGGCTGGCGCCATGGCGGCGAACGGGGGGAAAGGGATCAGTCCGAACGGGGCGGATGAGGAACGTCCCCGGGAGAAGCAGCTGGGGCCGGTGGTGCTGCGGCGGGAGCGCCGTCATGAGGCGACCACCACCGATCAACGGCTGCTGGACTCGCGCGGACCGAGCGCCTGGGTGCACACCGACCCGTGGCGGGTGCTGCGCATCCAAGCCGAGTTCGTCGAGGGCTTCGGTGCGCTCGCCGAACTGCCGCGTGCGGTGACCGTCTTCGGTTCGGCGCGCACCGACCGCGACCACCCGGAATACGCCACCGGTCGCGCGCTGGGAGCCGCACTCGCCGATGCCGGCTTCGCCGTGATCACCGGCGGTGGCCCCGGCAGCATGGAAGCGGTCAACCGGGGCGCGTCCGAGGCCGGCGGTCTGTCCGTGGGCCTGGGCATCGAGCTGCCCTTCGAGCAGGGACTCAATCCCTGGGTAGACCTCGGAATCAACTTCCGCTACTTCTTCACCCGCAAGACCATGTTCATCAAGTACGCCCAAGCCTTCGTTTGCCTGCCCGGTGGATTCGGCACCCTCGACGAGCTGTTCGAGGCCCTCACTCTGGTGCAGAACAAGAAAGTCACCAAGTTCCCCGTCGTCCTGTTCGGCCGAGACTACTGGGGCGGGCTGTACACCTGGCTGGCCGAAACGGTGGCGGCGCAGGGCAAACTCCGGGAGGCTGAGCTCGCTCTGCTGCACATCACCGACGACGTCGACGACGTGGTCCGGCTGGTCGGGGAGTCCTATAAAGCGTGGCAGGACACCCATTGACGGAACCCAACATGGGAAACGTGAGGTTAGGGTGCCACGACCCGGCCGCTGCTCAACGCGCTGCGTCCCGAGCTGGCTGGAGTGGTGCAACCACTGGGCGGCGAGTACGCGGCGACTCGCGGTTTGCTGGAGTCGGTGCCCTTCGCCGCCGGCTACGGCGTGGAGATCGGGCTGCTACTCGGCGCCGCGCTGCCCCGGTGCGGGGTGGCCGAGGTACCGGGAGCTACCGGCATCACCCAGTTCGCCCAGCTCGGCGCCCGCTTCATGCCCACCGAAAGCGGGATCCTGGTGGCCGACCGGCCGCCGATGCGCGACGTTCTGGCCGCCCGCTCAGCCTGAGTTGGTAGCGGTGAATGACAGCCTCAAGGGGGTTGGCCGTCCTTGAAGAGAGACCAACGTGCACGATCTCCGAACGTGGGTACGGTCCTGGTCTACCTCATCGTCGCGGCGGTAGTGGCCGCAGTGGTGTTTCTGGTCGCCTCGCTGGTGTTCGGTCGCGGGGAGGAGCTGGCCGCGCTGCCGCCGGACGCTACGCTTACCTCGCTGCCGGCGGGACCGATTGTCGGCGACGACGTGCGCGCCATCCGGTTCTCTCAGGTGTTGCGTGGGTATCGGATGTCCGAGGTTGACTGGGCGCTGCAGCGGACCGCGGCCGAGCTCGACGCGCTGCGCGCCCGGGTGGCCGAGCTCGAGGCCCGGCGGTGAATCCGATGGCTGGAACCGATGGTCGGATGCGCTGCCCGTGGGCAGTGTCGGCGCCCGACTACTGCATCTATCACGACGACGAGTGGGGGGTACCGGTACACGGCGAGGTGGCTCTGTTCGAGCGGTTGAGCTTGGAGGCGTTCCAGTCGGGTCTGTCCTGGCTGACGATCCTGCGCAAGCGCGACGCCTTCCGGCGCGCCTTCGCCGGCTTCCACCCGTCCTCCGTCGCCGCGTTCACCGCCAACGACGTGGCGCGCCTGCTCGCCGACGCAGGCATCGTCCGCAACCGAGCCAAGATCGAGGCGACGGTGCGCAATGCCCGGGCAGTCACCGAACTGGGCGAGGATTTGGATGCCCTGCTGTGGTCCTTCGCTCCTGACCCCGTTGGGCGCCCCGCGCCACGCACTGTGGCTGATGTGCCGAGCCGAACCCGCGAATCCGAGGCGATGGCTGCCACGCTGCGGCGGCGGGGCCTGACCTTCGTCGGTCCCGTCACCTGCCATGCGCTCATGCAGGCCACCGGGATGGTCGACGACCACCTGGTCGGCTGCTTCCGCCGCGCCACCACGTGAGGTCCTGCGCTGGTAAACCAGCGGTCCCAGGTGGACAGTCCGTGGGTCCAATGTGCGCGATCATCGGTTGCTTTCCGGGCGTCGGAGCCGATAGGGGAGAATGCAGGGGGTCACCGGTGTCGCGTGGCCAGCTGTGGTGACGAAAGTACGGAGGGAGCACGCTATGGCGGCCATGAAGCCCCGGACCGGCGACGGTCCCCTCGAGGTGACTAAGGAGGGGCGGGGCATCGTGATGCGCGTCCCACTCGAGGGCGGCGGGCGACTCGTCGTC
>JBOHFC010000098.1:0-1961 GCA_050701375.1 Pseudonocardiaceae bacterium
TCCCATCCGGTAGGTACTCCGACCAGCGCACCGGCTGCGCGACGCCACCGGGTGGGCCTTCGACCAAGCAGTCGATCACCTCCTCGGGCGGGGTGGTTTCGGGCGGTGGCGGCCACTCGCACAGGCCCGGACTAGTATCGAACACATGTTCGATACTAGTCCGGGCTCAACGGACGTGCAAGGCGCTGGGGGTGTCGCAACGGTGGGTAACACCTGGGGCCAAGGAACTGGCAGCCCCGTTCCGGAGAACGGGTACCCACCGGAACCCTGAGTGCTTCGCGGTCACCTCACCATTTGGCGGGCCGTCGGCTCGCCTGCGCCGGACTGAAGCCCGTGCAAGCCCAGTGGCACGACGAACACCCTCAGATCCGGACATCAGTGGTGCCGCGAGTAGTACCGCACAGTGAAACACCACTACGGGCAGAGGCCAAACGATCCACTCACCGCGCGGTGCTGAGCATCGCCGCGACTGCCTTCGTCGCGCGGTGCACGCCAGTGGTGTCCACGTCGTGGTGGGTTACCGCTCGGATCAGATCGGCTCCCCGCGCGCCCATCCGCACTCCGTGTTCAGCTTCCAGCCGCTCGCAGAACCGGGACGCGCCGGCCAGTCGAAACACCACGATGTTTGTCTCTACGGTGTCTGGGTTGAGTGCGATGCCGGGTAACCCGGCGAGCCCCTCGGCGAGAATCCGGGCGTTGGTGTGGTCCTCGGCGAGCCGATCCACGTGGTGGTCCAATGCCCACAGGCAGCCGGCGGCCACGATGCCGGCCTGGCGTAGGGCCCCGCCCATCATCTGCTTGTAGCGCCAGGCCTGCTCGATCAGCTCAGCCGGTCCGGCCAGCACGGCGCCGACCGGCGCGCCCAAGCCCTTGGTGAAGTCGATCCACGCTGTGTCGAACCCGCGCGCCCAGTCCGCGGCAGGCACCCCGGAAGCGACCACGGCGTTGAGCAGTCGCGCCCCGTCCAGGTGAGCGCGCAGCCCGTGCCGCATGGCGACCTCGAGCACCGCGCGCAGCTGCACCAGCGGCCACAACCGCCCGCCGGCCAGATTGGTGGTCTGCTCCACGGACACCAGCCGGGAGCGCGGTGTGTAGCGATCCCCGGCAGGGAACAGTGCCTCCTCCAGCGCGCCGGCGGTGAACATGCCGCCCTCGCCGGACACCGGGGCCAGCACCGCCCCGGACAACGCCGACGGGCCGCCGCCTTCGGCGACGATCGGATGAGAGGTCGAATGCAGGTGCACGGCGTCACCGCCGGGCCGGATGTGCAACCTGAAACCGATCGCGTTGCACATCGTGCCTGACGGCAAGAACACCGCGGCGGGCTTGCCGAGCAGGGTGGCGACCCGCTCGCACAGGACGTTGACGGTGGGATCCTCGCCGCGCTGCTCGTCGCCCACCTCAGCAGCGGCCATGGCCGCGCGCATCGCCTCGACCGGGCGCGTCTGGGTGTCGGAATACAGGTTGATCAGCATCACCGGTGACGCTAGCCCAGAGTGTAGAAGCGCGCTGACGACCGAGTTGGTGGCGCACGCCGCCAACCTCCTTTGACTTATCTTGCAGTTAGCTCCTATTGCCCTATCAGATGGCCCAGGCGCGAGCAGCCTCTCATGACACTGAGTCACCTTGCTGCGGCGACACAGACCCGAGTGGTGGGCCGGTTGAAAGCTATCGTCGTCATGTGACGAGCCTTGAGCAGAACGTGCTGGGCGAAGAGCTGCTGATGATCACCGGTGCACTGCGCCGCCTGGTGCACCGGAAACTGCGATCGGCGGTGCCCGGCCCACCGTTACGTGGCGCGCAGATAGAGCTGATGCAGGTCGTCGAGAAGCAACCAGGTATCGGTATCGCACCAGCGGGACGCGCCTTGCACCTGGCGGCAAACTCGGTGAGCACCTTGGTCAACCAGCTCATGGACCTGGGGATGCTGGCGCGCGAGACCGCTCCCGGCGACCGTCGCG
>JBOHFC010000099.1:0-3894 GCA_050701375.1 Pseudonocardiaceae bacterium
GACCTGGGGGTATCCAGCTGCGGCCAGCCCGGTGCGGGCTCCGGCGGCGAGGTCGTCGTCGAGCTCGATGGTGACGACGGTGCCGGTGGGGCCGACCAGTTCGGACAGCAGGGCGGCGTTGATGCCGGTGGCCGCGCCGATCTCCAGTACCTTGTGGCCGGCCGCGACGTCGAGCGCTTCGAGCATCAGATCTGTCGGTCGTCAAGAACGCGTCCACAAGCACACTGGTCGGTATTGACAGTGCCTATGAGCTATGGCGCACCAGGCGCAGCGAAGACGGTCGTGTCTTCGATACTCGCTACGACATCGACCATCTACAAGTCGGAGCTAGCCGTAGGCTGGTGGACGTCTGCGGTGATGTGAAGCTTGACGTGAGGCAGCCAGAGTTGGCCCGTGGCTCCATGACCTAGTTACCGGGGGATTCCTTGAACACGGCAACGAGTCAATCCGCGAGCATCTCTTGACATTGAACGTACGACACAGCTTGTCAACCGCTCTAGTGTCCTGCCTTGGGATGGGGCTAATCAGCGCTGGTGCGCGGAATGTAGACCAGCTCATGCACCAGGAGATGTGGGACATGGTGGAGTACGTCAGAGGTGAGCACTTCGAGAGGCTGCTACGCTAGACGTTGCTGTCGTGACGTGCGTTTATCGCTTCGAGCTTTGACGCAAGCGCCTTACTGAGTGCCTGCGGAACACGCGAAGTATAGACCTACCCACGATGTGGTGAGCTGAGAGCCGACCTGGCAACCGAAGCAATCGTCGGCTTTGGCAACATGGGACTTCCGATCGCGCGCAAGCTGGCGCGGGCTGGCTACCGGCTGAGCCGCTCGGCCTGAAATCTCGCGAGGGACAGCAGGGGGTGTGGCAATACCGGTCAGGGCAACAGGGTGAAGTGCGGGACGTGCGCGGGGCGCATCGGGTGGAAGTGACGGTGATCGAGGGTCGCGACGTCACTGATCCCGAGTCGCTCGGCGCATACGACAACCGAGGCGTCCACCACTCCGAGCGGGAAGTCCCGGTAGGTGTCCACCAACTCGATCACGCGGAACCAGTCAGCAGCGGCAACCGGCTCGACGCTGAACGCCCCCGAGGCGAGGTCGCCGAGAAACAGCAACTCCGCTCGGGTGCCGAGGCGGGTCTGCACGAGGTAGCACACTTCGGTGATGACCAGCTGCGGAACGATCAGGGTTCCCCCGTGGCCGGTCAGGAACTCCGCGCAGCGTTGGTGATGCGTGTCGTCGGCGTCGATGTAGGCATACAGCGGGCCGGCGTCGACGATGACGGCCCTATTCATTCACCGGGTGGCCTGAGCTCGGCGGCAAGGATCTCGCTGGCCCGTTCGGCGACGTCGGACCGGCCGCTGCGACCCGCACCGGTGGCGAGCAGTCGCCGCCCGCCACGCTGCCGCGGGAGATGGGCCTCGATGGCCTCGCGGGCCCACTCGGACAGCGTCATGTCACGACGCTCGGCTTCGTCTCGCATCGCGCGGTCGATGTCGTCGGGAACCTTGACGGTCGTGCGCTTCATGTATGCCAGCATACCTCCGACCGTGGGTTCAGAGGTGCAGGGGTTCAGAGGTATTGGCCGGTGCCGCGGGTGCCGGGTTCGGCCTGGGGCATTCCGGGCTGCATCCCCGGTGGGACAGTGCCCGGGGGTAGGCCGCGGCGCATCTGCTCCAGCTGCATCCGGGCGGCCATCTGCTGGGCGAACAGCGTGGTCTGGATGCCGTGGAACAGGCCCTCCAACCACCCGACGAGCTGGGCGTGTGCGACCCGCAGTTCGGCGTCACTGGGCGTGGAGTCGTCGCTGAACGGTAGCGACAGCCGCTCCAGCTCATCCCGCAGCTCGGGGGCCAGGCCTTGTTCCAGCTCGCGGATCGAGGACTGGTGGATCTCGCGGAGCCGGTTGCGGCTGGCCTCGTCCAGCGGCGCAGCGCGCACCTCTTCCAGCAGCTGCTTGATCATGCTGCCGATTCGCATCACCTTGGCGGGTTGCTCGACCATGTCGGAGACGTCCGCTCCGCCGCGGTGATCGTCGACGGTTCCGGTGGCCACCGGTTGGCCGTCCGGCCCGATCACGATGATCTGCTGCTCGTGCGGTTCGCTCATGACTCCATTGTCCTCCAACCCGGGTCCGCTCAACAGCGGGTGGTCAGCAGGATCTTGCCGACGACGCCGCCGTCTTCGAGCATCTGATGGGCACGCGCAGCCTCCGCCAAGGGGACCGTCGCATGCAGCACGGGTTTGACCCGACCGTCGCCGAACATCGGCCACAACCGGGCGACGACGTCGGCGCACAGGGCGGTTTTGCCGTGCGGACCGGTCACCGGCCGCCCACGTAGTCCGATCGCCGCGACACTGGCCCGCTTGGGCAGCAGCGCGCCGAGACTCAGCTCGGCGCCGGCGCCGCCTTGCAGGCCGATCACCACCAGCCGGCCGTCCGGGGCGAGCGCGGCGACATTGCCGGCCAGGTACTTCGCACCCATGTTGTCGAGGATGACGTCGGCTCGGCCGGCGAGCTGCTCGGCGAAGTCCTGGTCGTTGTAGTCGATCAGGATCTGGGCACCCAGCTCCGCGCAGCGCGCCAACCGCGCCGCCGATGCGGTGGTGGCGACCCGCGCGCCCAGCGCCCGCCCGACCTGGATCGCGTGGGTCCCGATGCCCCCGGACCCGCCGTGCACCAGCAGCAGCTCCCCGGCGGCGAGCCCGGCGTGGCGCACCACCGTCGACCACACGGTGCACGCGACTTCCGGCACGCCACCCGCGGTGACCAGATCGACCCCGGGTGGCAGCGGCATCACCTGCCCAGCCGGTGCGACGACCCGCTCGGCATAGCCGCCACCGGCCAGCAGCGCGCACACTTCGTCACCCACCGCGAACCCGGTCACCCCGGCGCCGAGCTCGGCGACCGTGCCGGCGCACTCCAGCCCGGGGATCTCGCTGGCCCCGGCCGGCGGGGGATACCGGCCCTGCCGTTGCGCGAGGTCAGCCCGGTTGACCGAGGTCGAGGCGACGTCGATCAGCACCTCGCCCGAGCCCGGCCGGGGATCGAGTTGCTCGGTGAGCTGCAGCACCGCCGGATCGCCGAACTCGGTGATCGTGATCGCTCGCATGGTGTCTAACGGTAGTCGCCGCCTACGTGGGACGGTGGTAGCCATGTGTGACCCCGGCGTTGAACCCTGGCCACTGCGGCACCTGGTGCTGCGCACCCCCCGTCTGACGCTGCGCCCGGACGACGACGCGGGGCTCTACGAGCTGGCGGCGCTGGCGCTGCGCGGCGTGCATCCACCGGAGGAGATGCCCTTCCTCACTCCCTGGACCGACCAGGCACCCGACGATCTGGTGCGCACCTCCATGCAGTACTTCTGGCGCGCCCGTGCCCGCTTGACCGCGTCGGACTGGAGCGTCCACTTCCTGGTCCGCCACGATGGCCGGGTCATCGGTACCCAGGAGCTGTCCGGCAAGGAGTTCGCGATCACCCGGGAAGTCTCCAGCGGCTCCTGGCTGGGCGTCGCACACCAGCGCCACGGGTACGGCACGGAGATGCGCGCGGCCGTCCTGCTGCTGGCCTTCGATCACCTGGGCGCCACCATCGCGCGCTCCGGGGCGTTCGCCGACAACCCTGCCTCGCTGCGGGTCAGTGAGAAGCTGGGTTACCGCACTGACGGCGCCAACACCTCCGCCAGGCGAGGCATGGTGGCTACCGAGATCCGTCTGGTGCTCGAGCCGCCACATTTCGTTCGTCCGGAGTGGACGCTGCAGGTGGACGGTCTGGCCGGCTGCCTTCGAATGCTGGGCGCATCTAGGTGGCTGGTGTCGAACGGCCGTGCCGGGGGACGGCGCTGGTGGTGGGTCGTGAGGGAGGCGGTCCAGCCGGTCGCTCGCGCTCGGCG
>JBOHFC010000100.1:0-7203 GCA_050701375.1 Pseudonocardiaceae bacterium
CCCAGCGCCTGCCCGACCGAGGCCGGGTTCGCGGTGCCGGCCTCCAGTGCGAGCTTCACGGTGGCCGTGAGCCTCTTGCGCTTCTTCTTGGGGGGCATGGTTCCTTCCTCGGGTTGGCGTTTGTCAACCGGCGCTGCGCCGATCTCGGGCCGGTTAAATCTTGGCGACCTGGCTGAACGAAAGTTCGACCGGAGTCTCTCGGCCGAAGATCGACACCAACACCTTGAGCTTTTGTGCGTCGACGTTGACCTCGTTGATCGTCGCCGGCAATGTGGCGAACGGGCCGTCCATAACAGTGACCGACTCGCCGACCTCGAAGTCGACCTCGATCGTGGCTTTGGCGCCGAGGCCCCCGGCGTGCTTGCCGGCACCGACCGGCACCTTGGGCTGGGCTACTCGCGGGGCGAGGAACTTCAGCACCTCATCCAGGGTCAGCGGAGAGGGCCGAGAGGTGGCTCCGACGAACCCGGTGACCCCCGGCGTGTTGCGCACTGCGCTCCATGAGGCGTCGATGAGATCCATCCGGACCAGGATGTAGCCGGGCAGCACCTTGCGCTGCACCTGCTTGCGCTGGCCATTCTTGATCTCGGTGACCTCTTCGGTGGGCACTTCCACCTGGAAGATGTAGTCCTCTACATCCAGGGTCTGGATGCGAGTCTCCAGGTTCGCCTTCACCTTGTTCTCGTAGCCGGCATAGGAGTGCACCACGTACCACTCACCAGGGGCGGTGGCCAGCGCAGCTCGAAGCTCGTCGACCGGGTCCACCGGCTCCGGCGATTCGACCCCAGCCGCCGCGTGCTGCTCGACTTCATCAACGGTCTCGATGACATCGAGTGATTCGATCTCCGGAGTACCGGTCGCGGACGCATCGGCCTCGGGCGTCTCAGCGTCGGTTGCACCGGGGCGGGAAAACCCCGTCAGCTCCTGCCTGTCTTCAGTGGAAGTCTCTTCGGTGGAAGTCCCTCCTGCGGAAGTCCCTCCGGTGGAAGTCCCTCCTGGGAAAGTCACAGTCGGTCTCTCTTTCTCTACGTGCGTCATGCCGTGCTGGTCGTCAACCGGCGCCCGGGCATCCGGCATCAGCCGAACACGGTCAGCACGGCCCTGCCCAGTCCCATGTCCAGCAACGCCACAAACGCCACCATAAAGCTCACGAAAACCAGCACGACCCCGGTGTAGATCACCAGCTCCCGACGGCTTGGCCAGATCACCTTGCTGAGCTCGGACACGACCTCACGGAGAAACCGGATCAGCCGGGCGGGTCCAGCCGTCCGAGTGTCGGTTGCGCCGCGTGCCCTGGTCGGATGGTCCTTACCCGCGGTCCGGGACTCTGGCGCCCTGACGGGTCGCGCCCGGCGCACGGCAGCGGCAGACTCCGGGGCGTTGGGTGACGCCTCGTTGCGCTCCAGCCGGTCGGCTGTCTCGTGGGCGCGATCGTCGCTCACGCTGCTGATCCTCCGCTTCGCCGGGTTGGGTCCTCGCCGGGTTCGGGCCTACGCAGGGGCGACAGGACTTGAACCTGCAACCTGCGGTTTTGGAGACCGCTGCTCTGCCAGTTGAGCTACACCCCTTTACCGGGCGCCGGTAGAGACGCCGTACAACGCGGGCACCACCATAATAGCCCGGGCCTCGACCATCACCGGGCACGGGAGATCCGCTGGCAACCTCGGCACCAGAGTGTAGGCCACCGGAGCCCGTGCGCTGCAACTACCCCGGTGGGAGCGCTGGAACGCGCCGTCGCTGACCTGCTCGACGTTCAGGCCAACGCCACGGTGGCGGTGGCTTGACCGAGTACGGACTGGGCGGCACAGCGCGCGGTGATGGCGACCACGGCGGTGCCGTCGTCGATCCGCCGCACCTTGCCGGAGAACTCTACGAGTGCCCCTTCGGCGTCGTCGGGTACGACGACCGGGCGGGTGAATCGGACTGAGTAGTCCACCAGGGCGCCGGGGTCGCCGACCCAGGTCGTCACCAGGCGGCTACCCAGTGCCATGGTGAGCATCCCGTGACCTATGACGCCGGGTAATCCAACCGCCCGAGCGGCTCGTTCATTCCAGTGGATCGGGTTGAAGTCACCGGAGGCCCCGGCATAGCGGACCAGGTCCGCCCGGGTCACCCGGACGTGCAGGCTGGGTAGCTCGTCGCCCTCGGCGACCTCGCCGCGGCGGCGGCGGCTCACCGATCCTGCTCCGCGGCCGGGTGACGGACGACCAGTGTCGACCGGGCCGTCGTCACCGGGTCGCCGGCGCTGTCAGCGATCTCGCAGCGCACGGTGAGCAGATCGTTGCCGCCCATGGTGCGGACGCTGTCGACATGCAGCGCCGCCGCCAGGACGTCGCCGGCATAGATGGGTCGGTGGTAGCGAAACGACTGGTTTCCGTGCACCATCCGGCGGTAGTCCGCGCCCAGCTCGGGGTTGCGAAGCAGCGCCTGCTGCGCTCGGAGGACCAGGATGAACGCGAACGTGGGTGGGGCGATCACATCGGGGTAGCCGCAAGATCGGGCCACGCTGGGATCCCGGTAGATCTCGTCGTCGTCCCCGATGGCTTCGGCGAATTCCCGAATTTTCTCGCGGCCGACCTGATAGGTACCCGCCACGGGGTAGCACCGGCCGACGAAGGACAGGTCCAGCGCCATCTGCGCAGGCTGGGTCGAGGTCAGGCGGATCAGCGAGTCTCGCGGTGGGCCCGGTGCTTGTTGCAGTTCGGGCAGTACTTGCGAATGGTGAGCCGGTCCGGGTCGTTGCGCCGGTTCTTCTTGGTGATGTAGTTGCGGTGCTTGCACTCCTCGCACGCCAACGTGATCTTGGGCCGAACATCAGTGGCGGCCACGGGTGCCTCTCTCTCGCCTAGCTGTCATCAACATCTGCAGTGGGTCTGCTGCGGCCAGCGCCTGGCGCGCCTGACCAAATGGTAGCGGTGGCCGGACTCGAACCGGCGACACAGCGATTATGAGCCGCTTGCTCTTCCGACTGAGCTACACCGCCTTCGCCAGGCGTCCCTCCCCACGAGCCCCAATACGGAATCGAACCGTAGACCTTCTCCTTACCATGGAGACGCTCTGCCGTCTGAGCTATTGGGGCGACAGGCGCCCGAGTGATCGAGCGACGATTACTTTACACAACCTCGGCGAGCTACCCGACCAGGGTGAGCACGGTCTCCTCACGCGCTCCGTGGGTGCGGACGGTCCTGGCCGCCAACCAGGCGTCGAATCGGTCCGCCCCGAGCGGCCTGGAGATCAGGAAGCCCTGTGCGACGTCGCAGCCCATGTCCAGCAGCTGGTCCCGGGTGGCATCCTGCTCGACGCCCTCCGCGACGACGATCAACCCGAGCGAATGGCCGAGATCGACGATGGCGCGGACCACCGCTAGGTCACCCAGGTCACTGGATAGCCCCATGACGAAGCTCTTATCGATCTTGACCTCGTCGACCGGCAGGCGACGCAGATAGGCCAGTGACGAATACCCGGTACCGAAGTCATCCACCGCGATGCGCACACCCAGGCCGTGCAGCCCGCGCAACACCGGCAATGCCCGCTCCGGATCACTCATCACCGCCGACTCGGTGAGCTCGAAACTCAGCAGCGCGGGGGATACCCGGTGTCGGGTCAGAGCCTCGGTGACCCGTCGCGGGAACCCGGTGTCGGCCAGGTTGCGCACCGAGAGGTTGACCGAGACCGACAGCGAAAGCCCACGGTCCAGCCAGCTTCGGCACTGCGCCAGCGAGCGGTCGAGCACGTAGTCGGTGAGTGGATCGATCAGACCGGTGGTTTCGACGAGGGTGACGAACTCCCCCGGGTCGACCATCCCGAACTCCGGATGGTGCCAGCGCACCAGCGCCTCCACCCCGATGATCTGGCGGGTGTTCAATGCCAGCTGCGGCTGGAAGTGCACGTCGACCTGCCCGGTGTCCAACGCGTGCCGGAACTGCGTGACCAGCTGGAAACGGCGCAGCAGGACTTGGCCCATGCTGGGTAGGTAGCTGCGGACGGTCTCCTCGCCGCTGCGTGCGGCGTGCAACGCGACGTCGGCTCGTTGCAGCAGGGTATCGGCATCGCGGCTGGGTTCGACCCCGGTGAACGCCAGGCCCACCACAGCAGTGCATTCCACGGCGAGCTTGTCGACTGGGTACGGCGCGCTCAGCGCTGCCTGTACCTGCTCGGACAGCGCCACGGCGCCTTGCGCCCCGATATCGACCAGCAGCGCGGCAAACGTGTCCCGCTCCAACCGGGCGGTGAGCACCCCGACCGGCAGAGTGCGGCGCAGCCGCTCCCCCGCGCCCAGCACGACTCGGTCGCCCCAGACGTGACCCAGTGCGTCGTTGACCGAGGACAGCAACCCCAGTTCGACGACGATCACGGCGCACGGCGTCATATCCCGCCGGAGCACCTCAGCGGCGGCTTCCCGGAAACCGAGGCGGTTACGCAGGCTGGTGAGGCTGTCGTGGTAGGCGTCGTGGCGCAGTTGGGCGAGCAGCCGGCAATTGTCCAGCGCGGTAGCCAGGTGGCTGGCCATCGTTTCGACCAGCCGCTCATCGGCGGCGCCGAAGCGGCGCAGCCGACTCTGCCGGTCATGTACTTCGATGACGCCGAGCAGTTGGCCGGCACCCCGCAGCGGTGCCACGAGCACCTCTGCGGCTGCCCGCGCGGTCAACGCCGCGGCGACGGCCGGATCCGAACTGCTGTCGACCAGCCGCAGCACCTGCCCCGTCCCGGCCGGCGGGTCGGTCCGGAGTACCGCGCTGAGGTCGTGCTGCGACAGCGGCCTGGGCAGCGGCAGACCAGCCACGACGGTGTGCAGGCCGCCCTGAGCTGGCATCCGGTGCAGCACCACGCGAGTGGCATTGAGCTGCACGCGGGCCAGCTCCATGGCGGTGCTCCAGGCATCCTCATCCAGTTCCGGCTCGTCATCGTCGCCACCCTGGCCGACCGTGCCCCGTCCGACCA
This sequence comes from Pseudonocardiaceae bacterium, assembly GCA_050701375.1. Classification (GTDB taxonomy): domain Bacteria; phylum Actinomycetota; class Actinomycetes; order Mycobacteriales; family Pseudonocardiaceae. The sequence continues at coordinate 4,942 of JBOHFC010000100.1, forward strand.
CGGCCACCCGCAGGCTGAGGTCGTTGAGCACCCCGAGGTCGCGGTGGTCGCGGAGCAGCCCGTAGTAGGCGCGGTACGCCGCGGCCATCGTCACCGTCAACAGACCGACCAGCAGTGCGCCCCACGGCACCATCCGCACCGTCTCCGCGGCGGTGAGCCCGAGTGCGGCGTTGAACAGGCCGGTGAGGTAGAGGTGCACCACCGGGCGGGCGCTCTCGCCGGGACGTCGGTGGTCCAGCAGCACGATGAAGACCCAGGTCAGCCACGAGGTGATGGCGTGAGCGATGACGAATCCGGCGAGCACCGCGAGCCACCGCGGCAACCCGGGCCAGGTCGGCTCGAAGACCAACCGGGCCAGCAGATCGGTGATCGCGACGGTGAGAATCGCGTAGGAGGCGTTGAACAGCAGCTTGGACCAGGTATCCCGGCGCAGCAACCGGGCGATGACCACAACACCGACGTAGGCTGCTAGTACGACCGGGCCAGGTAGATACAGCAGGCCGAAGACCAGCGGGATCTCGGTGGGACTGATCCGCGCGGTATCGCGGCGGACGTCGACCTCGATCGCCAGGAATCGGGCGATCCCGAACGCCGCCGCCAGCCCGAGGCCGCCGACCAGCGTGCCGACATCTGGCTTGATCGGAACTGCGGCCACCACGGCGGTGCCGGCCACCCCCGCCGCGAGCGCGAGGGTAGCCACGAAGGCGCTCGAGGCTACGGCTCGTCCGCGCAATGGCGAAGCGCCCAAGGGACGCCGTCTCGCATTCACCCGGACCTCCAGCAGTGGCTCAACGGCTGCGACTCCCTGCCCATGACCGGCCGATCAGCCAGTACCGTGCGGCTATGGAGCCGGATCGGGCTCGGTCGAACTCAGCCGACCCGTGGCCGGCAGCGGCCAGACCCGTGCTGACCGATCTCAACACCGCCGGGAAAGCCCGCGGTGGCGGGCGCGATGGTGCAAACGGGGGTCATCTTCACCTCCAACTACCTGTCGGTCTGTCGTGGGTAGTAACCAACAGTGAGAATCACTTAACTCACTTGGGTGTATCATATCCGCTTTAGTGTTGCATCGCCAGTTGACTCAATCCGGTTAGCGACTAGCGGTCGATCGGTTGGCGGAGCGGTCGGCAAGCCTTTCGCGTAGCGTCACCGATCCCTGTCGCGCGGTCGCGGTATCGGCAGCGCCGAAGTCACGCGCCGCCGCTCATCGCAACCGCCGGTTGCCTTGGTCGGGACGGCCCCCGTGGACAGCGCGACGGCGTAGAGGCCGATGGCTCGGGCACGCGCCGAGCCGGTGAAGTTGAGCTGAATGTGACCGTGCACGCCTCCGGGTCGCTACTCACGAGCGATACACCGGGTCCGGGGCACAACGCAGGCATGATCAAGCCCTGCGTCGAGTATAGGTGTGCAGCAACATGAGACTGCGAGTGTGGGCGTTCGATGCGCGCTCGTAACACGGACGTAACAAATCAAACTATCAGGTGACATCATTCGGTCGACAATCGACAGAATGTATGTCAGTTCACCCGTCCTCGCCATATCGGATCACTCAATCGGGATTCGTAAGCTGCAGATCGCCTACGCGACGGAGCAGCTCCGGCCGCAGCAGCTGGTCGATCTCGTCCTGGAACGGATCGCGGCCCGCGGCGCGGACGCGGTCTGGATCTCTCGCTGGAGCGACGGGGAGCTGCACCGACGGGCCGCGGATCTCGAACGAATCCGGGGTGAGCGCGGACCATCGGGGATGCCCCTGTTCGGCGTGCCCTGCGCGGTGAAGGACAACATCGACGTCGCTGGGTTACCCACCACCGCGGCCTGCCCGGCGTTCAGCTACCAACCAACCCACAACGCCGGCAGCGTAGCGCGGCTGATCGACGCCGGCGCCATCGTTGTCGGCAAGACCAACATGGACCAGTTCGCCACCGGGCTGACCGGCAGCCGCACGCCCTATGGCGTCTGCCCAAGCGTGTTCGGCGGCGGGCTGATCTCCGGCGGTTCCAGCTCGGGCTCGGCCGTCGCGGTGGCCGCCGGGCTCGTCTCCTTCGCTCTGGGCACCGACACCGCCGGCTCCGGACGCGTCCCGGCAGCGATGAACGGGATAGTCGGTTGCAAGCCGACCCGTGGCCTGGTGAGCACCACGGGCGTGGTTCCGGCATGCCGGTCGCTGGACTGCGTGAGCATCTTCGCCACCGATGTCGACGACGCGGGCGCAGTTCTTGCCGTGACCAGAGGCTTTGACCTGGCGGATGCCTGGTCAAAGCC
>JBOHFC010000101.1:0-2218 GCA_050701375.1 Pseudonocardiaceae bacterium
ATGCGAGCCACGGCTCGCATCGCCACTCACGGGAAGCCGTAGGCTGCCCGTGATGGAGTGCAGGACGCGGACTCTGGACCATCCCGACGTGGGTCGGCTGATTGCCGCACTGCAGCAGGAGTACGTCTGCCGTTATGGCGGCGAGGATGCCACGCTGATCGACGTCACCGAGTTCGTCGCGCCGCGCGGGACCTTCATCGTGGGCTACCTCGATGGGATGGCGATGGCCTGCGGCGGCTGGCGAGCGCATGATCCTGGGCCGGACTTCGCCGCGGGGGATGCGGAGATCAAACGGATGTACGTGGTCCCGGTTGCGCGGGGCCGCGGGCTATCCCGGATCCTGCTCGTCGAACTGGAGCGCCGGGCCGTCGCTGCGGGCCGGCGGCGGCTGGTGCTCGAGACCGGGACCCCTCAACCCGAGGCGATCGGGCTCTACACCTCGTCGGGCTACTCCGAGATCCAGCGATTCGGGATGCACCGGAGCGACCCGCGCAGCCGTTGCTTCGGCAAGCTTCTTCCGGTGGCGGCGCAGAGCGCCCGCTGACCGGTCGCTAGGGTCGCATACCGTGCCCGCCGCTGTAGACGAGATCGTGGAAACCGGCTGGGCCGGCGCGCTGGCGCCGGTAGCCGGCCAGATTGCCGCCGCTGGTGAATTCCTGCGGACCGAGATCGCCGCGGGGCGGCGTTATCTGCCCTGCGGCACCAACATCCTGCGAGCCTTCATCCAGCCGTTCGACCAGGTTCGCGTGCTCATCGTCGGCCAGGATCCATACCCGACCACAGGCCACGCAGTGGGGCTGTCGTTCTCGGTCGAACCGGGCGTGCGGCCGGTGCCGCGCAGTCTGACCAACATCTTCCGGGAGTACAGCGACGACCTGGGGCTGCCCACCCCGTCCAGCGGGGACCTCAGCCCGTGGGCCGCGCGCGGTGTGTTGCTGCTCAACCGGGTGCTCACCGTGGAACCGGGGCGCCCGGGGTCGCACCGCGGCAAAGGGTGGGAGGAGGTCACCGAGCAGGCCATCCGCGCCCTGGTGGCGCGTCCAGCACAACCGCTGGTGGCGATCCTGTGGGGCCGCGACGCCCGTACGCTTCGTCCCATGCTGTCCGACGTGCCGTGTATCGAGAGCGCACACCCGTCACCGATGTCCGCTGATCGCGGGTTCTTCGGCTCTCGCCCGTTCAGCCGTGCCAATCACCTGCTCGCCGACCTGGGAACCGACCCTGTGGACTGGACGTTGCCCTAGCTTGCGAGCCTGGCGGTCGCGCGGAGCGGTCAGCCTCGGGAGACTTTGCCTGCTTTGAGGCAGGACGTGCAGACGTTCAGGCGGCGACGATTGCTGGCGCCGATCTTCGCCCGGACAGTCTGGATGTTCGGGTCCCACCGGCGATGCGTCCGCCGATGCGAGTGGGAAACCGACATGCCGAAGCCCGGCCCCTTGCCGCAGACGTCGCACACGGCAGCCACGTCACACACTCCCTGGATTCGTCGCGAAGGTGGTACGCCCGTTCCCGGGCGGTCTGGTGAAGAGTAACCCGGCGGCGCACCGCGCCGCGCACCGGGGACGCTGCGGGTCGGTAATCTTCGACGTTGGTAGCCCTTCAAGACCCCCGCAACGGGGTTGGTAGCCCTTGGAGAGCCACAAACCAGCCTGGAAACCGGCTCCGATGAAGGCGGTGAGCAGCCCGCGGTGTTGCATTCGCTGGACGGAGCAGCGGTCCGCCGCTGGGCAGCTACCTGCTGCGACGCCCTCGCTGCGCACCGTGACGAGATCGACTCGCTCAACGTGTTCCCGGTCGCGGACCAGGACACCGGCTCCAACCTGTTGGCGACCATGCGCGCTGGGCTGGATGCGGTGCTCCGGGACCACAGCGCGGACGGGAGCGTCCCGCCGGGCAGCGCGGTCGCGGTCCTGGCCCACGGAGCGTTGATGGGAGCTCGGGGCAACTCTGGAGTGATCCTGTCCCAGGTGCTTCGCGGCCTGGCGGAGCCTCTGATCGGCCCGGAGTTCGATGGTCGGGCCTGGGACGGCGCTGCCCTGCGCAAGGGGCTGCGCCGGGCGGACGAGCTGGCCACCGCCGCGGTGGCCGAGCCGGTGTCCGGAACGGTGTTGACCGTGCTACACGCGGCGGCGCGGGCGGCCGCGGCGGTCCGGTCCGACGAACTCAGCGCCGTGGCGTCGGCGGCCACTGCCGCTGCGGTCGGCGCGCTGGCCGACAC
>JBOHFC010000102.1:0-2819 GCA_050701375.1 Pseudonocardiaceae bacterium
CTCCTCCTGCCACGATGATACTTCTTCAGTGGGCCTAGCTGGACTTGAACCAGCGACCTCATCCTTATCAGGGATGCGCTCTAACCGACTGAGCTATAGGCCCCCGGCGACCCGGCGAAGGTTACCGCACAGCCCGGCCGGGTCCTAACCCGACTGGCCGCAGTCAGTCCGGTTCGGACAGGGTGACCTCGATGCCGCCGACCAGGTCTGCCGCGACGTTGTAGACCAGAGATCCGACAGTGGCCAGCGCGGTCATCAGCACGATGTTCACCAGGCCGATCACCATCGACACTCCGAAGACCCGGCCCCCGCTGATCAGTTCGGTGCCTCCGCCCTGAGCGTTGTTGGCCGAGGTCAGATCGGAATAGGTCCCGTTTAGCTGGTCCCAGACACCCATCCCCGCGAGCACTCCGTAGAGCGTCCCCACGGCCACCATCCACACGAGGAACCCGCATACAGACAGCACCAGCGAGATCTTGAGCACCGACCACGGATCGAGCCGCTGCAGCTGCAAGCTGGTCCGTCGGGGAACCCGGACCGAGCGTGACTGGTTAACCGGCTGCGAGGCGGGCGACAGCCGCTCCGGCGGCGTGTAGCCGCCGACGCGCACCGTGGACGGCGAGAAATCTGGACGCGCTCCTGGTCCGCCGACCGCGTTCGGCTGCCCGACGCTCGGCGAGAAGCCATAAGCCGAGCCGCCAAGTGGTTGGCGATCGGCCTGCTCACGGGCCGCACCGCGGGCATGTTCGGGAACACCCACTTGCAACGCCACCGTCGTGGGATCCCCGTCACCCTTGGAGCCGCGCTGGCGCTGCTGCGGAGGGGACTCGGTCTCCTCGGCGTTCTCGGGCCTCGTCACGACTCACCCTTCGTCGGTGCACCGTTGGCGTCCGGTCTGCCGGTAGTCGGGTCGCCGGCGTCGGGGTCGACGGCGTCTTCGTTGTTTCGTGCGACAGCCACCAGGCTCGCCCCCTCACCAAGGTTCATCAAGCGCACCCCTTTGGTCTGCCGGCCGGCCTTGCGCACCTCCTTGGCAGTGGTTCGGATGACCCCGCCGGTGGAGGTGATGGCGTACAACTCATCGTCGATATCGACGATGAGTGCGCCGACGAGCTTGCCACGCCGGCGGTCGTATTGAAGGGTCAACACACCCTTTCCGCCGCGTCCCTGCACCGGGTAGTCGTCGATCGGGGTCCGTTTGGCATACCCCCCCGCGGTCGCGACCAGCAGGAACAGCCCGGCCTGCACCACCGCGATGGACAGCAGCTCGTCACCCTCGTTGAAACGCATCCCGAACACGCCCGAGGTGGCCCGCCCCATCGGACGGAGCACCTCGTCGGTGGCGGAGAACCGGATCGACTGGCCTTGCGCCGAGACCAGCAGCAGGTCGTCCTCGGCGGCACACAGCACCGCGCCGACCAACTCGTCCTCATCGCGCAGGTTGATCCCGATCAGCCCACCGGAGCGGTTGGAGTCGAAGTCGGTCAGCTTGCTCTTCTTGACCAGACCGTCGCGGGTAGCCAGTACCAGATACGGCGCGGCGGTGTAGTCCTTGATCTGCATGACCTGGGCGATCTGCTCGTCGGGCTGGAAGGCGAGCAGGTTCGCCACGTGCTGGCCGCGGGCGTTGCGGTTGGCCTCGGGCAGCTCGTAGGCCTTCGCCCGATACACCCGGCCCTTGTTGGTGAAGAACAGGATCCAGTCGTGCGTGGAGCAGACGAAGAAGTGCGCCACGATGTCGTCGGTCTTCAGGCCCGCGCCCAGCACACCCTTGCCGCCGCGCTTCTGCGCCCGGTACAGGTCGGTGCGGGTGCGCTTGGCGTAGCCGGTTCGGGTGATCGTGACCACGACGTCCTCGACGGCGATCAGGTCCTCGGTCGACATGTCGCCGTCGTAACCGGTGATCCTGGTACGCCGGTCGTCACCGTACTTCTCGACGATCTCGGCTAACTCGTCGCACACGATCTGACGCTGCCGCTCGGGCTTATCCAGGATGTCCAGGTAGTCGGCGATCTCCCGCTCGAGCTGAGCTAGATCCTCGATGACCTTCTGGCGCTCCATCGCGGCGAGGCGCCTTAGCTGGGTCTCGAGGACGTAGTTCGCTTGGACTTCGTCGACTTCCAGCAGTTCCATCAGCCCGGTGCGCGCGTCGTCCACCGTGGGCGAACGGCGGATCAGCGCGATCACCTCGTCGAGCATGTCCAGCGCCTTGACCAGACCGCGCAACAAATGCGCACGCTCTTCGGCCTTACGCAGCAAGTATTTGGTCCGCCGGACGATGACGTCGAGCTGGTGGCGCACATAGTGCCGGATCATCTGGTCCAGGCGCAGCGTGCGCGGCACGCCCTCCACGATCGCCAGCATGTTGACGCCGAAGGTGTGCTGCAGCTGGGTGTGCTTATAGAGGTTGTTGAGCACCACCTTGGCCACCGCGTCCCGCTTCAGCGTGATCACGATGCGCATGCCGATGCGGTCGCTGGTCTCGTCGTTGATCTCGGCGATTCCGCCGAGCTTGGCGTCGCGAGACAGCGCGGCTATCGACTCGACGAGATTGTCCGGGTTGACCTGGTATGGCAGCTCGGTGATCACCAGGGTGGTGCGACCCCTGCTGTCCTCCTCGACCTGCACCACGCCACGCATCCGGACCGACCCTCGACCGGTGCGGTACGCGTCGGAGATGCCCTCTGTGCCGACGATCAGACCGCGGGTCGGGAAGTCCGGACCTGTAATCCGCTGCATGAGCGCTTCAAGCAGGGTGTCGTCGTCGACGTCGGGGTTCTCCAGAAGGTAGATGACGCCCGCACCGACCTCCCGCAGAT
>JBOHFC010000103.1:0-3448 GCA_050701375.1 Pseudonocardiaceae bacterium
TCGCCGTCCACCGCTGACCAACCAGCTCGATGAATGACAAGAGGCGCCGTCCACACAGCACCACACCGGTGGAACAGGGCAGATGGCGGGTGTCCACACTGCGCACAGCACCTACTACTGCTACTGATGTTTTCTCTAAAGGAGAAGATCCAAACATCAGGGCGGTGGATACCCAGCGAAGCAGGTGCCCAAACCCGAAGCTGCCACACCCGCCGCTACGGTAGGAGCTCGCACTAATGGGAGGACTCGTCGTGCAGCTCGGACTGGTTGGACAGCTTGGACTGGTCGGTCTGGGCAAGATGGGTGCCAACATGCGCGATCGGCTACGGGCTGCCGGCATCGAAGTCCTCGGCTTCAAACGCAGCCCCGGAGACCGCGACGTCGACTCGCTGGCCGAGCTGGTCGACCGGCTCGCCACACCCCGGACTGTATGGATCATGGTGCCGTCTGGCGAGGCGACCCGGGACACCGTCGCCCAGTTGGCGGGGTTGCTCATCGAGGGCGATCTCGTCGTCGACGGAGGCAACTCCCGCTACACCGAGGACCAGGTCAACGCCGAACTCCTGGCCCGCAGCGGCGTCGGGTACCTGGACTGCGGCGTTTCCGGCGGAGTGTGGGGTCTGCACAACGGCTACGGGCTGATGGTCGGCGGGGCCGGCGAGCATGTAGAGCGGCTGCTGCCGGTGTTCGACGCGCTACGTCCAGAGGGGCCACGCGAGGAGGGCTTCGTGCACGCCGGCGACGTCGGCGCCGGGCACTTCGCCAAGATGGTGCACAACGGGGTGGAGTACGGCCTGATGCAGGCCTACGCGGAGGGCTTCGAGCTGCTTGAAGCCGCTGATCTGGTGACCAACGTGCCCGCGGTGCTCAAGGCGTGGCGGCGTGGCACCGTGGTCCGCTCCTGGCTGCTGGACCTGCTGGTGGCAGCCCTGGACAACGACCCGGAGCTGGCGCAGCTGCGCGGTTGGGTGGCCGACTCCGGCGAGGGTCGCTGGACGGTCGAAGAGGCGATCAATCACTCCGTGCCGGCGCCGGTGATCTCTGCGGCGCTGTTCGCCCGGTTCGCGTCCCGCCAGGACGACTCACCGGCGATGCGGGCGGTGGCCGCGTTGCGCCAGCAGTTAGGCGGGCACGCCGTGCAGCAAGCCGGCCCCGACTCAGCCGGTTAAATCGACGTGTACGTCCGGCAGCTCGCGGTCACCGACTTCCGCTCCTGGGAGCATGCCGAGCTCGAGTTCGAACCTGGCGTCGCGGTGCTGGTGGGCGCCAACGGACAGGGCAAGACGAACCTGGTCGAAGCGCTGAGCTACCTGTCCACGCTGGGGTCGCACCGGGTGTCCACCGACGCGCCGCTGGTGCGCCACGGCGCCCCCCGCGCCATCGTCCGGGCCGTCGTGGTGCACGCCGGCCGGGAGCTGACCGTGGAGCTGGAGATCTCCCCTGGGCGGGCTAATCGGGCCCGGCTCAACCGCAGCCCGGTGCCGCGTCCCCGGGAGGTGCTCGGAGTGCTGCGCAGCGTCCTGTTCGCACCGGAGGACCTGGCGCTGGTCCGCGGCGACCCAGCGCAGCGCCGCCGGTTCCTCGACGATCTACTAGTCCTGCGCGCGCCCAGGCTGGCCGGTGTGCAAGCCGACTACGACAAGGTGCTGCGCCAGCGCGTCGCGTTGCTCAAATCCGCCGGCGCGGCGCGCCGGTCCGGTGGTGGCGCCGCTGATCTGCGGACCTTGGACGTCTGGGACGGTCACCTCGCCCGGCACGGCGCGGAGCTGCTCGGCGCCCGGCTGGACCTGCTCGTCGAGCTGGCTCCGCACGTTCGCGCGGCCTACCGCGCGGTAGCCCCGGAGTCGGCAGCCGCGGAGCTCGAGTACCGCAGCAGCCTGGGTGACGCCCTGCCGGCGGCGGTGCCCGACGCTGGTGTGAACGACACTGGCAAGGCCGACGTCGACCTGCTGGAGGTAGCGCTGCTCGCGCAGTTGGCCCGGCTGCGGGTAGCCGAGGTCGAGCGCGGCGTCTGCCTGGTCGGGCCGCACCGCGACGACCTGGAACTCGGCCTGGCCGGGCTGCCGGCCAAGGGCTACGCGAGCCACGGCGAGTCGTGGTCGTTCGCGCTGGCTCTGCGGCTGGGCAGCTACCAGTTGCTGCGCTCGGGTGGTGCCGAGCCGGTGCTGCTCCTCGACGACGTCTTCGCCGAGTTGGATACCCGCCGCCGGGCCCGGCTGGCCGAGGTCGCATTAGCCGCCGAGCAGGTGGTGGTCACCGCCGCGGTGCCGGGGGATGTTCCCGAGGAACTCCAGGGAACTCGGTTTGACGTCGACGCCGGGCAGGTGCGCCGTGTCCGATGAGGTCGGGCGGCCTGATGAAGCGGCCGTCGAGTGGCGGCCCCAGGCTGGGGACAAACCTGTGGACAGTGTGGACAAGTCGATGTTCGATCCACCCAAGAGTCCATCTCAGACCCCATCTGAGGTGCCGAAAGGCGCTGACATCGCCCGCGCCGCGCTGGAGGCCGCCCGTGCCGTCCAGCGTAACTCCAACGGGACGGGCGCAGGTCCGGGTAAGCCTGGCGCGCCGCGCGCGGTGTCTCGGCGGCGTCGCGGCTGGTCCGGTGCACGGCCGGACGACCGGGATCCGCAGCCGCTGGGCCGGCTGGCGTCGCGGCTGGTCGCCGACCGGGGCTGGGCGGACCGGGTGTCCGCCGGTGTGGTGTTCGCCCGGTGGGCTGCGCTGGTGGGCGCCGAGGTGGCCGAGCACGCCGAGCCGGTGTCGCTGAACGACGGCGAGCTGATCGTACGGGCCAGCTCCACGGCGTGGGCCACCCAACTCCGGTTACTGCAACGGCAGCTGATCGCGCGGATCGCCGCCGGCGTCGGATCCGGGGTGGTGACCCGGTTGCGGGTGCAGGGCCCGGCGGCGCCGAGCTGGGTGCACGGCCCGAGGCACGTCCGGGGCCGTGGCCCCCGAGACACCTACGGCTGACGCCCGGTTGACAACGTAGCCCGCAGGTAGGCCACTGAGCGTCCGTTAGGCGCCGCGACTCGGCTTCACCGCCGCCGGGACCTGCGCTGAAGCGAAATAGCGGCGCTGTGACCAAACCAGGGGTGTCCCTGACCCGCTTCTGTCAGTGGGGACCAGTAGAATTGTGGAGACACCACCGCAGCGCACCGGCAAGGAGACACCGAGGACCGTGGCCCCTAAGAAGAACGACTACAGCGCGTCTTCCATCACAGTCCTCGAGGGGCTCGAAGCCGTTCGCAAGCGTCCCAGTATGTACATCGGGTCCACCGGCGAGCGCGGCCTGCATCACCTGGTCTGGGAAGTCGTCGACAACGCGGTCGACGAGGCGATGGCGGGTTACGCGACCAGGGTCGAGGTCACCCTGCTCGCCGACGGTGGGGTGCGGGTCTCCGACGATGGGCGCGGCATCCCGGTGGACATGCACCCGGTGGAGCAC
>JBOHFC010000104.1:0-11952 GCA_050701375.1 Pseudonocardiaceae bacterium
GTGCAGCGTGTAGAAGGAGCCGGGAAACTTGTACCACTGCTGGATGTTGAGGATCCCGGTGACGAACTCGAACACCGCCCCGCCGACCAGCAGGAACAGTGACAGCCGCTCGAGGGCGTGCGCGGGCGAGCGCAGCGGGGGCCACTCGAACAGCTTGGGCAGCACCGACCACAGCTTGAACAGCAGGATCGGCACGATTACCAGTCCCAGGGTGACGTGCACGCCCTGGTTCACCCAGTACAGCCAGGACGGACCGGCCGGCCAGCCTGGCAGCCAGGAACCGAGCAGCCCCTTGTCCGGTGTGGTGTCGTTGCCGAGCGCCAGGTTCGGGTCGTACGCGGCGTAGGACGCCAGGCCGGTGAGGAACATCAGCGTGATGCCGGGTAGCAGCGCCACGCTGAGCACCGCGGTGAACCACGGGCCACGTAGCGGGCTACGCCAGAAGCCGCGCCGGAACGGGCCCGGCGGCGGGTGTTCGGCTACTCGATCAGCCCAACGGCCCAGCGCGGTCATGGTCGCAACGCTAGCGTTCCGGCAGGTCGGCGGAGCTTACCGTCCGCTGACATAGCGCAGCTCGAGGAAACAGCGGCCGAGGCGGTAGCGGTCCCCGGCCTGCAAACCGGCCGGCGCGGCGAGTGCGGCGAGCGCCGCCAACTCGGCGACCGCACACGGAAACCAGGGACCTGCGGCGCTGCCGATCACCTGGAGCCTGGCCGCCCCCCGCCATAGCCCAGTTCCGGGATGTCCAGCCTCGACCAGCATGGTGCCACCGGGTCTGAGCAGGGCGGCGCAGCGGCGCAGCAGGCGCATCGGGTCCCCACCGATGCCGATGTTGCCGTCGGCCAGCAGCACGTGGTGCCACCGGCCCTCGCCGGGCAGCGTGGCGAAGACATCGCGGTGCAGCACCGCGGCGCCACGGGAATGGCACTGCCGGACCGCCAGCGGCGAGCAGTCCACGCCCAGTGCCGGGACACCCCGGCCGGCCAGCTCGGCCACCAGCCGACCCGGGCCGCAGCCCACATCGAGAGTCGGCCCGGTGCAGCGATTCAACAGCCAGGCATCCTCGTCGTCGGCCGGGGCCAGCCAGCGCTGCGGGGCAACCGGAAGAATCCGTCCGTCGTCGCCGACGAGCTGACCAGCCCTACCCGTCAACGCCGGATCGAAGACTGAGGTGTGTTCCGCGATCACCGGCGGCGCTCCAGGGTCGCCGCTGCGGCAGCGACCGCTGCCGCGAAGCGGCCGTCAGGCACCTCGACGGCCACCGCGATCGCGTCCTCCCAGTTATCAACGTCGGACAGTTCAGGCAGCTCTATCACGCGGCATCCGGCGGCATGTAGCGCGGCCAGCGTCCGCGCCCCGGTGTCCGGCAGCGACGTCGGGATATCAGCGATCAGACCGGCCAGCTCGGGCCGGCGCACGCCCAGGACCCACCAACCTCCGTCGGTGGCCATGCCGAGCGCGGCGTCCACGCCGTCGCCGTCGAGCTGGTCCAGGCAATGGCTGAGCAGCTTGGCGTCGACCTGTGGGGTGTCCATCCCGATCTGCAACACCGGTCGGTCACCGACTGCCGCCGCGGTATCGGCGTACGCGGCGGCGATCCGTTGCCCCAGCGTTGTACCACGTTGCGATAGCACGGTGACGGTCCGCAACTGCTCGGTGAGCGCTGCACCGTCGACCGCCTGGGCAAGATCACCGGTCAGCGCCACCACGGGTGTCACGTCGGGCACCGCGAGCACCGCGTCCACGGTGTCCGCGAAGGCGGCCGCGGCGATCCGGGCGGCATGATCCGGGCTGGCAGGCGGGCATAGCCGGGTCTTCACTCTCCCCGGTACCGGTGCCTTGGCCAGCACCAGCAGCGTCGCGCGCGGGGCGGTCAGCGCCGCGTCCCGGTTGCGTCCGGCAAACCCTCGACTTCGTTCAGCGAGCCCTCGACGTCGTCCTGCGAACGCGGTAGGCCATCGACGAGCCGCACGACGACCTCCCCTCGCATCAGACGCTGCGGGACATCCTGCCGCACGACTCGCCCCGCAACCCTTACCACCCGGTTACATTCCATCACCTTGCGCCGCATTCAGCAGGCTTAGCGGGGTACGCCGCGCGGAATAACCCCGCTCAGCCCGCGCAATGCGGTGGAAGACGGAATGTTCTCAGCACCTCGTCGGCGATGTGCTCGGGGGTGGCTGCCAGGCTGACAGTGATGCCGGGCTCGTCGTGGTCCAGCGGTTCCAGCACGGCGTACTGGGATGCCAGCAGTTGCGGCGGCATGAAGTGACCGCGGCGCCCGGCCAGCCGTTGGGCGACCAGGTCAGATGGACCCGCGAGATGCACCATCCGCACATCCGAACCCGCGCCGCGCAGCACGTCGCGGTAGGCCCGGGTCAGCGCCGAACAGCTCACCACGGCGCACTGCCCAGCAGCGGCTCGCTCAGTGAGCCAACCCGCGATGGCCGCCAACCAGGGCGTCCTCATCGCGTCATCCAGCGGGGACCCGGCGGCCATCCTGGCGATGCTCGACGCGGGGTGAAAGTCGTCGCCCTCGGCCAGCGCGCAGCCGGTTCGGCTGGCGATCAGCGCAGCCACGGTGCTCTTGCCACTACCGGCGACGCCCATCACCACAAGCTGCATCGGCCTGCGCTTAGCGCCAGCCGCGGCGGTGCGGCTTGGCGGGACTTTCGATTCCCGGATACCGCACGTGCCAGCCGTGTCTGGCCGGGCACGGGAACGACTCCAGCAGGTGCCTCGACGCGGACACCAGGCGGTTGGCTGCGGCCACGGTCAGGATGGCCCGGTGATCACACCGGGGACACCTGGCGGCCATGCTGTACCGCTGATCGATCATGCCCTACCCACCTGTGCAGCGTATCGCAGCGGCTCACTGCGAGAGAGTGTCACACCGCGCTGAGCTGGGGGAGCACATCTTGGGCGAAGCGTGTCATGTTCTCTGTCGTGGACTGGTGGTCGCCCGAGACGTCGAGGAACAGGGCCGTGCGCTTGACGCCGGTACGGACGACGAGTTCGTCGAGCGAGTCAGCCGTCGATCAGAGTCCGGAGCACCGCTGTGATGTGGCACAGCACGGACTCGGGGGCACGGCCGATGCGATGGATCAGGCGTTCGCTGGACACCGACTTGACGTCCTCGCACTTGGCGTAGCTGGTCTCGCGAAGCCCGGACGGTGCGGGCTCGATCTCGATGTGCGAGGGCAGGTTCCGCCGGGTCCGGGTCACCGGGACCACGATCACCAGCCCTGCTCTGCTGGTGTTCATCCGGTCGGCGGAGACGACAACGGCGGGGCGGCGATGGCCCTGTTCGTGCCCCACCGGGGTCCCGAAGTCCACCATCCACAATTCGCCCCGCCGCGGGTCGGGGGTCTCGCTCACCCGAGGCCGTCGCGCAGCGCGGGTTCCTCGCCGCGCCGCTCCGCCTGCACCGCCTCCCACTCGTCGGGGTCCGCAGCCAGCTGCCGGTAGCCGTCCTCGAAGGCCTCCCAGAACAGGGCGCGGTCGTACGCGGCGAGTGCTTCGTCCACGATCACCTGCATCTGGCGGCCAGTCCGCGCCGCCAGATCGGCGGCGCGCGCGCGGGTGGCTTCGCTGACTCGGATCGTCGTGCTCACCGCAAACAGTCTACGCCATAGTAGACGAGGCAAGCTACAACGTCGGCAATCCATCGCACCCGCCCCTGCGGTCTAGCCCAGGTCAAGCTTCGAGGCCCAAGGCGTAACCGAGCTTGCGCAGCGCTGTGCGGACCTTCACCTCACCATTCGGGGCGAGCAGCAGGTGCCGGTCGCCGATCCGGGTGCAGTACGGCCGCAGCGTCCGGTCCCGCGCGAGCAGCGTAGCCACGGTCGCGTCGGTGCACTCGATGACCCGGCGGATGCCCAGGTCGCGCACCTGCCGGGCACGCGACTCGATGTCGTCGAGAAGGGTACGGACGGTCGCCGGCAATTCGTGCACGGCGCGCTCGGCCAGGAACGCCGCGAAATCCGCCGGCGGGCGCCCCGCGTCGACGGCGGCGAGCAGGCCGGCGGCCGTCAGTGTCCAGACCCGGTCGGACGTGCGGGTCGCGTAGGCGTCGAGGATGAGCCGGTCGGCGGCGGCCAGCTCCGCCGTGGCGACGATGTCGAAGTTGGCGAGCACTTCGATCCCGCGGCCGGGAATGACCGCCGGTGGCGGGGTATAGACCGAGGTCAGCGCGGTGGCGTACGCGCCGAGCGGGGTGCGGCGTACCGTCAGCAGCCCGTCGTAGCGGCTCAGCGCATCGGTCCAGTCGGCGCCCCACATGTGCCGGAAGTCGTCGCGCGCATGCGCCGCAGCCACATACTCGACGTCCAGCAGGCCCAGCGTCGCCGCGTACTCGAACAGTACGGCCAGGGTGTAACGGCCCTCCAGGACCGGCCAGTCGTGGTGGCCGTCGTAACCGAGGCTGCCGTACTCGGGGTCGCCGAGGTACAGCTTCCACAGGCCGCGCTCGCTGCGGGCCACCGTCGGGTTCAGGTGAACGTGGCGCATGCGCCGGAACAGGTCGTCGACGGTAACCCACTCGCCGGGTGGGCACAGTTCCAGTGCCGCGGCGACGGTCTGGCGGCGCGGTCCCGCCGCACTCAGCGCCGCGGCCAACCGCTGACCCTTGATCTCCTCCACCCGGCTGAGCTCGTCAATCGGGGCGTGCCGCGGCCAGCGTTCCCACAGCCCGCGGATCACCTCGTGCGCGGGCTTGCCCAACGCCGCCCGGCCCCTTGGGGTGAGCTCGAGCCGTGGCCCGTCGAGCCGGGCGAGCCCGCCGGCCTGCAGGAGCAGCGGCCAGGCGTACGAAACGATGGCGTCGTCGGGGTAGAAGTCACCGGCGACCAGGGACTCGGTGACTGTTCGGACAGTGGCGGCCGAGGGTCGCTGGGTCTTCTCGCTGCACCGGAGCTTCCCGGCGGCGCACAGTTGCAGGACGGCCGCCAGGTTGGCGAGGGCTTCGGGCTCGGTATGGCGGACAGTGCTGGTTATATCGTCGACGGACCCCACGCCGGGACCGTATCGCGCGCGTCCGGAAGCGAAGTCGGAGCATCCTGCTCCCAGCAGTCCGGCGACTACGATGATCTGCTCGCCCGCCGCGCTTACGCGACGGCTCGCTCGACGCGGCTGTACCCGGTCGCCACAACCCCGCCCAAGAACATCCGCCTTGCCCGGCCTGACGCGACTGATGCCGAGATCGAAGCCGCAGATCGGCAGCGCTCACGCGCCCCCTTGATGGCTCAGGCCGTCATCCCCAGACGCGCTCGGCGGTCGCCACGATCGTCCGGAGCTTGGCCTCCTGGTCGGCGGCGGAGACAGCGTTGCCGAGGATGGAGGTGGCGAACCCGCACTGCGCAGACAGCGCGAGGCGCTCCGGCGGCAGGTAGCGCGCCGCTTCGCGGATGCGGGTTTCGAGTTCGTCGACGGTCTCCCGCCGCCCAGTCTTGGTTGTGACAAGGCCGAGGACGACGGTCTTGTCCTGCGGCACCGCGGCCAGCGGCTCGAATCCGCCGGAGCGCTGGTCGTCGTACTCCAGGAGCAGCCGCTGCGCGCGCACGCGGGCGAACAGGCGTGGCGCAAGCCAGTTGTAGCCGCCCTCGACCAGCCAGCGGCTTTGCTGGTTGCCGCGACAAAGATGGAAGCCTGACACCACGCCGGGCCGCTGTCCGAAGACCATGTTGTCGAGTTCGAGACCGAGGTCGAGCCAGCGCTCGGCCGGCCAGCCTCTGCTGGCATAGAAGTCGCGATAGGCGGGAACGAGGAGCAGCGGATAGTGCGGAGCGTCGAGCTGGATATATCGGCAGCCCAGCCGCACCAGTTCGTCGACCTCCTCACGGAGGATCTCGGCGACGTCGGCGAGAAAGCTCTCCAGGGTCGGGTAGGCTCCGCGCGACCGCTCCGGATCGTAGAAGTTGGCGAACAGGCTCGGGCTCGGCAGCGTGACCTTGACGATTCGCTGCGTCCGTCCGCGGGCGTACGCGAACTCCTCGGCAGAGAGGAAACGGCGACGCCGCAGCCGACCGAGGACGGCGATCGGCGGGCGCTCGATGCGCTTGTCCTCGACCTGCTCCCCGTGCCAGTCGCCCCACAGGAACGCGTCGAGATCCCAGTCGCTGAAGCCCTCCACCGCTTCGGTGAGCTGGCTCTGAAATGACAGGCGACGCATCTCGCCGTCGGTGACCACGGCGAGGCCGACGCCCTCCTGCAGGCGGATCGCAGCATCGACTGCGGCGTCCTCCACCCGCTTGAACTCGGGTGGGCCGATCTCGCCGCGCTCCAGGCGCTCCCGCGCCACGAGCAGCTCACCCGGGCGCAGCAGGCTCCCAACGACGTCAGTGCGCGCCGCGATCACGTCACAAACCTACGCGCTGCACCGTGCCGCTCAATGCCTCTTGTTATCGCCTTATATTTGCAATTACAATTAGCTGCTTCGCTGAACGACGGGGACGAGCGAGCGTCCTCTTCTCGATGGGGGCTGTCCGCCGGTGGGACGGGCAGCTCCCGTCAGCGAGCAATCGCCGGCTGGTGCACAGTGGCGCCTCGGCAGCCTACGGATCTATGGCTGGGCGAGTCGGCAGTAGGTGGACCGCCCTTGCCGCCGGTCGACCATCAACCCGCGCCCCTGCATACAGTCGCGGAAGTCGTCCGCATCCACCGACACGATGTACCGGCGCCGGATCGGGCTCGCCGTCACCCCTACCGAACGCGTCAACCCATGGTAGCTGTTGCCAATATAGTGCAACATATACCATGGGTTGACCATGCCGCCTCACCGTCACCCGAACGGGGAGCTAAGAGTGGAGAATTGGCTCACGCAGGGCCTCGGGCCGGTTGACGGGGAGGGCACGGTCAAGCTGCTCGGCGCGCAGCGCCAACGATCGCCCTGGTGCGGGCGATGTCACCGCCAGGACCTCGCGATCATCGGCTGGTACCGGCGATCGCTCGGTGACCAAGTGGGCGGCACCGGACCGTGAGCGAGATCGTCGAGCAGGCCGCCCCGGTGGACACCAGTGCCGAGGCTATTGACGAGCTCGGCCGCAGCCACACGAGCAGGCGGACGCTGCTCTGGATCGGTGGCCTGGGGGCCCTACTGATTGCGACGTTGCCTGTTGCGACCGGGCTCGGTCCGGTCGCCATCCCGGTGGCGACGGTGGCGAAGGTCGTCGGTCATCACCTGCTCGGCTGGCCGCAGGCGGTGACCTGGCCGGCGGCGCAGGACGCGATCGTCGAGCAGGTGCGAGTGCCCCGGGTCCTGCTCGGGGTCACGGCGGGCGCATCCACCGGCGCGGCCGCGACGATCCTGTTCGGCGTCGGCACGGCGTTGGGCGCCAGCTCGCTGACCGGCAGCGCGTTCGTCGGCGCGCTGGCCTCGGTGGGCATCGTCTTTGCGCTGGCGAAGATCGGCGGCCGGGATGTGCTGTTCTGGCTACGACATGCGCGGCGCGCTGGAGTGGGCCGCGTGGCGTGGCGTGCTGGGCCGGCTGCTGCCACCGCCGCCGGCGCGGGTGCTCGACGTCGGAGCGGGTACCGGAGTCCTGAGCCTGACCGCCGCCCAACTCGGGTACACCGTCACCGCCGTCGATCTCGTTCCGGCAATGCTGGAGCGGCTGCTGGCGATCGCGGCCGCGCAGGACCTCGAGGTCAACGCCGTCACCGGCCGGGCCGACGAGCTACCGGCCGGGACCTGGGACGCGGTGATGTCGCGGCACCTGCTGTGGACGCTGCCCGATCCGTTGGCCGCGGTGCGGTGTTGGCGGGCGGCGGTCCCCGATGGCCGGTTGGTATTGCTGGAGAGTCTGTGGGGTAGCGCCGCGGATCCCCTCGAGCGCGCCCGCGGCTACGCCCGTAACTGGCTGCGGCAGGTGCGTGGCATCCGCCACGGGCACGATGGGCACTACGACGACATCATGCTTGCCGCGCTGCCGCTCGCCGATGGCGCTACGCCGGAGCGAATCGTCGACCTGGTGACCGCAGCAGACTGGTGCGCCCCGCGGATCGAACGGCTCGTCGACATCGAGTGGGCGACGACCAGGCACCAGCCATGGCCCGATCGGCTGCTCGGCGTCAACACCACCTTCGCCGTCGTGGCTCGCTGAGCGCCCGGCAACCTGTTCCCGGGCCTCGGGAAGAATGTCGTACCGGTACACACCGTTAGCGGTACGCTCGGCGTCGATCAGCGCGTCACGAATAGGGCGCGGCGTGTTCGGCGCTATCCGTGAACTCGACAGTACCGACGTGCCGGGTCCCGAAGTGAGTCGGTCCTGTCGAGTTCACGGCTCCCACCACCGCGCCCGGTGGGATGAGCGGAGCGGCGCGTCCCCGGTGCTGCCGAACCAGTGCGGCAGCCGGGTGTCGAACTCGGCGATCTCACCCGCCTTGAGCACGACGTCGTGCTCGGCCAGCACCTGCTGACCGAGATCCCGGTAAATCACCGACAGCGCCGCGGCGGATGAGCTGTCTCACCATGGAAGAGGGCAGGATGCGATGAACGACTTCGACTGGGTTGCGATGGCTGACTTGCTGGAGCTCGAGGGCGAGGCGCACAGCCCCTACACACGGCAGGCCTTCGCCGAACTCAAGCATCTGAGCCCACGGCGGATCCTGGACATCGGCAGCGGCCCGGGTGTCGCGGCCTGCGGGTTGGCGGCGATGTTCCCGCAAGCCGAGGTCACCGCGGTGGACGGGGCGCCGGAGCTGCTGGCGCGCGCGGCGCAACGGGCCGGACGGCTCGGGGTCCGGTTGCGGACCCGGGTGGCCGAGTTCCCAGAGGGCCTGGCGGACCTGGAGCCGGCGGAGCTGGTCTGGTCAGGGCAGGTCGTGCACCACGTCGGCGACCAGCAGGGCGCGCTGAACCAGCTGGCCGGTCTGCTCAGCCCCGGGGGCGTGCTGGCCATCGTCGAGGGCGGCCTGCCCACCCGCTTGCTGCCGCGTGACCTGGGCTTCGGACGCCCCGCGCTGCTGGCCCGGCTGGATGTGGCATTGGCGGACCGGTTCAGCCAGATGCGGGCCGAGCTGCCCGGATCGGTGGCGGTGGTCGAGGACTGGCCCGGCCTGCTGCGGGCCGCGGGGCTCAACGAGGTACGTGGCAAGACTTTCCTCGTGGACCACCCTGCGCCCCTGGCCGAGGGCCCGCGGCAGTGGGTTCGGCGCTCGCTGGAGCGGTATCGAGCGATGCTCGGTGAGCGCATGGACGCAGAGGACGTGACGGCGCTGGACCGGCTGCTCGACCCGACCGACCCGGCGGGTGTTGACCGGCGTGCGGACCTGTTCCTGCTGACCGCGAAGACCGTGTACCTGGGCCGTCGACCCGAGCACTGACGAGACCGTCCCCAACCGAGTGACACTCACAGATCGGCGGCCGATCCAGCGCCGCCGCTGTGACCACCTGGGCGCGTGGGTCTACGGCGTTGCCGGCCGCCCAGACTCCGCACGCTGGTGCGGCAGATGGCATCGGTGGCCGCCCAGCCGTCTCCATGACCCACGGTGCCCACTCTAACAACAACAAATAAGTGAACAGCTCTTCATTAATTCCTATACGGTGGGCGTGGTTGATGCGCCGCGCGAGTCGTGAAGGAGTGGCCGGTGGCTGTGACCGTGACAGGACCCGACGTTGTCGCCCGGCCCAAGAACGTCCCGGGCCGTCGTCGGGTGGGTGCGTGGTCATTGCCGGAGGTCCGGTGGGCGGCGGCGGCCACTGTCCTGTTCGGGTTCGGACTGGTTGCACACTTCGCCGATGGACCGAGTTGGCTTTACTGGGCGTTGTTCGCGGCCTGCTACGTCACCGGCGGGTGGGAACCCGGATGGGCCGGGCTGCAGGCCTTACGGGACAAGACCCTGGACGTGGATCTGCTGATGGTGGTCGCCGCGATCGGCGCGGCGGCCATCGGGCAGGTCCTCGATGGCGGGTTGCTGATCGTCATCTTCGCCACCTCCGGCGCGCTGGAAGCGATTGCCACTCACCGCACCGCGCAGTCTGTGCGCGGCCTGCTGGACCTGGCACCATACCAGGCGACCCGGCTCACCGACGCCGGCGAACAGACCGTAGACACCGAGTCGCTGGTGGTAGGGGATGTGATCCTGGTCCGGCCGGGCGAGCGGATCGGCGCCGATGGGCAGGTCACCGACGGGGCCAGCGACGTTGACCAGGCCACCATCACCGGCGAAGCCCTGCCGGTGGCCAAAACTGTCGGTGATGAGGTATTCGCGGGCACGTCCAACGGCAGCGGCGCCCTGCGGGTGCGGGTCAGCCGGCCCGCCAACAACACGGTGGTCGCCCGTATCGTGGCGATGGTCGAGCAGGCCTCGGCGACCAAAGCGACCACACAGTTGTTCATCGAGAAGATCGAGCAGCGCTACTCGATCGGCATGGTCGCCGCCACCGTGGCACTGTTCGTGATCCCGTTGCTGTGGGGCGCGGAGTTGCAGCCAACCCTGTTGCGGGCGATGACGTTCATGATCGTCGCATCGCCCTGCGGTGTGGTGTTAGCGACCATGCCACCGCTGCTGTGCGCGATGGCCAACGCCGGCCGGCACGGGGTGTTGGTGAAATCGGCGGTGGTGATGGAACAACTCGGGCAGACCAGCAGGGTCGCCTTCGACAAGACCGGCACGCTGACCGAGGGCACCCCCCGGCTAACCGACGTTCGCCCGCTGCCCGGATCCGGACTCGCCGAAGAGGAGCTGCTGGGCCTGGCCGCGGCGGCCGAATACCCCAGCGAGCATCCGCTGGCCCGCGCGGTCGTCGACGCGGCTCGGGACCGCGACCTCGTCCTGGCACCGGTGCAGGACTTCGATTCCGCTCCCGGGGTCGGTGTCCAGGCCACCGTCGCCGGAGTCCGGGTGATTGTCGGTGCCCCGGCGCGGCTGATCGCCGATCTCACCGAACCCTGCGCCGATCGCGTTTCCGCGGTGGTGTCCGAGCTGGAGCAGGCCGGCCGCACCGTCGTACTGGTGCTGCGCGACAGAGCCCCGGTCGGAGTGCTCGGCATCGCCGATCGGCTCCGCCCCGACACCGCCGCGACGGTGGCCGCGCTGGGCGCCCTGACCCGCGCCACGCCGCTGCTGGTGACCGGGGACAACCTCCGCGCCGCCAAGGCGCTGGCCGCTGAGGTCGGCATCGACGACGTCCACGCCGGGCTGCTCCCCCAGGACAAGGTCGACATGGTACGAGCCCTGCAAGCCCACGGCGAGCGGGTCGCGCTGGTCGGCGACGGCGTCAACGACGCACCTGCTCTGGCCGCCGCCCACACCGGCATCGCAATGGGCAAAGCCGGATCAGATCTGACCCTGGACACCGCCGACGCCGTCATCGTCCGCGACGAACTGGCCACCATCCCCACCGTCATCGCGCTGTCGCGCCGCGCCCGCCGTCTCGTCCAGGCCAATCTGGTGATCGCCGCCACCTTCATTACCGGCCTGGTGCTCTGGGACCTCCTCGGTCACCTGCCGCTGCCCCTGGGCGTGGCCGGCCACGAAGGCTCCACCGTCATCATTGGCCTCAACGGCCTGCGACTGCTGCGCAACACCGCCTGGCACCAGGCCACCCCGAACAGGAGCCATCAGTGATCTGCCCCGGCTGCTGCTGTGGCACCCGCAAAGGGCCCCTCCTGGACCACGCCGCCCAACTCGCCGACTTACGCCAATCCCTCACCGGGATGGCCACCGTCCGGACCACGGACTGCCTGGATGCCTGGGCGCCTGCGACTACGCCAACGTCATCCAGCCGTCCCCCCGAGGCCGCCAGGCCGGCGGTCGCCCCGCCTGGCTCGGCTGGGTCAACTACCCGAACGCAGACTCGACACCTGATTCACCCCTACCTCACCACCGGCACGGGCTGGGTGTCGTCCAGCGGGTGTCTGCTCCGCCACTCCTGCCCCACGAAGAGGTGAGTGGATCCATTACGTAGGTGCCGTAGCCGGCAACTACGAGCGAAAAGTTGCCGGCTACGGC
>JBOHFC010000105.1:0-6043 GCA_050701375.1 Pseudonocardiaceae bacterium
TGCGCCTGCGTGAGATCGGCCCGCAGGCGGTCAGGCGACGGGTGGCGTTGCGGCTGGCGCGATTGGGGCCACCTGCTGTTGCTTTCTGCGGCGCGCTGGCGATCTTGGGCGATGATGCGAGATCAGATCAGGTGGCAGCGCTGGCCGGTTTGGCAGCCACCGAAGCGCTGCAGACCGCTCGCCAGCTCGCTGACATCGAGATCCTGCGACAGAACTCGCCGTCTCCGTGGGAAGCGCCGAGCACCGGCATGATCAGCTTTGTGCACCCGCTGGTGCGAACCGCTGTGTACGAGGGGCTGACAGAGACGGCACGGCTGGACGGCCACGCCCGCGCGGCCCGCCTGCTCGCCGACAACGGCAGCACCCCCGAACGTGTGGCTGCTCATCTGCTGCTCATCACACCTGCCCGGTGACAGTCTTGTCGTGGGGCCGGTCGGCTTGGCGCCGCCGCGAGGCCAACCAGGCAGCGTCGCAGGCAGTCGAGGCCCTCCACGCGGAGGGCGGCAAGGCCGGCAAGCAAGCGCGTCAGCAGTGTTGCTCGTTCGGATGGCACCGTGCGCGTGGTCCACGTTGCGCGTCAACGGCTCGGGCGACCCGCCTACCATGTATGAACCATGACGAAGCAGCGGTATCGCCGGGCTCGCTGCGAGCGTGCTTCATGTTCCGATGACCGATCCCCTTTGGAAGGCAGCCCATGCAGTCGGCAGAGATCAGTAGCCGTGCGCTTCGTTTCTTCGAGCAGCGGGGACACACGGTTGTCCAGTCGGCATCACTGATCGCTGACGATCCGACGCTGCTGCTGATCAACGCGGGCATGGCGCCGTTCAAGAGCTATTTCCTCGGTGAGGTCCCCCCGCCCTTCCCTCGGGCGACCAGTGTGCAGAAGTGCGTGCGGACCGTCGATATCGAGGAGGTCGGCAAGACTGCCCGGCACGCCTCGTTCTTCCAGATGATCGGCAATTTCTCCTTCGGAGATTACTTCAAGGAGAAGGCGATTCCCTACGCCTGGGAGCTGCTCACCAGCACTGTCGCCGAGGGTGGCCTGGGGCTTCCGGAGTCCAAGTTGTGGGTCACGGTCTACACCGATGACGAGGAGGCCGAGCACATCTGGCGCACCGCGATCGGGGTTCCGGCGGAGCGCATCCAGCGGTTGGGCATGGTGGACAACTTCTGGTCGATGGGCGTGCCCGGCCCGTGTGGTCCGAGCTCGGAGATCTGTTTCGACCGCGGTCCCCGGTTTGGACGTGAAGGTGGTCCCCTGGTCGATGGTGAGCGTTACTTGGAGATCTGGAACCTGGTGTTCATGCAGAGCGTCCGGGGTGAGGGGCCGGCAAAGGAGGGCTATCCGATTGTCGGTGACCTGCCCGCCAAGAACATCGACACTGGTCTTGGCCTGGAGCGTGTGGCGGCCCTGCTCCAGGGCGTCGATACGCTCTTCGACATCGACACAAGCTGCCAGGTTCTCGATCTGGCGGCTGAGCTGAGCGGCACTCGCTACGGCAAGAACACGAATGACGATGTCGCTCTTCGTGTGGTGACCGATCATGTTCTGGCCAGTGTGATGCTGATCGGTGACGGGGTGACTCCCTCCAACGAGGGCCGCGGCTACATTCTGCGGCGCATCCTGCGCCGGGCAGTGCGCAAGATGCGCGTTCTTGGCTCGCAAGAGCCAGTCATGCACGACTTGGTGGCCCGCACTATCGCGGTGATGAGCCCGACCTACCCGGAGCTGACCACCGGCGTCGGGCGTATTGGTGCCGCCGCGGTCGCGGAAGAGGCGGCGTTCCTACAGACCCTGAAGTCCGGAACCGTCATCTTTGATCTCGCCACTGGCGCGACCCGCCGAGCGGGGAGCACGATGCTCTCAGGTGACAAGGCGTTCCAACTGCATGACACCTACGGATTCCCCATTGACCTGACTTTGGAGATGGCCTCGGAGCAGGGTCTGTCGGTGGACGAGGACGGGTTCCGTCGGTTGATGAACGAGCAACGCAACCGGGCCAAACAAGACGCGCGGGCCAAGAAAACCGGCCACGTCGACATGTCGGCCTACCGGCAGGTCCTGGACACTGCAGGCAGCTCCGTTTTCCGTGGCTATGAGGAAATCACCACT
Organism: Pseudonocardiaceae bacterium; assembly: GCA_050701375.1. Taxonomy (GTDB): domain Bacteria; phylum Actinomycetota; class Actinomycetes; order Mycobacteriales; family Pseudonocardiaceae. Next base: position 2,114 of record JBOHFC010000105.1, read on the forward strand.
GAAGGGGCGGTGCGCGGTCTCCTGATCGCCGGCGCCCCCGTTGAGGTAGCCGGTGCTGGTGACACGGTGGAGATAGTGGTCGACCGGACCTGTTGCTACGCCGAAAGCGGGGGTCAACTGGCGGATCATGGCGTGATCCGCACCGATAACGGGGCGCTGATCGAGGTTAACGACGTCCAGACCCCGATTCAGGGTTTGATCGTGCATCGGGGCACCGTCACCCATGGGGAGGTTCGGCTCGGCGCGGAGGCGGTCACCGAGATCGACACCCGGCGTCGGCAGGCTATTTCCCGATCTCACACGGCCACCCACCTGGTGCACAAGGCGATTCGGGACGCGCTCGGCGAGACCGCCGCGCAGGCTGGCTCGGAGAACTCTCCTGGCCGGTTCCGGTTCGACTTCAGCGCGCCGGGCGCCGTGCCGGGATCGGTGCTGACTGATGTGGAGCAGCAGGTCAACGAGGTGCTCGCACAGGATCTGGCGGTGAGCGCTGAGGTCATGAACATCACGCAGGCTCGTGAGGTGGGCGCCATCGCCATGTTCGGCGAGAAATACGGTGACCAGGTCCGAGTCGTCTCTGTGGGGGACTGGTCTCGTGAACTGTGTGGCGGCACGCATGTCGACCGTTCCTCGAGACTTGGTTTGGTCAAGTTGCTCGGTGAGTCCTCGATCGGTGCAGGTGTTCGCCGGGTGGAGGCCCTGGTGGGGACCGACGCCTTTCGGTTCCTGGCCCGTGAGCATGTGCTGATAGCTCAGCTCACCGAAACGCTCAAGGTTCGCTCCGAGGAGCTCCCGAGCCGGGTCGCTGGACTGCTGGGGCGGCTCCGCGACGCCGAGAAGGAGATCGAGCAGTTCCGCGCCGGGCAGATCCGGCAATGGGCTAGCCAGTTCGTAGCCACAGCTCAGGAAATCGACGGCCTCGCGGTAGTGGTCCGGCATCTGCCCGAGCCGACTACCACTGATGAATTACGCACACTCGTGCTCGACGTACGCGGCAGGATCGGCGACCGGGCCGCTGTAGTGGCCATCACCAGCCTATCCAATGACAAGCCGATCATTGTGGCAGCCGTCGGCGACATGGCCCGGGATCGGGGCATCAAGGCCGGCGACCTCGTACGGGTAGCTTCCAAGATCCTCAAGGGCGGGGGCGGTGGCAAACCCGACATCGCCCAAGGTGGCGGCACGGATCCCCTCGCCATCCCCGATGCGCTCCAGGAGATCGTGCGGAAGGTCGGGCAGCCCGTCAGCCAGTGACTGGACCGGCTGCCCGCTGATCGTCGAAGAGACTCAGCAAGCCGAGCCCCGCCTGATCGGGCTCGGTGAGAACCACATCGGCCCCGGCGCGCCGTAAGGTGTCGGGCCCGCCGAATCCCCATCCCGCGCCGACGGTGCGGACACCAGCCGAGCGACCCGCAGCCATATCGTTCGTCGTGTCGCCGATCGCTGCACCTCAGATCGGCATCGAGCGGGCCGCAGCCATCGTCCGACCGCCCGGCAGCGACGACGTGATCACCCTGTTCAATCCCCGGGTCATCGAAAGCAGCCAAGACACCGACGAGCAATACGAAGGCTGCCTGAGCTTCTTCGATGTCCGCTGCCTGGTTCCCCGCCCGATGGTCATTCACGTCGAACACCAAGACGTCACCGGTGATCACCGCATCACCATCTTCGAATGCGGGATCGCCCGCCTCGTCGCCCACGAAGTCGACCATCTCCACGGGATCCTATGCCGCGATCACCTGCGCGAGGGCGTGCAGCCCGTCCCGGTCGAGCAGTACCGCAGCACCGGCACAAGCTGGCACTATCCAGCGACAATCATCAATCCAAGCTGAGGTCAAGGCCACCACCCGAGCAGTCAAGACCCACGAGCACCAGTCAACTCGACGCAGGGTCGGTGACGTCGGCGGTCGCCATGCCCAGTGACGCGCACGCGTCGAGCAGTCTCCGGTCACCGGCGGCCACGACCAAGTCGCCGTCGCTCAACTGCTCCGCGGATGCACAGTGCACCGCGTCATAACCTCGCAATGCACAGGTGTAGGCAAGGTGGGCCGCGCGGTGTACGGCTCGGTCATCCACGTCAACCACCTCGAACTCATCCCACAACCGATCAAGGATGCGAACCGCTGCCCGGTAGCTCTGCGATGTGAGCCGCGTCAGTCGCAGCGCTTGCGCAAGCGCGGCAGCGGCCTCGACATATGTCAGCCGGGTGGTCACTACCGCGTCGGCATCGTCCCACAGTCGCCGGCACAATCCGCTCGACGGTTCCGCGATCAGCAACGGCACGAATGCCGACGTGTCGAAATAGCAGATCAACGACGCTGCTCGGGTACGAGATCACTCACCGTGCCGGAAGCGGCGACGGGATCGGGCGCCGGGCGCTTGCGTTGCCTCGCCGGCTGTACCCGCCCCTCGGCGATGAGTTGCTCCAGCACCGTGGGCATACCCGCCGGCACGATCCGAGCGATCACCCGCCCATGGTCGGTCACGGTTACCGTACGTCCGCGGCGAACCTCGGCCAGATGCCGACTCAGCCCGTCGCGCAACGCTCGGATGCCCACCTCCACGAACCCTCCCCCTTGTGGCCACGTTGCAGAGTTTAAATGTAGCCACGTCAGGGTGGCCTTGTCCACTCGGCCTACCTTCACCCGATAACGCTGGCGTCGGCAGCAGCGGCCCCGCAGCTGTCAGCAGTCCGGATAACGTGGCTCAGGAAGTGGTGTGCGAGCCGAGAGCAGCGACTGCCGTGGCAGCGGTATCCGCGGCCTGGGCGGCGCGTTCGGCCAGGTCACCACCGAGCTTGCCGAGCTCGACATTGATCCGGACCAGTTCGGCGGCCGACCGCGCGGCGGCCGCGGCCAGGGTCGCCGCGGTGAAGGCATCGCCACGCAGGTTGAAGTTACCCCGCCGGGCCACCTCAACCGCTTCGATCGCGATGCAGCTGGCCACCTCGGCGATCTCCGTCGGCACCTGAGCGGCCCGTTCCAGGGCACGCCGGATCTGCCTGCGGCGCACGTCCGGGTCGGGCTCGCGGGGCAGCGCGAAGGCGGTGAGCACAGCCCCGTACGCCTCGGCGTCGCGCTCGGCGAGAGCCGCGACCTGGTTGCGGACCCGGTCGGCGTAGGCCGCCCGGCCCGGCGAGTCGACCAGCTGCGCGGTGGAGAACCGCGCAGCCATCCCGAGCAGGCCGGCGGCCATCGCGGCGGTGATCGCCGCGGCACCACCGCCCCCCGGCGCGGGCTGTTTTGCGGCGAGGCGATCCAGCAGGTCAGCGACCGAACAGTCGAGCAAGGGTGCGCTTCGAGCAGGGATCACGACAGGCCGACGATCTCGCCTCGGGAGTCTACGTCGATGCGGGTCGCCGCAGGGTTGGCGCTCAGACCCGGCATGGTGCGCATATCCCCGCAGATGGGGTAGATGAACCCGGCGCCCACCGAGGCCCGCGCCTCTCGCACCGGCAGCACCCATCCGGTGGGCGCACCCTTCAGGGCCGGGTCTGACGAGATCGACAGGTGCGTCTTGGCGATGCACACCGGGAGCTTCCCGAAACCGTTGCGCTCGTAGCTCTCGAGCTGCCGGGAGGCCTTGAGGTCGTACTCGACGCTCTGCGCCCCGTACACCCGCAACGCCACGGTGAGGATCTTCTCCCGCAATGTCGCGTCGTTGGGATACAGGAAGGCGAACTGCGACGGCTCCTCCGCGGCCTCGGCGACCGCGGCAGCAAGATCGGCTGCCCCCTTGCCGCCCTCGGCGAAGTGCGTGCACAACGCGGAACGAGCGCCCATGCCGTCGGCGATCTCGCGGATGGCGGCGTGTTCAGAGGGGTGATCAGTAGGAAAGGCGTTGATCGCCACCACCGGTGAGATGCCGTGAATCCGCACGTTCTCGATCTGCTTGCGCAGGTTGGCCGCGCCGGCGTGCACGTCGTCGGGG
>JBOHFC010000106.1:0-3353 GCA_050701375.1 Pseudonocardiaceae bacterium
GCCCTCAGGCAGCAGCTCGGGTACCGGAACCCCGTAGAAGTCGGCGAGCTCGGCGAGCTTCTGCACCGTGACCGCCCGGTCGCCGCGCTCGTAGGAGCCGACCACCACAGCCTTCCAACGGCCCGCCGACTTCTGCTCGACACCGTGCAGCGATAGACCCTGCTGCTGTCGGATGCCACGCAGTTTAGACCCTAGTGCCTTGGCGTAGTCGCCCATCTGGCCCCTTCTCCTTCTTCAGACCCCGACCAGCCAACGCCTTGGGGTGCCACGCGAAAACCGAAGTGATACGGAGAGTAATGCTGCGCTGAGTAACCCCGCAGGTCAAGCCATTGGGGGTCGAAGACCGCGCAGAGTCACGCACACCACCCGGACGGGGCAGCGCGAGAGCGGCAGCACCACCTGATGTACTCGGTGATAATGTCCGGGTGGGTCCGGGCGCCGGTCCGGTACCTGACATCCTTTAAGGCCCGTCCAGCGAGGCGGGAAAGGAGGTCCACCGTGTCGTCCCCCTCCGGGGCGGGCGCGGTGGGCGAGGCAGGGCCACCGCGCCAGCGTGAGCTGCTCTCGGCGGCCGAGGTCACGCGCATCGTTGCCCGCATGGCGCATCAGATCATCGAACGCACCGCCCCCGAGCCCGTGGTGCTGATCGGCATCCCTACTCGCGGCGTCTCGCTGGCGCACCGGCTGGCGGATCGGATCCGTGAGTTCTCCGGCGTCCCGCCGGTGGTGGGTACCCTGGACATCACCCTCTACCGGGACGATCTCCGGCGGCGCCCGACCCGGGCGCTGCACACCACCGAGCTCCCCGCTGATGGGCTCGACGATGTGCTCGTCGTCCTGGTCGACGACGTGCTGTACTCCGGCCGGACCGTTGCCGCCGCGTTGGACGCGCTGCGTGAGTACGGCCGGCCCCGGGCGGTGCAACTCGCCGTACTGGTCGACCGCGGCCACCGTGAACTGCCGCTACGTGCCGACTACGTGGGCAAGAACCTGCCGACCTACCGCGACGAGGAGGTCGGTGTGCTGCTCGTCGAGACGGACGGCGCTGATGCCGTCGTGATCCGCCGGAGCCAGCGGTGAGGCATTTGTTGAGCACCACTGATCTACCGCGGGAAGCCGCCACCACCCTGCTGGACACCGCTGAGGCGCTCAAGAAGTCACTGCTGGGGCGGGAGGTGCCTAAGTTACCCACGCTGCGCGGGCGGACCGTGGTCACCTTGTTCTACGAGGGCTCCACCCGCACCCGTGCCTCCTTCGAGATCGCCGGCAAGTGGATGAGCGCAGACGTGGTCAACATCTCGGCCGGCGGCTCGTCAGTGACCAAGGGGGAGTCGCTGCGCGATACGGCCCTCACCCTGGCCGCGATGGGCGCGGACTGCGTGGTGATCCGCCATCCTGCCGCGGGCGCCGCGCACCGCCTCGCCGGCTGGGTGCCCACGCACGTGGTCAACGCCGGTGACGGCAGCCACCAACACCCGACCCAGGCGCTGCTTGACGCCGCTACCCTGCGTGATCGATTAGGCACCCTGAATGGGCGGACCGTCACCATCGTAGGCGACGTGCTGCATAGCAGGGTCGCCCGTTCGAACATCGAACTATTGATCACGCTCGGTGCTCGGATCCACCTCGTCGCGCCGCCCACCCTGCTGCCCTGGGGTGTCGAGAGCTGGGGGGTGGGCGAAGGCCGCGGCTGGCCGGTCACAGTCGGGCATGACCTCGATGCCGCGCTACCTGGCACCGATGCGGTGATGATGCTTCGGGTTCAGGCCGAGCGAATGCGCGGCCAGTTCTTTCCCTCCGCCCGGGAGTACTCCATCAACTACGGGCTCACCGAGGCGCGTCTGCGGCTGCTGCCCCAGCACGCTGTTGTTCTGCATCCGGGGCCGATGTTGCGCGGCATGGAGATCGCGCACTCGGTTGCCGACTCTCCCCGAGCCGCGATCACCGAACAGGTCCGCAACGGGGTGCACGTGCGGATGGCCGTGCTCTACCACCTCCTTGCAGCCCAAGAGGAGGTCGGGTGAGGCGGCCGCTCATTCTTCGCGGGATCCGGCCCTACGGCGCGGGTGACCCGGTGGACCTGCTGGTTCGCGACGGTATGATCGCCGAGCTGGGCCCCCGACTGGACGGGGCCGGCGCCGAGAGCTTCGACGGCGGGGGCCTGGTTGCGCTACCCGGCCTGGTCGACCTGCATGCGCACCTGCGCGAGCCTGGCCGCGAGGACGCCGAGACGATCGCCACTGGCTCGGCGGCCGCGGCGCTGGGTGGCTACACCGCGGTATTCGCGATGGCCAACACCGACCCGGTGGCCGACACCGCGGTGGTCGTCGAGCACGTGTACCGGCGCGGCCGTGACGTGGGACTGATCGACGTGCACCCGGTCGGCGCCGTCACCGCCGGCCTGCGTGGTGAGCGGCTCGCCGAGCTGGGCTCCATGGCTGCGTCCGCCGCCGCGGTGCGGGTGTTCTCCGACGACGGGGTGTGCGTGCACGACTCACTGCTGATGCGCCGCGCCCTGGAGTACGTTCGTGGGCTGGGCGGTGTGATCGCCCAGCATGCCGAGGATCCCCGACTCACCGCCGGCGCCCAAGCGCACGAGGGGGAGGTCGCCGCCCGGCTGGGGCTGGCCGGCTGGCCCGCCGCCGCGGAGGAGTCGATCGTGGCGCGGGACTGCCTGCTCGCCCGGGACGCCGCGGCGGCGTTGCATGTCTGCAACGTGTCCACCGTGGGCCCGGTGGAGGTGCTGCGGTGGGCCAAGGACCGCGGAATCCGGGTGTCCGCTGAGGTCACCCCGCACCACTTGCTGCTCACTGATGAGCGGCTGGCCGGCTACGACCCGGTCAACAAGGTCAATCCACCGCTGCGCACCGCTGCCGACACTACCGCGCTGCGCGCCGCGCTGGCCGTCGGGATCGTGGACTGCGTGGCCACCGACCATGCCCCGCACGCGCCCCAGGACAAGGACTGCGAGTGGTCCGCGGCCCGGCCCGGGATGCTGGGACTGCAGACCGCGCTGTCCGTGGTAGTCGCCACCATGGTGCGCCCCGGCCTGCTGGACTGGCGGGGAGTGGCCCGGGTGATGAGCGAGCGTCCAGCCCGCATCGGTGGGGCGACCGAGCATGGCCGACCCATCGCGGTGGGACAGCCGGCGACGCTGATCCTGGTAGACCCGGACGCCACCTGGACGGTGCGCGGTGAGCAGCTGGCCAGCCTCGCCCACAACACGGCCTTTGAGGGAATGGAGCTGCCGGGGCGGGTGCTGGTCACCATGCTCCGCGGCGAAGTCACCGCGCAGGACGGGAAGGTGCTCTGTTGACCAGAACAACAGCGGTGACCACAACAACGGTGGTGTC
>JBOHFC010000107.1:0-42172 GCA_050701375.1 Pseudonocardiaceae bacterium
CACCCCCCTGGCTGAACTGCTTTGCGGTATCTAGCTGCACCCCCAATGCGGTCAGCTCGGGTCCGGTCAGGATGGTGCACATATCGACCCCGTTGGCATTGGCCACCGCAGGTGGCGCTGGGGGCGCCGGTGCCGGTGCCTGGGCACCGCAGCCGGCCGCGAGCACTCCCGCGAGGGTCGCCGCTACCGCACCGTGCCTCATGACGCCACCTCGGCGTGCTTGCTCTCGACCGGGGCGCTGAGCTCGGAGCTGGTCGGTATCGACGTGACAACTGTGGCCCATGGGCATCGGATCTCCTGGTCAGCGGAGGTAGGAGGACTGGCTCAGATCGTCGTCATCGGGCGGGCGCCTGGTGCGATCATGCGTAGCAGGCGGTCCCTCGGGGATGTCCGGAAAGCGGTTGCGGTAGCTCGCCACGATCCGCGCGGTGGCATCGTCGCCGCTGTCCGGGACCGACGCGGTCACGAGATCCTGTACCTGCGCAGCCAGCGTGCTGTGAGCGCGGCGCAAACAGGTCATCAGCTCTGCGGACAACCGGGCGGGATCCCCCGCCCGGGCCCGATCGGTGAGGGTCAGCTCGGTTGGCACGCCCTTGGCGTCCACGCTCACCCGAACCATGCCATCGGCCGACGTCTCGGTCACCGCGAGTCGGGACAACTCGCGCTGCAGGCCGCGGTATGTCTCGGCCTTTCGTTGGAGCTGCTCGGCCCGCTCGCTGCCGCCCGGGCCTGCCTGGCCCGGGTCCATCCCGGCGAAGTCGGGACTCGGGTTGTGCATCATTGATCTCAACTTTCTCCGGCGGTCTGTAGAACTTCCCGCAGCTACAGTTTCGCGCGCTGCTGCCTTGCTAGCGCGACGCGCCGGTGCCGCCGTTGCAACAACTGCGTGCGCTCAATTCCGTATTTCGCCTCCTCGGCCGTGGCCGTAACCTGCGCGGCCACACTGAAACCTGCGCGCCGGGGACTGTACCGGCCCGCTCGGTCGCGCCCGCAGCGGTACCGTGATCAGTGGCGACGAGGAGGAGTCTTGCCATACCCAGAAGACCTGCTACGGGGCGACGAGCGGGTGGTGGTCCACATGCATCCACACTGGAAGATGCTGGTGCTGCCGGTGCTGGCCTTGCTGATCATCGTCGGGCTCGGTTCGTACGTCGCCGCGTTGATCGCTGGGAATTCCTGGCAGCTCTACGGGTGGATCGGGCTGGCGGTGCTCGGTGGTGTCGCTGTGTTGTGGCTGACCGTGGCGCCGCTGCTGCGCTGGCGTACCACCCATTTCGTGCTCACCACCAGACGGGTGATGGTCCGGGAGGGGGTGCTGTCCCGCAGCGGGATCGACATCCCGATCAACCGGATCAACACGGTGCAGTTCCGGCATTCCTTCATCGACCGGATCCTGGGCTGCGGCACGCTGATCGTCGAGTCGGCCTCCGACGAGCCGTTGGAGTTCGACGACATCCCGCAGGTCGAACGGGTGCACTCACTTCTGGACTATGAGGTGAACCCAGGACCTTCCGCCGCATGACCGTCAGGGACATCGGCCTACCCGACCGCCATCCGGCGCCCGGGTTGCCGGAGCGGGTGACGATCTGGGAAGTCGGGGGGCGCGACGGTCTGCAGAACGAGCCGGCGGTGGTTCCCGTCGCGGTCAAGGCCGAGTTCCTGGACCGGCTGGCCGGGGCGGGGTTGCGGGTTGTGGAGGCGACCAGCTTCGCGCACCCGCAGTGGGTGCCGCAGCTGGCCGATGCCGCGGAGCTGCTCGAGCTGCTCGTGCCGCGCCTCGGCGTGCGCTACCCCGTGCTGGTGCCCAATGAGCGGGGCCTGGATCGGGCGCTCGCGGTCGGCGTCACCGACGTCGCGATCTTCGCCTCGGCCACGGACAGCTTCGCCCGACGCAACCTCAATCGTGACCTCGACGCGCAGTTCGCGATGTTCTCGCCGGTGCTGAGCCGGGCTTTGGCCGAGGGCCTCGGAGTGCGGGGGTACGTCTCGATGTGCTTCGGCGACCCCTGGGAGGGCGCCGTGGCCGTCGACCAGGTCGTCGATGTCGGGCGCAGGTTGCTCGACCTGGGCTGCGGTCAGCTTTCCCTGGGCGACACCATCGGAGTGGCCACCCCCGGTCACGTCACCGCCGTGCTCGAGGGTTTCGGGCGCGCCGGCGTGGGGATCGACGTTCTCGCGGTGCACTTCCACGACACCTACGGCCAGGCGCTGGCCAACACCCTGGCCGCGCTGCGTGCCGGGGTGAGCTGCGTGGACGCCTCGGCCGGTGGGCTCGGTGGTTGCCCCTACGCCGGGTCGGCCACTGGCAACCTCGCCACCGAGGACCTGGTGTGGATGCTCGACGGGCTGGGTATCGAGCACGGGGTCGACCTCGACGCCCTGGTGCAGACCAGCCTCTGGATGGCCGACCAGCTCGGCCGCCCCTCGCCATCCCGGGTGGTCACCGCCGTTGGTGGCCCTTCAAGGGCTGCCAACCCCCCAGCGCACCGCTCATAACGACGGCCAACCCCACTGGGATTCCAGCAGAGGTTGGCCGTCGTTAGAGACTTCGGGGACCGGGGTTGGCGGTACTTGAAGGGCTACCCGGTCAGACGACCTCGTTGAGCTTGCCTGTTGCGACGTCGAAGACGAACCCGCGGATCTGGTCCTGGTGCGATACGAACGGGCTGGCCTTGAGCCGGGCGATCGACTGCCGGACGTCCTCATCGAGGTCCGGGAACGACTCGGCACCCCACGCCGGCTTGATGCCGGTCTCGTCCTGAATCGACCTCTTGAACTCGTCGTCGGTGAAGGTGAGCATCCCGCAGTCGGTGTGGTGGATGAGGATGAGCTCCTGGGTGCCGAGCAGCCGCTGGCTGATCGCCAGCGAACGGATCTCACTGTCGGTGATCACGCCCCCGGCGTTGCGGATCACGTGCGCCTCGCCCTCGTTGAGGCCCAGCATGCGGTAGACGTCCAGGCGGGCGTCCATGCAGGCCACGACGGCGACGTGCTTGCCGGGCGGCATGGGCAGCGGGCCGGAGAATGACTCGGCGTAGCGGGAGTTGTTGGCGAGCAGGTCGTCGGTTACGGACACAGATTCTCCTGGTGTGCGGGGGAGGAATGTGGGCACCGGGGATCGGCCGCGCGGGCGGGAGGGCCATGCGCCGACGCGCGGCCTACCTACAGAACTGGTCGAAAGCGTGCATGCGCCGGCTCGGCCAGAACTGCTCGAGGACAGCACGCCGCATGCACATATCCTTACCTGCCGACAGCCTGGCGGGCAAGGGCCGGTCAGGGCTGCAGCAGCGCCAATGCGGCGTCGTGTAGCAGCCCGTTGGATGACAGCGCTGTACCGCCGTCGTATCGAGCGACCCCGTCGAGGTCGGTGAACCGGCCGCCGGCCTGCTGCACCAACACCTGGACGGCGGCCACATCCCAGGGGTTGACGATCGGTTCGACGGCGAGGTCGATCGCCCCCTCGGCGACGAGGCAGTGCTGCCAGAAGTCGCCGAAGGCCCGGCTCTCCCAGGTTGCATCCACCAACGAGAGGTAGGATTCCCGGCTGCGGTACTTCGTCCAACTGCCCAGGTCGGTGGTGGAGAGGTAGGCGGCGGCGAGGTTGCCCACCCCGGACACCGTGATGGCCCGGCTGGTCCCGTCTGGGTCTCGGGTGTGGGCACCCGCCCCAGCGGCGGCCCACCAGCGACGCCACAGCGCCGGTGCGCTGATCACCCCGACCACCGGCTCGCCGTCTTCGACGAGCGCGATGAGGGTGGCCCAGACCGGCACACCGCGCAGGAAGTTCTTCGTCCCGTCGATCGGGTCCAGCAGCCAGGTCCGACCGGCATCAGCAGACGGGGCGCCGCCGCGCTCCTCACCGATCACTGCGTCATGCGACCGCCGGGCTCGCAGCACCGAGCGTATCGCGTCCTCGACGGCCAGGTCGGCGTCGCTGACAGGGGTCCGGTCGGGTTTGGCCGCGACCCGTAGATCCGCCGCGCCCGCCCGCTCCATCGTGATCCGGTCCGCGATATCGGCCAGAGTGAGGGCTAGGGCGAGATCGCCGGTGAGATCGCCGGTGAGATCGGTCATAGCTGGACAGGCTGCCACGTCCCTCTACTCTGATGTGGTGGCCACCGTGCTGCTCGTCGAGGATGACACCGGCATCGCCGTGCCGCTGTCTCGCGCCTTGCAGCGGGAGGGCCACGACGTGGTGGTAGTCGGTGACGGCCATACCGCGTTGGCCCGCGCCGACGACGAGGAGGTCGACCTCCTGGTGCTCGACCTCGGGCTGCCGGGGATGGATGGCCTGGACGTCTGCCGCCGGCTGCGTCGGGTGCGCCCGGACGTCCCGGTGCTGATGCTCACCGCCCGAACCGACGAGGTGGACTTTGTCGTCGGGCTCGACGCCGGCGCCGACGACTACGTCGCCAAGCCGTTCCGGTTGGCTGAGCTGCTCGCCAGGGTGCGCGCTCTGCTGCGCCGGAGCGTTCCGGACGCGTTGGAGGTGGGTGGGGTGCGGAGGGACGTCGCCGGGCGCCGGGTGCTCATCGACGGTACTGAGGTCGGTTTGGCGAACAAGGAGTTCGAGCTGCTGCGGGTATTGCTGTCCCGATCGGGTCAGGTGGTCAGCCGGGAGGAGATCCTGCGTGAGGTGTGGAAGGGATTGGAGCTCAAGAACACCAAAACGCTGGATATGCACATGTCATGGCTACGTCGCAAGATCGGTAGCAGTCGGATCGCCACCGTCCGGGGAGTCGGGTTCCGATTTGACGCGCTGTAGAAGTGCCCGGTAACCGGCGTAGCGTGCCGCCGTGCGGTGGAGGATCCTGCAGTCCACGATGATCGCGGTAGCGATCACCGGACTCGTGCTGGGCGGCCCGCTGGCGTTCGCCTCCTGGCGGCTGGCGGAACACGCCACCCGCGCCTACCTGCTGGCCCAGTTGGCGCAGGTGGTGGTTCAGCTGGACGATCAGAGGTCGTTGGATCCGTCGGCAGGTCTGGGCTCGATCGCCCGAGCGCTTCCGCCTGGCGGGCAGCTGGTGGTGGACTCACCCCTGACCGGTCACTCGGTGATCGGCCCCGATCCGGGTCCTGGTGCGGTGGCGGAGTCATTGGTGCTGGGGCAGCGCGGCACCGTCCGGTTGGCGGTACCCGGCGGCGGGATGCGGGGCGATCAGCTGCAAGCGGTCGCGATGGTCGCCCTGCTCATGGGGTTGTCGGTGGGGATCGGGGCAGCCATCGCCACCGTCACCGCGAGGCGGTTGGCGGGGCCGCTGGAGGACGTCGCCGACCGGGCCACCCGGTTGGGGATGGGTGACTTCCGCCCTGCGCCGGCCAGGCACGGCATCCCGGAGCTCGATCGGGTCGCGGAGCTGCTGGACGCCTCGGCGGCCGCGCTGGCCGAGCTCATCGCCCGGGAGCGCGACCTCGTCGGCGACGTGTCGCACCAGCTGCGCAGCCGGCTGACCGCACTGTTGCTACGACTGGACGAGCTGGCCACCCACCCTGACCCGGATACTGCCGCGGAGGCCGAGGCGGCACTGGAGCAAGCCGAGCGGCTCGGCGCGGTACTCGACGATCTGTTGCGGGCCACCGAGGAGGCCCGAGCCGCCACCGCCGAGCCGGTGGAGCTGGGCGAACTGCTCGGCGAGGTGGTCGCCGACTGGAAGCCGCAGGCCGACGCCGACCGGCGGCCGCTGCGGTTGCGGGTAGCCGACGAACTGGTCGCCCGGGTCACGCCGGGCCGGTTGCGCGAGGCGCTCGGCGTGCTGATCGACAACGCGCTGCGGCACGGCGCCGGCGTGGTGACGCTGTCCGCTCGGTGGACCGGGGTCGGACCAGACCGGATGGTCGTGGTGGAGGTCACTGACGGGGGCGAGGGCGTGCCCGAGGAGTTGGCCGCACACGTCTTCGACCGGGGGATCTCAGGTGCGTCCTCCACCGGCGTCGGGCTGGCGCTGGCCAGGGCGCTGGTCGAGGCAGACGGTGGACGCCTCGAGCTCAGCTCGGCACGGCCCGCCAGATTCGCCGTCTACCTGCGGGTACCGCGCGGCGAGGAGCTACCCGGGCCCGCCCGACCGGGTACCGGCGTGGTGCGTTGACTCAGCCGACCTGACTCAGCCGACCGGCACCTGGCGGCGCACGTTCTGGTCGGGGAAGACATACCTGCGGAAGGCCCACCACCGGAAGACCATCGCTAGCAACGTCCCGATCACGTTGGCGCTGGCGAAGTCGGCGGCCTCCTGAGCGAGCAGGCTTACCTGCGGCACCTGGAGTTCCAGTACATATCGTGAGATCCACAGTGGCGCAGCGTTGATCACCAGTCCGATGCCGCAGACCATGAAGAACAACGAGGCCTCGTGTCGCCGTTCCCGGCCGCCCCGGGTGCGGAAGGACCACTCCCGGTTGAGCAGGTAGGACATGATCGTCGCCACCAGCACCGCAACGATCTTGGCGGTGACCGGCTTCGGCTCCAGGACCGTGATCTTGAGCAGCGTGAACAGCGTGATGTCCAGGACATAGGTGATCCCACCTACGACAGCGAACTTCACCAGTTCGCGATGCTGGACAGCGATGTCGCGGTAAGGCTGCGGGATCCGGATGAGCACGGCGTCGACCATGGACACCGGCGCAGTGTACGGACCGTACACACCAGCTCGTGCACCCAGGAGCATCCCCGAGCTCCAGCGCTCAGCCTCCCGAAGAGGTGGCCTGGTCGTGCCCGCAGCAGATCTGGAGATAAGATCACCAGCTCGTGGACCCCCGTACTGGTTTGCCGGTCGTCGGCATGGTGGGCGCTGGGCAGCTGGCCCGGATTACCCACCAGGCCGCTGTGGCGCTTGGTCAGTCCCTGCGAGTGCTGGCTGCCGGTCCGGACGAGCCGGCGGCCCTGGTGGCCCCTGACGTAGTTCTCGGCCGGCACGACGAGTTGGCTTCGCTGCGCCGGTTTGCTGCCGCCTGCGACGTGCTCACCTTCGACCATGAGCACGTCCCCACCGAGCACCTGCGCGCGCTGGTCGCCGAGGGGGTGCGGGTGTACCCGGGGCCGGAGGCCCTGCGCCATGCTCAGGACAAGCTGGTCATGCGCCGGGCGCTGGCCGGGCTGGGTGTGCCGGTCCCACCGTTTCGCGAAGTGACCCGGCCGCAGGACGCGGTGTCTTTCGGTGCCGAGCACGGCTGGCCGTGCGTGCTGAAGGCGGTCCGCGGGGGGTATGACGGGCGCGGTCTGTGGATGCTCAACACTCCCACTGGCGCGCGGCGCGTGGTGGCCGAGTTGCTTGCCGCGGGTACGCCGTTGCTGGTCGAGCAATGCGTGGCGATGCACAGGGAGCTGGCCGTGCTGGTGGCCCGCTCACCGTTCGGGCAGGGCGCAGTGTGGCCGGTGGTGCAGACGGTGCAGCGGCAGGGAATCTGTGTGGAGGTGCTCGCCCCAGCACCAGGCTTGGACGCCGAACTCGCGCAGGCCGGCCAGCAGTTGGCGCTGCGGTTGGCGGCGACGCTGGACGTGGTCGGCGTGCTAGCCGTCGAGCTGTTCGAGATGCCTACCGGACAGTTACTGGTCAACGAGCTGGCGATGCGACCGCACAACAGCGGGCACTGGACCATCGAGGGCGCCGCGACATCGCAGTTCGAACAGCACCTGCGGGCGGTGCTGGACTACCCGCTGGGGTCCACCGCACTGCGCGCCCCGGCCTGTGCGATGGCCAACGTGCTGGGCGCCGATGTCCCGCCGATGATGGGTATGGATGAACGGCTGCACCACCTGATGGCTCGTTACCCGCAGACGAAGGTGCACCTATATGCGAAGCCGGAGCGACCCAGGCGCAAGGTCGGGCACGTCACGGTTCTCGGTGCGGCGCCGGGGGCGGTGCGCGACGTGGCGATCGCTTCGGCAGCCTTTCTCGCCACCGGGACCTGGCCGGACGGGTACGCGGTTGATGGGCATCCGATTCATGGGCACCCGGTGCACGGGCAGGGACGGGAGACGGCGTGAGCCTGGTCGGTGTGATCATGGGCAGTGACTCGGACTGGCCGGTGATGCGCGCTGCCGCCCAAGCCCTCGACGAGTTCGGGGTGGCCCACGAGGTGTCGGTGGTCTCCGCGCACCGCACCCCCGCCCGGATGCTTGACTACGCCCGCGATGCGGCGGACCGGGGGCTGAAGGTGATCATCGCGGGGGCCGGCGGGGCGGCGCATCTGCCCGGGATGGTGGCCTCGGCGACGGTGCTGCCGGTGATCGGGGTGCCGGTACCGCTGGCGCACCTCGACGGGCTGGACTCGCTCCTGTCCATCGTGCAGATGCCCGCAGGGGTGCCGGTCGCGACCGTGTCGGTCGGTGGCGCGCGCAACGCCGGCCTGCTCGCCGTCCGCATCCTGGCCGTCTCGGACCCGGCGCTGGCCCTCCGCATAACAACCTTCCAACAGGCCCTAGCCCAACGCGTCCTCGACTCCGACGCCGCTCTCCGCGCCGCGCTTGACTGACTTCACCGCGTTCTGGATGCAAACTGCTGTAATTCGGTGCCCATTTAGCGCAGTCTGCATCCAGAACGCGCTTGAGGGAGGAGGAGCCGGTGAATCCTGAGTTCGGCATGTATCAGCTGGGGGAGGAGCACGAGGCGCTGCGGGAGACGGTGCGGGCTCTGGCCGAGAAGGAGATCGCCCCGTATGCCGCGGAGGTCGACGAACTCGAGCGGTTTCCGCGGGAGGCCCAGGTTGCGCTGGTGCGCGCGGGTTTTCACGCAGTGCACGTCCCCGAGGCGTACGGCGGCCAGGGCGCGGACTCGGTCGCGACCTGCATCGTGATCGAGGAGGTGGCGCGGGTGTGTGCGTCGTCCTCACTGATCCCGGCGGTGAACAAGCTGGGGACGATGGGCCTGCTACTGGCCGGCTCTAGGCAGCTCCGTGAGCAGGTGCTGCCGTCGCTTGCCGCGGGGTCGATGGTGTCCTACGCGCTGTCCGGGCGGGAGGCGGGAAGTGACGCCGCGGCGATGCGGACCCGGGCCCAGCGTACTGGCGACCACTGGGTGCTCAACGGCACCAAGTGCTGGATCACCAACGCCGGCGAATCGACCTGGTACACCGTGATGGCGGTAACCGACCCAGCCAAGGGCGCAGCTGGGATCAGCGCCTTCGTCGTTCACAAAGACGACCCGGGATTCTCGGTCGGGCCAAAGGAGCGCAAGCTGGGAATCAGAGGCAGCCCGACCCGGGAGATCTACTTCGAGGATTGCACGATCCCGGCCGACCGGATTATCGGCGAGCCCGGCACCGGATTCAAGACAGCCCTGCAGACCCTGGACCACACGCGCCCGACGATCGGGGCGCAGGCCGTCGGCATCGCGCAGGGTGCGGTGGACGCCTCGATCGACTATGTCAAGCAACGCAAGCAGTTCGGCAAGCCGATCGCCGATTTTCAAGGTGTCCAATTCATGCTGGCTGACATGGCGATGAAGACCGAGGCAGCCCGGCAGCTCGTCTACATCGCCGCGGCACGCGCCGAGCGCGGTGGGGGAAAGCTCGGGTTCATCTCCTCAGCGTCGAAATGCTTCGCCTCGGACGTGGCAATGCAGGTGACGACGGACGCGGTGCAGCTTTTCGGTGGCTACGGTTACACCCGGGACTTCCCGGTCGAGCGGATGATGCGCGACGCGAAGATCACCCAGATCTACGAGGGAACCAACCAGATCCAACGCATGGTCATGGCCCGAGCCCTGCTCAGTGGCTAACGACCCTTTGGTTGCGAGGTTCTGACGTTTGTCCTGAGTTTCGGTGCGTGCGGAGATCCTTCTGGAAGCGGGTGTGGTGGGTCAGGCTGCCGTGCGCAGCCGAGCGTGGGCCATGGGTTTCCCCTCGTAACGTGGAGACATCGCCTTAAAAGGAGGCGGGGGCGATGGTGGAGTCACGACGGAAGTTTGATCAGGATTTCAAGGAGGGCGCGGTCCGGCTGGTTCGCGAGACCGGCCACCCGATCGCGCGGATCGCGAAGGACCTGGGGATCAATCCGGGCACGTTGGCGAACTGGGTGGCCGTGGACCGTCAGGGCAGGGACGGCAACGGCCGGCTCGGCGAGGACGAGCGGATCGAGCTGGCTCGGCTGCGGCGGGAGAACGCTGAGTTGGCGATGGAGCGTGATGTGCTCAAGCGCTCGGTGGCCCGCTGGGTCAAAGACGCGATGGGTCGGCGGTAGCCGTGGCCAGGTTCATCGCGTCCCAGAGGGCCGAACACGGGGTGCCGCATGCGGTGGCCTGTCGGGTTCTGGGGGTGTCCCAGGCCTGGTTTTACAAGTGGCGCCATGGCGACGGGTCGCCGCGGCGAGCGCGGCGGCGGGCGTTGGCGATGGTGATCGCGGCTTTGTTCGCCCGTCACCGGGGCACCTACGGCTCGCCGAGGATCACCGCGGATCTCCGGGCGATGGGCTGGCGGGTCGGTGAGAACACCGTCGCGGCCCTGATGGCCCGGCAGCGGCTGCGGGCCAGAGCCCGCCGTCGTCGTCGGAGCACGACCCGTCCGGGCAAGGGGCGCCGGCGCGCGCCGGACCTGGTCGGGCGGGACTTCAGCGCACGACGGGTAAACCAGCGCTGGTTCGGTGATGGCACCGAGGTCGACACCGCCGAGGGCAAGCTGCAGCCGGCCAGCGTGCTGGACATGTGCTCACGGCGCATCGTGGGGTTCGCCTTAAGCGAGCACCACGACGCCGAGCTGGCCTACGGCTCGTTGGCGATGGCGGTCGCGGTGCGCGGCGGGCGGGTGGCCGGGGTGGTGCTGCACACCGACCGCGGCAGCGAGTACACCGCTGGGATGTTCCGCGCGGCCTGCGCCCGGCTGGGGATCCGCCAGTCGATGGGCCGACCGGGATCGGCGCTGGACAACGCGGTGATCGAATCGTGGCACTCCACGCTGGAGTTTGAGCTGCGCTCGTGCGAGGAGTTCGCGACCAAGGCGGCCGCGCGCCGGCGGGTCGCGGCCTGGGTCGATGACTACCACCGCACGCGCCGGCACTCCTCCCTCGGGATGATCTCCCCGATCGACTATGAGCTGACGCACCCGGACGATCCCGACACCGAGGTGGCCTGACCGAGATGCTCACCCAGGGGCACAAAGACAACGGAGGCGGCTACGCCGCCACTGGCTCTGTTCTCGCGCCGCGCAGGATACGGGGGCCGCACCTCCAACCTCAAGGGTCGCTGACGCGATCGCTACCGCGACGGCCTACGGCCGCCCTTGACCCCGGAGCCTCGACGGCCCCCCCACCGGCGCACACCGCGGGCAGGCCAGCCGCCTGCCCAACTCTCGCGCGGCGCGAACAAACGACCCAACTACAAGATCACACTAACCGAAGTCTCTACGGTTTCAGGGGATTGCCAGTCACCATCACCTGGCGCGGCGGCTACGGCTACGTCACCGGCCACCTACCCGACCAGGAACAACTGCCGCTGTGCCGACTGTGCTATCTCGGCTCGGACACCGACTGGGGCGTCGCGCTCTACCAGCCCAGCAGCGAAAACTACGACGACACCCTGCTACCCGACGGCAACCCATCCGGCACACCCGAACAAGCCCTCGACTGCGCCCTCGGCCTCTACCTCAACGATCCCAGCGCCTGGATCAACCCCCCGAAGGATTAACGCGGCGTAGCACTAGTCTAGTGGGCGCGCCCGTCACCAGTCGGTCCGTGGTCGGCGGTGAGATACTTATCCAGGGAGATTCCGCGCTGGGGAGCCGTAGGCTGCTGTGGTGATCCCCGACGTGCTGGCGGCGCGGTACGCCTCCGCTGAGCTGGTCCGGCTGTGGTCACCGGAGCACAAGGTGGTGCTCGAGCGGCAACTGTGGCTGGCGGTTCTGCGTGCCCAGGCCGATCTGGGAGTGCCGATCGGGCAGCAGGTACTCGACGACTACCAGCGGGTGGTGCCGGTGGTGGATCTCGAGTCGATCGCGGTCCGGGAGCGGGTGACACGGCACGACGTCAAGGCGCGCATCGAGGAGTTCAACGCGCTTGCCGGCCATCAGGAGATCCACAAAGGACTGACGTCGCGGGACGTCACGGAGAACGTCGAGCAGCTCCAGGTGCGGCGCTCGCTGGTGCACGTGCGAGATCGCTGTGTCGCGCTGCTCGCCAGGCTGGCGGGTCGCGCCGCCGAGTATTCCGGGCTGGTGATGGTCGGGCGCAGCCACAACGTCGCCGCCCAGGCCACGACGCTGGGCAAGCGGTTCGCCAGCGCGGCTGACGAGCTGCTGGTGGCCTTTAGCCGGCTCGAGGAGCTGCTGGTCCGATACCCGCTGCGCGGGATCAAGGGTCCGATGGGTACCGGCCAGGACATGCTGGATCTCCTCGGTGGCGATCCGTCCGCGCTGGCACAGCTGGAGCAGCGGGTGGCCGAGCACCTGGGTTTCGGGCGGCTGCTGCGCAGCGTCGGGCAGGTGTATCCGCGGTCGATGGACCATGAGGTGCTCGGTGCTCTGGTGCAGCTGGCCGCCGCCCCGTCGTCGCTGACGGTCACGATCCGGTTGATGGCCGGTCATGAGCTGGTGACCGAGGGCTTCCAGCCCGGTCAGGTCGGCTCCAGCGCCATGCCGCACAAGATGAACACCCGCTCCTGCGAGCGCGTCAACGGTCTGGCGGTGGTGCTGCGCGGGTACGCCTCGATGGTGGCTGAGCTGTCCGGCACGCAGTGGAACGAGGGTGACGTCTCGGACTCGGTAGTCCGCCGGGTCGCGCTGCCCGGGGCGTTGTTCGCCTTCGACGGGTTGGTCGAGACATTTCTGACGGTGCTCGACGAGTTCGGCGCCTATCCAGCGGTGATCGAGCGGGAGCTGCAGCGCTACCTGCCCTTCCTCGCCACCACGAAGGTGCTGATCGCTGCGGTGCGCGCCGGGATGGGTCGGGAGACCGCACACGCGGTGATCAGCGAGCATGCGGTGGCAGTCGCGCTGGCGATGCGGGAGAAGGGCGCCGGCAACGACCTGCTCGACCGGCTCGCCGATGACAGCAGGCTGCCGCTGGACCGCGTCGATCTGGACGCCTTGCTCGCTGACCGCTTACCGTTCACCGGGGCCGCCGCCGAGCAGACCGCCACGATCGTCGCCCAGGTCGCGATGTTGGTTTCCCGGCATCCCGACGCCGCCGCCTACCGACCGGGCCCAATCCTGTGAGCCGGCCCGATAGTGAGCTGTCCTGGGTCGCCGACGGGCAGGCATTGTTCGAGCAGACCGTGATGCGGCTCGACGACCTGCGCGGGCAGTCCCGGTTGCCTGGCTGGAGCCGCGGCCACGTGGTCACCCATGTCGCGCGCAACGCCGAAGGCCTGGAACGGTTGCTCACCTGGGCGCGGACCGGCATCGAGACACCGATGTATCCCTCGGTCCAGGCGCGCGAGGCGGACATCGAGGCCGGCGCCGGCCGAGCGCAGCCCGAGCAGCTCGATGACCTCCGCCGCACCGGCGCCGCGTTCGCGGCGACCGCGCAGGAACTGTCCCCGGATCAGTGGGACGCCACCGTCGCCACCAGGCATGGGCCAACGCCTGCCGCCCGTGTTGCCTGGGCGCGGGTGCGCGAACTCTGGCTGCACCTGGTGGATCTGGACGCCGGTGTGGAGGTCGACGCGATTCCCGCGGATATCGCCACCCGGCTGGTGCGAGAGGTTGCGAACTGGATGCACACTCGGGTGACCGCTGCGATCAAGCTACAGCTTCCCGGTGGGGAGCTGATCACCTTCGGGCCCGAAACCACCGCAGCTAAGCCCGTGGCAGGGCCGATATCCGGCTCAGCCACGCAGCTGGCCGGCTGGCTTACCGGCCGGTCCCGCGGTAAGGCTCTTACCGCACCCGGCGAGCTACCCGAACTCCCGCCGTGGATCTGATCACTTCTTCAGCAGGTGCAGCGAGTTGGCGATCTGGTCAAAGGTCTTGGCGGATGCGGCGAAGTGCTCCTTGGGTAGGCTCTGGAACACCATACTGATCATCGTCTTACCATTGAACAGGAAGAAGTGGGAGTGCGAGCCCTGCTGGCCGGTGGCGGGATCAGTGAAGTTGTAGAAGTAGTAGAAGCCAGGCATGCCAGCGAGCTGGATCTGGTTGGGTCCGGCGACCATCTGCACAGACTTGTTCGAGGTGACGAGCTTGTCGGTCACCTGCTTCAGCTCCGGGAGCTGCTGCGGGCCGACCGCTTCCTTGAGCTCACTGGTGCGCACCAGGAAGGAGTCCTGCGGCCCCTGCGACACGAGCAGGACAACCTGCGGATCCTTGGGGCTCAGCTTCGTCCAGTCAGTAGGGTAGGCCAGCTCGATACCGGCCTGCTCACTTCGGAACTCGCTGAAGCCGACCGGCTTGGACTTCGACGAGGCGTCTGCGTTGTTTGTCGCGTTCGTCGCATTCGCCGCCTGCGAAGGCTGGTTGCCAGTGAAGAGCTTGGGTCCGAATATCGCAGCGGACGTTCCCAGCCCCACCGCCAGCAGTAACCCGATGATGACTAACACCGGTCGCCTGCGTATGGCGTTCCACAGATTGTTCATCGCGCCCACTTCCAGATCGTAAGCTTATGGTCACTGTGCGTGACCAGTTCTTCCGCGCCAGATCAGTTTCCGCAGGGGTCTTTCGTCACGGAGGGCAGCATCATACTGGCGGGGCGTGACAGCTGGCCGACGACCCAAG
This sequence comes from Pseudonocardiaceae bacterium, assembly GCA_050701375.1. Lineage (GTDB taxonomy): Bacteria > Actinomycetota > Actinomycetes > Mycobacteriales > Pseudonocardiaceae. The sequence goes on from JBOHFC010000107.1 coordinate 14,632, forward strand.
CGGGGGTCGTCGGCCAGCGCACCGGGGAACCGGATGCGCATAGATCGCCTACCGACTGCACTCGGTTACCGTGCATCCGTTAGGGTGGTTCCTCGGCCCGCAGGTGAACCGTGGGGTACTTCGAGCCGAAGTTCGTACTAGCGACATGAGGTGGGGACCAGCCGCGGGCCCGCGCACCTCACCGGTTGAGTCTTTCGGCGTCGAGTGAGAGTCGGCGTCGAGTGGAAGGGGACAGACATGACGTTTGCTAGTCCAGAAGACAAGTTCGGTATCAAGCTCCGGAGCAGGCGGACCCTGTCTCTTGAGCAGAACACTGCGATGATCATGGGTAGCATCTACCTGGTCGGTGGAATCATCGGGTTCTTCTTCACCGGCTTCAGCAACATCACCGAGGTGACGAACAAAGCGGTCTTCGGAATCTTCATGGTGAACCCCTACCACAACATCGTGCATGTCGCGGTCGGCTTGTTGTGGCTGATGGGCGCCTTCGCGCTCACCCAGGCGGGCACCGAGGGTCTGAACATTGCCATCGGCGGCGTCTACATCCTCGCCACCGTGCTCGGCTTCCTCGGCTACCTGTACTTGTTGAACATCCCCACCTACGGCGGGGACAACTACCTGCACTTGGTGAGCGGCACGATCCCACTGATCTTCGGTAGCGGGCTGCTCAGGGCGTTCGGCGGGCGCGAAGCCTCCACCGCGTAAGCTGCAAGGCTCTAGGGCCGTGTCCCCTCAGATCAGGGGACACGGCCCATATTTCTGTGTCGGGGAGGTCGGCGTGACGCTCGTCGTCCAGAAGTACGGCGGGTCATCGGTGGACAGTGCCGAGCGGATCAAGAAGGTGGCCGCCCGGATCGTCGAGACCCGTAACGCCGGCAACGAGGTCGTCGTGGTGGTATCCGCGATGGGTGACACGTCCGACGATCTACTCGACCTCGCCAGCCAGGTCTCGGCGGACCCACATCAGCGTGAGCTTGACATGCTGCTCACCGCGGGCGAGCGAATCTCCAACTCACTGGTCGCTATGGCGGTGCATGCCCTAGGTGTCGACGCCCGCTCGTTCACCGGCTCGCAGGCCGGAGTGATCACCACCGCAGCGCACGGCAGGGCCCGCATCATCGACGTGACGCCGAGCAGGGTGCGCGATGCGCTCGACCAGGGCGCGGTGGCGTTGGTTGCCGGGTTTCAGGGGGTGGCGCAAGACACCAAGGACGTCACCACGTTGGGTCGTGGCGGCTCCGATGTCACCGCGATCGCGCTGGCAGCAGCGCTACACGCGGATGTGTGCGAGATATACACCGACGTCGACGGGGTGTATTCCGCAGACCCGCGGATCGTGCCCGATGCGCGCAAGCTCGACACCATCACCTATGAAGAGATGTTGGAGATGGCGGCCTGCGGGGCGCGGGTCCTCATGCTGCGGTGCGTCGAATACGCCAGACGCAATCACATCGCAGTACACGTCCGCTCGTCGTACAGCCGCAACTGCGGCACCATGGTGGCTGGATCAGTGGAGGATCGCACTGTGGAACAGGCCATGCTTACCGGCGTCGCACACGACCGGTCCGAGTCGAAGATCACCGTACTCGGGGTGCCCGACGAACTGGGCAAGGCCGCACACATCTTCCGCGTGATCGCCGACGCCGAGCTCAACATAGACATGGTGCTGCAGAACATCTCGCACATCGACACCGGCCGCACCGACGTCACGTTCACGCTGCCCAAACTCGACGCGTCCTCCGCGGTCAAGGCGCTGCGCGCGATGCAGCCGCAGATCGGTTTCGAGGACGTGCTGTGTGATGACTACGTCGGCAAGGTATCGCTGATCGGCGCGGGCATGCGGTCGCACCCCGGAATCACCGCGCGGTTCTGCGAGGCTCTCGCGCAGGCCGGGGTCAACATCGAGACCATCAACACGTCGGAGATCCGGATCTCGGTACTGGTCCGCGCCGAGCAGTTGGATGTCGCGGTTCGCGCGATCCACGATGCGTTCGACCTGGGCAGCGGTGAGCAGGCCGTCGTCTACGCCGGGACCGGTCGGTAGTGATGGCACCCACCCTTGCCGTCGTCGGTGCCACCGGAGCGGTGGGTACCGTCATGATCGACATTATCAACCTGCGACGGTCGGTGCCCTGGGCGGAGATCCGATTGATCGCTTCGATCCGGTCGGCCGGCAAGAAGATCAGTGTGCGGGGCGAGCCTCATGTTGTCGTTGAGCTCACCGCCGAGGCTTTCGATGGTGTCGACATTGCGATGTTCGACGTCCCGGACGAGATCTCCGAGCAGTGGGCTCCGGTCGCCGTGGCGCGGGGCGCGGTCGTGGTGGACAATTCGGGTGCGTTCCGGATGGACCCTGATGTTGCCTTGGTGGTCCCTGAAGTCAACGCCGCGGAGCTTGCCCACAGACCGAAGGGCATTGTCTCCAATCCGAATTGCACCACGCTGTCGATGATGGCCGCGGTGGGCGCCCTGCACGCCGAGTTCGGTCTCACCGAACTGGTGGTGGCCAGCTACCAGGCCGCCTCCGGAGCGGGGCGTCCCGGGGTGGACCGCTTGTACGCCGAGCTTGCCGCGGTTGCCGGTAAGGGTGTCGGGGTGCGTGGTGGGGACATCGCGGCGGCGCTGGCTGCGGCGGGGTTGCCTGCGCAGTCACCGTTCCCGGCGCCGCTGGCGATGAACGTAGTGCCCTGGGCCGGGTCGCTGCGATCGGATGGCTGGAGCTCCGAGGAGCTCAAGGTCCGCAACGAGTCGCGAAAGATCCTCGGCATCCCGGATCTGAAGGTATCGGCTACCTGCGTGCGGGTCCCGGTGGTCACCACGCACGCGCTCGCGGTGCATGCGGTGTTCACCGCGCCGGTCACCGTGGAGCAGGCCCGGAAGGTCTTTGTGGCGGCTCCGAGCATCGTGCTGGCCGACGACCCAGCAGGGGGAGTGTGGCCGACGCCGGCTGAGGTGGTGGGCGCGGATGCGACCTACGTCGGCCGGATTCGCCAGGCGCTGGACTTCCCGAACACGCTGGACTTCTTCGTCTGCGGGGACAACCTGCGCAAGGGTGCGGCGCTGAACACCTACGAGATTGCCGAGACGCTCGCTGCTGAGATGTAGCCGTGCCCTACCACCGCGGGGGCAAGGCCCGAAGGCTTGGACAGCAGACCCGCTCGGCGACGTGCTCGGCGTCGCGCCCGACGCCATGAATCATCGACGACGACATCGCGTAGAGAAAGAGCAGTCCGACGAAGTACAACCCGGGCTGGCTGGGGATGACCCCACAGTGACTCCACGGGTCCTGCTGCTGGAAACCGGGCAGGTCGATCCACGAGAAGTCTGGCTGGAACCCCGTACACCAGACGACGTTCGACACATCGAGGACCCGGTGATCCGCCAGCATCGGTAACCCCTCCCGCACGCCGACGACCCGGGGAACCCGGTCAATCCCAGCCGCGGCGATGTCGCGGGGTTTGATCCGGATGAGCGGCCCACCGCGGGAGAGGACCCTGGACCGGACCTTGCGACCGATGAGCGTGTCCATAGTCAGCACCCGGTGGAAGAGGAACCGGAATACCAGCGGAAGCAGCAACCGTGTCGCCACTCCGTCGATGCGGCAGGGGACGTGACCGACATCCCGACCCGCCAGCCACGTGCGGTGACCGTCGGCGACATCAAGAGCGATATCGGCTCCCGAGTTACCGGCGCCCACCACGAGCACACCGCCGTCACGCAACTGCGCCGGGTTGCGGTATTCGTCGGAGTGCAACTGGACGATGTCGAGGTGTAGGTCAGCCGCGAACGCCGGGCGGCGCGGGCGCTGGAAGCTGCCCATGGCCACCACCACGTTGTCGGCCTCGATCCGGCGATCCGCTGATGTCAGGACATACCGGTTGTTCTCCCTGGCGAGCTGCTCGATACGGACTCCGGAGCGGACCGGGAGATCGAACCGTGCGGTGTACTCCTCCAGGTAGTCGGCCATCTCGTCTCTGCTGGGAAACGACCAGGGGGCTGCCGGGAAGGGCCAGCCCGGTAGCCCGTTGTAGCGCGCGGGTGTGAAAAGGCGAAGCGAGTCCCAGCGCTGCCGCCACGAGTCGCCCACCCGCTCGTTCGCATCCAAGATCACGAACGACTGATCGCGCAGTGCCAGGTGGTACCCGACGGTGAGACCTGTCTGGCCACCGCCGACGACCACCGTGTGGAAGCGCTCGCAGTCCATAGCGGACCGTCGCTGCTCTGCCTCGCTCACCTGCACCCGTCCATGTGTCGCGTTCTGGAGACAGACTGCGCTAAACGGTCCCCGAATTACCGCGATCTGTCTCCAGAACGCGCCAAACGGCGACGACAGAACGCGGCAAACGGCGACGATGCCAAACGGCGGTGGCGAGGACGGTAGCGACGGTGGCGAGCGCGGCAAGGCAGACGCCGAATGTGGCGAGCCGGCGGGTGCGGCGTCGGGTTCCCGGGCTCGGGCGGAGGTGGTTGTAGGGCTGTTCCGGGAACTCGCCGCGGTGGCCGTCCGGGCCGTGTTCGCGGGCCAGCTTCATCACCTGCGCCACGTGCAGCGCGCCGCGGCCGGTGCCTGCCTGCTCGATCTGCGTCTTGCAGGAGAAACCGTCGGCGACGATCACGGTGTCCAGGTCAGCCGAGCGTACAGCGGGCAATAGCGCCTGCTCCCCGCACTGCAGGGAGATGTCGTACTTGCCGTTCTCGAAGCCCCACGATCCGGCCAGCCCACAGCAGCCGCCCTGCAGCGGTTGCACGGTCATGCCCATCCGCTGCAACAGCTCGTGCTCCGGGGCCATGCCGCCGGTGGCGCGGTGATGGCAGTGCCCCCACACCAGCGCGTCACGGTGCAACGGCGGTACCTCGATGTCGAAGACGGTGAAGAACTCCGCGAAGTGATAGACATTGGCCGCCAGCCGTCGGGCGTCGTCGTCGCGCGGCAGCAGCTTGCCCAACTCGTCTTTGAAGACCGCCAGGCAGCTCGGTTCCATCCCGACGACCGGAGTGCCGGCCCGGATCTCGTCGCGCAGGCCGTCGAGCACCCGACGCAGGTAGTGCCGGGCGGTGTCGAGGAAGCCGTAGTCATAGAGCGGGCGGCCACAACACACGTGCACCGAAGGCATGACGACCTGCCAGCCGGCCGCCTCGATGGCCTCCACGCACGCCACGCCGACGTCGGTGTGCAGATGGTTGTTGAAGGTGTCCGGGAACAGCACCACCCGGCGACCGCGCGGGTTTCGCCCAAGAGAATTGACGCTGCCGCCCCGGTCGCGGAACCACTGCTGCAGGGTGATCGGCGCGAACGTCGGCAGGGCCCGACGCCGGTCGATCCCGGCGGCGAGCTTGGCCAGCCGCGACAAACCCGGGGTCTGGGTGACGGCGTTGACCACTTCCGGCATCAGGGCGGCCAGCCGGGACGCCTGGTCGATGAAGCCGAAGGCGTAGGCGTAGCGCGGCCGCCAGCGTCGCCATGAGCGGTAGTGGTGGTGGAAGAACTCGGCCTTGTAGGTCGGCATGTCCACGTCGACCGGGCAGTCGCTGGTGCAGCCCTTGCAGGCCAGGCACAGGTCCAGCGCGTCGGCGACCTCGCGGGACTGCCAACCGTCGGTGATCACCTCGCCGCGCAGCATCTCGAACAGCAGCCTGGCCCGCCCGCGGGTGGAGTGCTTCTCCTCCCGGGTGACCTGGTAGCTGGGGCACATGGTCGGCGCGCCGTTCGGGTCGCGGCACTTGCCGACGCCGACGCAGCGCAAGGTGGCGTGCGCGAAATCGCCATCGTCAGCCGGGTAGGAGAACGACACAGCCGGTCGGGCCGGGTTGTAGTCCGTGCCCAGCCGGAGGTTCTCATCGAAGCGGTACGGGTCGACCACCTTGCCCGGGTTCATCTTCCCGTCCGGGTCCCAGATCGCCTTGAACTCCCGCATCGCCGCGAGCAGCCGCGGCCCGTACTGCTTGCCGAGCAGCTAGGCTCGCTGCTGGCCGTCGCCGTGCTCGCCGGACAGCGAGCCCCCGTAGGAGACCACTAGATCGGCGGCCTCCTCGAGGAACGTCCGGTAGGTGGCCAGGCCCCCGGCGCTGCGCAGATCGAAGTTGATCCGAGAATGGATGCAGCCCTCGCCGAGGTGGCCGTACATCGCGCCGCGCAAGCCGTGCTTGTCGTACAGCGCGAGCAGCTCGCGCAGGTAGTCGCCGACCTTGGCCGGGGGTACCGCGGAGTCCTCCCAGCCCGGCCAGTAGTCGCCGCCGTCGGGTGGGAAAGCGGTGGAGCTCAGCCCGGCCTCCCGGACCTCCCACAGGTCCTCGCTGTTACCGCCCTCTCGGCGGCTCTTGGAGATGACGATCCGGTCGGCGGCGTAGCCCTTGTCGTGGCGCAGCCAGGCCGCGAACTGCTCGGCCCGGGACAGCGACTCCTTCGCGGTGTCAGCCCCGAACTGCACGAGCAGCCAGGCGTGGTCCCCGCCGTTGCGAGGCAGCTCGCCGATCCCCTCCTGGTTCAGCGCCATGACCTGCTGATCGTGGATGAGCAGGTGGTCGATGACTTCCAACCCGATCGGTTTCCAGTCCCGGATCTCCATGATGTGCGAGCCGGCGTCGACGATGTCGTCGTACTGCACGACGACCAGCGTGCGCTGGAACATCCCGAGAGTGAGCTTGAGTGTGGCCTGCAGCACGGTCGCGCAGGTGCCCTCGGTACCGACCAGGGCACGTGCGACGTTGAACCCGTTCTCCGGCAGCAGCTCGTCGAGGTTGTAGCCCGACACCCGCCGCGGCAGCTCGTCGACCGGGGGGAAGCCGGCCCGGATGTCGTCGGCGTAGCGATCGCGCAGGTTCCGCAGCTGGGTGTAGATCTGCGCCCTGCGCCCGCCGGCGGCGATGATCTCGTCGAGGTGATCCTCTTCATTCACCCCGACCCAGAATCGTGCGCCGTCGTAAGTGAGTATCTCCAGCGCTTCGGTGTTGTCGGAGGTGCGGGGTCCGGGGCCGTAGAAGTGCGCCTGGATGGAGTGGACTCCGCACGAGTTGTTGCCGACGTTGCCGCCGATCGTGCACCGGGAATGCGACGACGGGTCCGGGCCGAAGACCAGGCCATACTTGCCGGTCGCCTGGTTGAGCTGCTGGTTGATCACTCCGGGCTGCGCGGTCACCAGCTTGCCGGCAACGTCGATCTGGCTGATCGCGGTGAGGTACTTGGAGAAGTCGATGACCACGGCCACGTTGACCGTCTCGCCTGACAGGCTCGTGCCGCCGCCTCGTGACAGCACCGGCGCCCGGTACCGATGGCAGGCGTCCACCGTGGCGACCACGTCGTCGAGGGTGCGCGGCAGCACCACCCCGATGGGCACCTGCCGGTAGTTCGACGCGTCCGACGCGTACATGGCTCGGGTGCCGGCGTCGAAGCGGACCTCACCCGAGACGTGTCGTCGCAGGTGGTTCTCCAACCCCTTGACGTTGACCTCGGCTACGGCCTTCCCGGGCGTGAGTTGGTCACCTGGCGACGTCGGGACGCCACGGCGCACGACCGCCATCAGCACTCGTTCCCAGGCCGTTTGTCCTTGATCTCCGCACCTCTCAGACGACTGTAGCCACTGAAAAACGCCTACCCACCTGCTGCGAGTATCAAACGGGGCGCTCGGGGTGCAACCGCCGCCGCCGGTCGTTGTGGTCGTCGAGGTACTGGGCCGCCGCGCGGACCACCGGCACCGCCCGGCGCCGGGCATCCTCAAGGCGCCCCCGGCGTCTGAGCACCAGCGCGGCCGTGAACAGCAGCAGGACCAAGACCACCAGCCCGGCCACGATCAGACCGAACCTGATGAGCAGGAAGGTGAGGTACGTCGCCACGGGTTCTCCTCCTCGCATGATTTATCATGTCCGTGATAAATCATAAAGTATCACAACTGTGATACAAAAGGCGAGTGCCTAAGCAGGTAGACCCGGTGGCTCGGCGCCTGGACGTTGTCGAGGCACTGTTCCGGGTCGTGGTCCGCAGCGGACTGCAGCAGACGTCGCTGCGGGCGGTAGCCGACGAGGCCAAGCTCAACATCGGTTCCGTGCGGCACTACTTCGACAACCAGCAAGAACTGATGCGCTTCGCGATGCAGTCGATGCTCGACCGGGTCGCCGCGCGGCTGTACCGCCGCGTCGAGGAACTGCCCGCAATGGGCGCACTGTCCCATCCGCGACGGCGGCAGTGGGTGGTCGATCTGCTGTCCGAACTGCTCCCGCTGGACGACACCCGCCGCGGCGAGGTGATCGTCTGGATGGAGTTCACCACAGCGGCCAGGACCAACCCCGTGTTCGACGACCTGGCGCGCAAGTCCGCCGCCGGCACCAGGTCACTCGTGCGGCAGGTACTGACCGGAATTCTGCGGGCCGGACTCGACCTGAACGCCGAAACCGAGCGGCTGACCGCTCTACTGGACGGGTTGAGCATCAATGCGGTGCTCCGCCCGGACCTGCTCAGCGCCGACGACTGCGTCGCGGTCCTGCACGCTCACCTCGCCAAGCTGGAATCGGGACCTGCCGTGAAGTAGCCCGGGCAGCCCAGCTTCTTCGTCCTATTCCGGTGACGGACAAACGTGCGTGTCCCTGCGCGAACACCGTCGGATTTCTTACAGACCCGCGGCTACGCCACCGCTGTACTGGGAATGGCCGACGCGTCCGAGCAACGGGATCTCGACGCAGCCGTGAGCGCGTGTCGCCCGCCAGCACCTCCTCGAGCGACCCGATCCGCCGGTTGAGCTGATCGTGGCGGAGGCCGTGCTGGCGTGGTCGTTCCCTGGCGGCGATCACCTGTGGCCTGAACAACGTCAGCGGCTAGCTGATGCCGTCACCAGCCAGCGGGTACGGCTGGGAGTGCTGCCGTCCAACGCCGCGGCGCCCCCGCGGCTGAACGCATTCACGATCTACGACTTCGCTGATACCGGTGAGCAGCTGGTGGTGGAGACGTTCGCCGCCGAGCGGTACCACGACGACCACCGCGATGTGGCCGTATACGTGCAGACCTTTGAGGCACTCTCGGCAGCCGCGCGGTTCGGTGAGGCTGCAGCCGAGTTCGTCCGTGCCGGCGGTTGACCCCATGTCGAATAGCCAGAAGTCCAGTGCGGGCACATGTCCGTCGCAGGCTCTCCAGGCGGAACACCGAGTACCGGAACAGGCTGAAGTGCTTGCTGAGTTCCGGATCTCCCGGCGGCAGCAAATTGTCCACCCCACGAGCCGGCGGATCGGAACCCGGTTGACCCAATCATCGTGCGGCGAAACGGGCGGCGAGGCCGTCCAGCACGGCTCGGCTCGCCGCCGGGTCAAGGGCCGCCTGTTGCATGCGGGTGAACACCTCGATCTGCCAGGCGATGTCGTCCGGGTCGTGGAGCCGGATCCCGCCGAGGCCGTCCGCCACTACCAGGTGCTCGTCGAGGATGGTGAAGGAGTGATAGAAGGTCGGCGCCTGCGCGTCCAGCGGCAAGACCCGGAGGTCAACGTTCGGGCGGCTGGTGGCGGCAGTAACCGCGCGGATCTGCTCGGCCTGGACCGCCCAGTCCGCAGGTCGCCACCACAGCGCCGCCTCGGTGACCACCCACTGGAACTGGCGCGTCTGGTCGTCGAGGATCCGCTGGCGGCCCAACCTGGCGTCGGCTGCCTGCTCGGCATCGCGGGCGATCGGGCGCGCCCGCTGGAACAGAGCCACCGCATAGGGCCGGATCTGAAACAGTGCCGGCACCACCAGATGCTGAAGGCTGCGCAACAGTGTGGCCTGCGCTTCGCGCTCCCCGGCCTCAGTTTGCTTGCTGGCGTAACCGGCGGCCATCTCGCGGCGAAAGCTGCGCACCTCGGTGCTCGCAGCCCACGCCCGCTCCACCAACTGCTCGACCAGCGCCGCGGGCACGTCGAGCGTCTCGGCCCAGGTACGGACGTCACCGGGTGCCACGCCGTGGGTGGCCGTCTCGATCCTCGACACCTTTGCCTGCGACCAGCCAAGCTGGTTCGCGAGCTGGGTGGTGGACAACCCGGCACCCACGCGAAGTGCGCGCAGTCGCTCCGCGAGCTGCCGGCGAGCTGCCAACTCGGCAGCAGGCTTCGCGGGAGTCACATGCTACGCAGCCTTCCCGATCTGATCTAGGAATTCCGGCAGGGGAAGCGCCGCCTGCCAGGCCTTAGTCTGCCAGACCCGGTAGGCGTCGAGTTCAACCGCTGTGGCGCGGGCGACGCCGTTGACCCCATCCTCGGTTTGCTGCCACATCTTCACTGCCACCGCATCATCGAAGATCCAGACATCGGTGTCGGTGGCCAGCTCCGGATGGCGATCGAGGTCGGCGATCCTGATGTCCTCCCCGGCCGGCACACTCGTGGCCACCTGGGAGGCGAATTCCCAACGCAGGTAGGAACTCAGCCGGGAGGCGTGGACGGTGTGCACCCGGCGGATTGTCCTCCCTGCTGCGGTGTGGCTGGCGAGCTGGTCGAGCCAGCGCTGCTTGCCCTCGTAAATGAGGATCTGGCCGGTAGCCTCGAACTCAGCGATCGCCGGCGCCTCGGCCGGGACGTCGTAGTGGTCACGGGTTTCGATCCGGAACGCGTCGGCGGCAAAGAGCCGGAACATCCGCCGCGCGTCCACCCTGGTCAACCCACCGCCGAGTTCCGCTGCAGCGGCTATCAGGTGCAGCGCAGGCAGGGTAACCGCAGCCTCCTGCTCCTCCAAGGTGATCTCCTCGGTTGGTGGCAGCAGGTCGCCACGCACGATCGCGCGCCGATCATTCTCGCGGTCAGTGAACACTGCTGGGCAGTCGAATTCTTCGCAGGGGTTGTCGGAGATCCGGATGTAGCGCATCGGCCGCTCCTCAAGTCGAATTATGCACGACTCCAGCAGTATCGAGCTCAGGCGACTTCGGCGCAAGGGCGCTACGTTGACTTGACACGGGCGCAGATCCAGTTAATTATACGAATTATTCAGTTCGATGCGAGGCCGTCCCAGACGGCGTGCGGTGACACCCGACACGGCCGATGTCCGGCAGCGGGAGCCCCAACGGACCACGTCAGGGCGTCCCTGATGTCGATGACCTGCGCTGCGGATGGTCACGATCACTGGGTGGGCGACTACTCGCGCGGTGCTCGACGCTCGGGTGGGTACGTGGGGTTGTGTGGGCGGCTGGTGATGCCAGCCGCATTGGTGGCACCGCCGGGACCTACCTGCCCGGCGTGCGCAGCCGTGCTCAAGGAGGGCCGTCGGCAGCAGCGGAGTCGGAATCCGGGAGTGCTGGCGCGGCTCACCGGCTTGGCGACCGTCAGGCAGGGCAAGCATCGACGGAACCGAGTGGCGCGGTCGGTTGAGTACCCCCTTCGCCGCCGAGACCGCAGGTCGCACCCGATGATGGCGGACAGCCCGGACCTGGTGATTGCGAAGCTTCTGGTCGACCATCTCAAACTGGGTGGCTTTCAGTTCCGGCGGCCCGCCCCCGGCGAGGACGGCCCACTGGTGGGAGATCGAGTGAGTGATGACTGGTTGGACTTCATCCACATTGAGGGATTCAGCTGCGATTGTTTGGCCTGGCGTAAGCGAATCTCGTCGCTGATCGTTCCCGGCCACGGACTCGTGGAACGCCGGGTGCACGGCCATGCGATCACCGTGCCCAAGGATCTCCTAGTGCATACTCATCGGCATGGCGACCAGCACACCGCGCCGTGCCGGGGGGCGCACCCTCATCAACGTAGACCCTGACCAGCTGATATGGGTCTTGCTCGCCCGTGAGTCGACCGACCGCGAGCGGCAGATCGACAACCAGCTCACCGATCTTCGCGCGCAGGTGGCGCGGATAGGTGGGCGGATCGACCGGGAGATTCCGGAGAACGCCGTGTCGGCGTTTAAGCGGAAGCGGGTCGCGTTGCCGGATGGCACCTTGGGTTACCGGGTAGTGCGGCCGGAATGGGAGAAGATCCTGACCGCGCTACGGCGTGGTGAGTGTAACGCGCTGATGGTGCCGGATATCGACCGGGCGATGCGTGACCCGCGCACACTGGAAGACCTGATAGACGCGGTTGAGCTGTACGGCCTGTATGTCGCCAGCCTGACGGGAAATATCGACCTGACCACAGACGCGGGTATCTCGGCGGCGCGGAGCCTGGTCAATCAGCGGAATCAGGAATCGCGGAACACGTCACGGCGCGTCATTGACGGGCAACGGCACGCTGCGATGAAAGGCCGACACCATGGGGGCCCTAAGCGTCCGTTCGGATGGCGAAAAGATCGTATTCGGCTCAACAAGCGCGAGGCTGGCCATATCCGCCGCGAGCTGCCGCGTATCCTGGCGGGAGTGAGCCCGCTGGCCCTGGCCTGGCCTGGCCCTGGCCCAATGCCGTTAAGTTAGGCAGAGAAGTTGATCTCCATGCTCGACATCACCGCAGCTCGCAGAGTCAAGAGACGATCTTGGGGAGCCTTAACTTAGCGGCATTGGGCCCTGGCCCGTGAGTGGAATGAACGCGGAATACCTACGGTGACCGGTGCCTCGTGGCGTGGGACAAGGATCCGGAGAATGTACCTGAATCCGCGTATCTGCGGGCTTGTGGTCTACCAGGGCGCGATCTTGTTCGACCCGGATGGGAACAAGGTCCGGGGACAATGGGAAGCGATCTTGACTGAAGACGAATATAACGACGTGGTGGCGACATGGGGATCATCACCCCCGCCCGTGCCGTCACGGCTAGGAGCCAAGGGACGCGGGCACCGGACCGTGTACCTGCTGTCTCCGTTTCTGCGGTGCGGCAAGTGCAGCGCGCGGATGATCGGCTCACACCGACCCAACCGACGCGGGGAGGAGGAAGAATATTACCGGTGCCCGGCCAGCGGGAACGGGGGATGCGGCGGCGTGACGCGGATTGCCGAACCAGTCAATAGGTACGTCACAGCACTGGTGATCGCGGAACAGCAGAAAATCCAGTTTCGTAAGCTGGAGGACCTTCCGCCGTGGCCGAAAGCCCACGAACTCGTGGACCTGCAACAGCGCATCAATGCCCAGCAGCAGAATTTCGAGGCAGGGAATATTTCCGCGGAGCGGCATTTTCCGTCACTCGCCCGTATGGAAACGGTAGAGGCCGGGCTTAAGCGCGAACGACGCCAGTACGAGGGACGGCAGCAGGCCCGCCGTCACGCGGTGACGAATTTGGCGGCGAAATGGGACAAGGCTGATTTCACGATGGAGCAGAAGCAAGCCGCGATAGTGCAAACCCTCACTGCGGTCATCATCAAGCCATCAGGCAAGGGTGGCCGGTTCCACCCCGATCAGATCGTGCCGGTGTTCAGGGAAGACGACAACGAATCCACATAACCAAGCTCAAATAAATTGACGTGGCCTGGCGGGGAGTTCCCGCCCGGCCACGTTTCGCTCCTACACTGCTTCCCTTTCGGTGTTATCGGCGATGTCGAGACAGTAGATACTCGCTACCCTTTTCGCCCATTCTTCTGATCGGTGAGGCGCGTTCTTTAGCTGCTGCTGGGCCCACTCTTGCGGAGTGGGCATTATCACCTTCTCCCTGTTTTCTGGTTTCTTTGTGCGTTTCGTCGTTGTAGTATCACCTCCCCTGGTGCTGCGACGGGGCGCGGGGACGCTGGTCGGGGCGGTTACGGCCGGGTTGGCAGGGTGAACCTCCTTGTCTTGGTGGTGGAGCCGGGCAAGGTGCCATAACGAGTCAACAGTGGAATAGTTACGGACTTTCGCCCAAATGGACGGTTGAGGTTGGGTGTCGGGGGACTGCCGCACCCCGCTACCTACGCCGCTGCGCCACCCAGCGGGTAGCGGGGTGCCACTACCCGGGTAGACCCCCCGGGTAACGGGCTCTGACGTGCACGGTAGCGGGGGGTAGACCCCACCCGTCCTGACGCCAGCTACCCCGTTGCCGGGCTCCCACAGCCCGCCGCCATCCCCGCGCCTGGCTAGCCTCGACCTGGCTGGGACGCCACGCTCCCGGAAGCAACACGTACGGAAGGTCACAATTACAAGATCACCGGAAGTGGCGGGCCACTCAGGCGATATTACTTGCCACTCTGAGTAGTCAAGAGTGGTGGTGGGGATTCGGGGAGGCGACGGAAGTCCACGTGGCTAACTCCCCGAATTTCCAAGGGTTGGATAGGCATCCGGAGGACGCAGACGAGGGTCCCTGTCTGGTGTACTAGCTGTTCAGCGGGGGGAAGCGGGCATGGGGAGGCGCTGGGGAAACTTCCCCGCCATCCCCGGCGCCTTCCCCGCGGCCTCGTCACAGTCAGTATCCCCTCAGGCGATTCCGGTGCGCATCGAGCCTGTCTGGCTACCACAGCCAGCGTCAGCCAGCACTCCGTCCGCAGCTACGCAGTACCGTTCCGAAACCAACCCATATGTCATCCTCACCTGCGGCTGACACTTGTGGCCGGACCGCCACGTTGCCATGATCAGCGTCGCGACCGGGCGGTGCCACAATGCGATCTCAGCAGTCGATCAGGAAGGGCCCGGCTATGGCCGGTGGCTTGGAGGAAGGTCGATCCCGACGACTGCTTGTCGTGCACGCCCATCCCGACGATGAGTCGATCACGACTGGCGGTCTACTTGCCCGGTGCGGCCTAGCGGGAATCAGGACAACCTTGGTGACCTGCACGGACGGGCGTTACGGGCCGATCAACCCGGAGCTTGGTCTTCGACTCTCCCCTGATGAACTGGCGGAGGTCAGGGCCGCGGAGTTGGACGAGGCGGCTCGAATCCTGGGGATCTCGGAGCTGCGCCGGATGGGCCACCACGACTCCAACTTGACCGGGTTGACGCAGAACCATGCGCCGCAGGCGTTCTGGGCGCAGCCGATTGAGACACTGGTCGCCATGCTGGTAAGGATCATCCGGGAGGTCGGGCCACATGTGGTCGTGACCTACGACGCTTTCGGCGATACTGGTCACCCCGATCATGTCCAGGCGCATCGGGTGACGATGCTCGCGGTGGCGGCGTCGGCGGAGACTCGGTGCTTCCCTGCTGCGGGATCGAGTTGGAGCGTGCGGCGGGTCTTCCATCCCGTCTATCCGGTTTCGTCCCTACGGCGGTTCGTCGACGAGGAGCAGCGGGTCGGGTGCGCACACCCGTTCGACGGCCGGCAGCTCAGTGAGATTGACTACGTCCGGCCGGACGAGGACGTCACGCACCGGGTTGATATCAGCGATGTCCACGACCGCAAGGCTCGTGCGCTGCACGCGCACCGCACTCAAATCGGTCCGCACTACCCCCAGCTGTACCGGGCAGCGCTGGCCCGCCGGGACTACGAACACTTCCGGCTGGCGTGGCAGCGGGAATCGGATCCCGACTTCGACGACATCTTCGAACCGGCTGGACTGTGACTGGGCGGGTTGTGTCGATGGAGTTGGTGATGGTGGTGCCCTCGGCGCGGCGGGAGGGCGGTGGGGATGTCTGGCTCGCTGGATTGCTGCGCCACCTTCCGGAGCTGGGCATCAGTCCTGTCGTGGTCTTCGAGCGCTACGGCGAGCTGGCGGACATGGCCTCGGGATACGGCTGTCGCCCCGTTGTGATTGCAGATGTCGGAGGTGACCAGGTGGTCGCCACCCTGGCTGATCTGCTTCGTGCGCGCCGCCCGGACGTGACGGTGTTCTGGTCGCCACGGGCACAGGTCTACGGGTCACAGGCCCACCGAGCCGCCGGGGGACCTGGACGCACCGCGTGGGTACAGCACGTCATGCCGAGCAGCTTCTGGCTTCATCGGCAGGCGTCGGCTCTCCCAACCGACCTCGTCTTCTGTGTCTCGTCCGCTGTCGAGCGTCGGCAGCGGGAGCTCTATCCGCAGAACTCGACCCGTGTGCTGCATCCGGGCACAGACAGGCGCGATGCCATATCGCGGGAGGAGGCCCGGTCCCGGCTCGGCAGCACAGCGTCGGTGCCGCTCGTCGGCGTAGTTGGCCGGATCGAGCCGTGGAAGGGCCAGGACGTGGCCCTGCGTATACTGGCCGAGCTCGTCACCCGCCGGCTCGACGTTCATCTGGTCCTGCTCGGGGAGCAGCGTTCGCCGACATGGCCCGAATTTGGCGAAGAAGTCGCCGCGCTGTGCTGCGGCCTTGGGCTCGGTGAGCGGGTGGTCTTCGCTGGCCACGTCCGCGACGTGCCTGAGGTGTTGCTGGCGCTGGACGTTCTCGTCTGCTCGTCGCGGGAGGAGGGGTTCGGCTTGGCCGCCGTTGAAGCCATGGCCGCGGGAGTTCCCGTGGTCAGCACTCGGTGCGGAGGCCCGGAGGAGGTCGTCGAGCACGGGGGCACCGGGTTACTCGTCCCGGTTGAGGATCCTCACCGGCTCGCAGACGCCGTCGAACGGCTGCTCAGCGATGGCTGTTTCGCGGCGAGGATCGCCAATCACGCTCGAGAGGTCTGGCGGGCACGGTTCACTGCGCGACGCTCCGCGGAGGACTTCCTCGCCGCGGTCACCGGCGTACTGGAGCCGCTGGATCCGGGGCTCGGTGGTCACTTGCCCGCTGTACCGTGATCGATTATCTTCTCGACCACTGCGGCCGGGATCGTCGTGAACCCGTCAGGGCTGTGGCCGAGGTCGCGCAACCAGCACTCGTCGGGTAGGGCAATCCGGTGTCGCCGGTTGCGGCTCAGGGCCCACAGCTGGTTCGCCGCGCGCACGACAGCTCCGCCCCGATCGGCGTGGTAGTGCCACCACAGTCCCCAGTCAACGTCCACTTCGAGGTCGTCGGCCGGGGCATGCTGGCGCAAGTACTCGCCGTGCGTTCGGAGGTAGCGATCGAGGTTGCGTTGGTTCTCCAGCATCGCCTGTGACGGTTTCGGGTGCCAGACATGCAGAGCCCAAAGATCATTACGCGGCAGGCAGGTGACGCCCGCTTGCGCGGCCCGGGCACCGAAGTCCATGTCTTGGTAGCCGTAGCCCTGCATCGACTCGTCGAACCCGCCAGCCCGCCAGTACTCGGTCAGTGGCCAACCTGAGTTCAGGGGCAGTGCCCACTCCGGGCGCAGCGGTATCGGGGCGGCCGCCGGGCGCTCGAACAGTGTCCCGCGGAGTTCTGGGCCGGTGAACGTTCCCCTTACCCGCACCGGCTTCGCGCGAGGCACCCGCGCACGCAACGGGTTGAGGTCGCCACGGCGCACGGCGTCGCGCAACATGGCGCGGTCTAGCGGGGGAAGCCACTCGACTAGGCCCAGCACCACCGCTTCCGGCTGCGCGCGGTGCGCCTGGTGGAACAGGGACATGGCCTCGGGTCGCAGCACTAGATCGCTGTCGAGCATGATGAGCAAACTCACGCTGGTGGGCAGGTTCGCCGCGCCGATATTGCGCGCGCGTCCCGTACGCACTCCCATGTCCGGGCCGCAGCCGATCCAGCGGAGTCGGCGTTTCCACGTCGGCGACCGCGCGAGATCCTCCACCAGTTCCCGGCTGCCGTCGGTGGAACCATCGTCGGCGACGACGACGGCGAAGTCGTCGACGGTCTGGGCTTCCAGCGACGCGAGCATCAGTTCGAGGTTGTCGCGCCGGTTGCACACCGGGACGACAGCGCCGATCACGTGCCGCCCCGCGTCGTGTTGTGTTGTCGCCGCCAAGCGATGCGGCGCTCAAGAACGGTTGAGCCGACGCGGTACTGATGGTCGGCGGCTTTCACTCGCCGCGATCCGGCGCCTGGGCGGGTTCGTCGCGCTCTGTGCGATCGTGTCCCTGAGATGACCACGATCGCGAATTGTCCGGTGTTCGCCTGCCCGGTGTGTGGAGAGCCCCTGCCGCCTGCGACGGGGAGCTACGTGTGCGCGAACGGCCATCGTTTCGATGTCGCACGCGAGGGTTACGTCAACCTCCTCCTGACTCAACATCGACACTCCAAGGATCCGGGCTACAGCAAAGAGATGATCGCCGGGCGCCGGGACTTCTTCGACGCCGGCCACTACGCCCCGCTGGCTGACGGCGTAGCGGAATGCGTTCGCTCCGTACTACCAGCCGGCCCGGACCGGGTGGTAGTCGATGCCGGGTGCGGAGAGGGGTACTACCTGCGGCGACTTCGCCGCCTTCTCGCCCAGGACGGCTCGCGCGACGCGACGGCGCTGACCGGCCTGGACATTTCCAAGCATGGGATCCGGGTGGCGGCCCGCCGTGACCCGCAGGGCCTTTACGCGGTCGCCGGAACTTACCGGATGCCAGTCCTCCCCAGGCGGGTCGACGTGCTGCTCACTCACTTCTCGCCGGTCAGCGCCGAGGACTTCCGCCGGGTCGTGAAACCGGGCGGAGCGGTACTCGTGGGGGCCCCGGGGGAAGGCCACTTGTTCAGTTTCAAGGAGCTGCTCTACAACAGCCCGGCTCAACACCAACCCGTGGCTACCCTGGCCGGCGAGTCCGGGTTTGACCTGATCGCCACTCACGTCATCCGGTACGCGGTGTCGCTGAGGGGACCGGGGCAGGTCGCGAATCTGCTGCTGATGACTCCGTACTTCTGGTCCGTCAACGACGACACGCGTGCCCGCCTCGCCGCGCTCGACACCCTGGACACTGAGGTTGACGTCGTGGTGCACTCCTACCGGCGGACCGAGATCACATCCGCCGCGGCCGAGTAGCACAGTGCCGATGCGGGTCCTGGTCGACGGCCGGGTGGACGGCGCCGATGGCATCGGCCGGTACACCCGGTCCGTCATCGCGGCGCTGCGCGGCTCGAATTCATCGGATGTCGAGGTGACGGTGCTCCGTCCGGGCTCGGCCCGACGCTACAGCCGAGCCGAGGGCATCGAGTTGCTGTCCTGCGCCGCCGGCTCTCGTGCTGATTTGGTGCACACGCTCGACTACCGGGTTCCTGTCACACCGGCAGTTGAGATTACTACCATCGTTACCGTGCACGACGTTCTGCGCGTCGTGCGTCCGGATCTGTGCTACTTCGATGCCGATTTCGTGATTCGCTTCGGCAAGGAGGGCCTGGCTGACCTGAGTGAGGTCGTCGCCGACCTCCGGGAGGTGGCCGCGTTCCCCGTTCGACGGGCACCCGCGGGCTTGCACGAGGAATACCTGGGCCGGATGCTTGCGCTCGGAATTAGTAGGGCTGAGTGCGTGATCACGCCGACGGTGACGGTCGCGCGCCAGCTATGTGACGTCGTGCCCGCTGGGGACAAGCTGCGGGTGTCCTCGTGGGGCGTCGATCACCTACCCTCGGTGACCGATCTGCCGCGGGCCAGCGTTCCCGGCCCGTATCTGCTCTACGTGGGTCAGGCTCGACCGCACAAAGGTCTGCCCGCTCTGCTCGCAGCCGTACCTCGCACGGTCATCTACGGTGAGGGCGCGTCACTGGCGTTGGTGGGCCGTGATTTCGAGTCCGACAGTTCGGCTGCCCGGATGGCGGTGGACGCTCTCGGTGCACACCGGGTTCTCCCGCTCGGCGTGGTGCCCGATGCTGTGCTCACGGCGCTGTACGCCCATGCGACCGCCCTGGTCCACCTTGCTGATCACGAAGGGTTCGGGTTCCCGCCACTGGAGGCTCTCGCGCTCGGCTGCCCGGTCGTGGCCTCGGACATCCCCGTCCTGCGTGAGACGCTCGGGCCGCACGCCGCCTTCGCCGACCCTGGCAACCCCGACGACGTCGCGGACCGCGTGGACCACGTCGTCGCCACGGATGGGCCAGCGGTGCGAGCCGAGCGCATCCGTTGGGCGCAGCGGTTCCGCTGGCAGCGGCACGTCGGCGACTTGCTCGACTGCTATCGACAGCTGGTTCTGCCGTGATCGACAAATGTTGATTGCCGACGTCGGGGACGTCCTCATCGGTACCCGACCGGGCGCTCATCAGCAGGCGCTCGCTGCGCTCACCGGCCTGCGTCCCGCTGAGGTCGAGAGCAGGATCGAGCACACCGGCCTGCCGAACCGGTTCGATCGGGGGGCTCTGGACCGCGAGACATTCGCCGCTTGCATA
Organism: Pseudonocardiaceae bacterium; assembly: GCA_050701375.1. Lineage (GTDB taxonomy): Bacteria > Actinomycetota > Actinomycetes > Mycobacteriales > Pseudonocardiaceae. Next base: position 34,517 of record JBOHFC010000107.1, read on the forward strand.
CGGAGCCGCTTGGCGGCCCCGTACCTGAGTGATGCAGATTTGTGGGAGGCGTGGAACGCCGTCATCGGAGACCTCGTTCCCGCGCTTATCCAGGCCACAGCTGCGCTCGTGGGCAGTGGGCGCCTGGTGCTCGCGAGCAACACCAACGCGTGTCACTGGCCGGTCGTGCGCGAGAGGTTGACGGCGGCTGGACTCCCCGTCCGAGCGTTAGCCCGTGGTGCTCTCCTTCGAGATTGGCTTCGTCAAGCCGGAGGCGGGATTCTTCCGCTCACTCTTGCGGTTCGTCGATGATCCAAGTACCGCGCTGTTAGTCGATGATCGGGAGCGAAACGTGTGTGAGGCCCGCAAGCTTGGTCTTGATGGTTGGATCCATGTCGACGTCGGCGTTACTGCGGCTCGGATCGGGGAGCTCGCGGCCAGCAGCCGGCAGTGATCCGTGCGCGGGGGGATAGCCGACGTGCCCAGACTGGTGTTCGATGTGCGCGCCAACCACGACACGGGGGTGTCCCGTTATGGCCTGTCTGTGCTTCCCGCGGCGGCGGGAGGCCTGGTCGAGCGGGGCTGGCATGTCGATGTGGTCGTGAACTCTGTTCAGCTCAGCCGCGCTCAACACGCTGTTGGTGGTCTGGGCCACCGCGTGAAGGTGCACGTGGCCACTGCGGATGAGGGTTTCGTGCGCAGGTCGAGAGGGGTGCGTGCGCTGGCGTGTGCTGCGGATCTGTACTACACCTCGCATTACCTGCTCGACCGGTCGTGTCCGGTGCCGTTCGTCGTCACCATTCACGACCTGACCCGGTTGCGGTGGCCGCAGTTCAGCTACACCGACACCACCTTCGCCGCCCGATTCGGTCCGTCGGAGCTGGGCATGGTTCAGCACGAGCTCGCGGCGCTTGCGGCGTGGCAGGATCCGCGTTTCGCCGGATACGACAATTTCACCCGATATTTCGCTGCACTCAACCGCTTCCTCGCCTCCCACGCTGAACGCGTTGTCACGGTGTCGCAGAGCTCCGCCGTGGAGCTGCAGCAGTGGCTTGACCTGCCCACCGGTCGCATCGACGTCGTGCCCGGAGGTGTCGACACCACCGTCTTCTACCCGCGACCAGCGGCAGAGGCCGACGCTATTCGCATGCGCCTCGGCGTGCCGGGTCCCTATCTCGTCTTCGTCGGTCTGGCCCACCCGAACAAGCGGCTCGACTGGCTCGTCGAGCAACTGGTCGTTGTCCGACGGCGGATGCCGGCCAGGGTACGCCTGGTGGCCGTGGGCGGGCACGCCGAGAAGATCGACGCGGTCCACCGGCGCCTGCTCGACGCTGGGGCCAGCGACTTCGTCGTCTTCGCCGGACGGGTCACCGATGCTGAGCTCGCGGCGCTGTACAGCGGAGCCGCTGCTCTGGTGAGTGCCTCGTTCAGCGAGGGATACGGGCTTCCGGTTCAGGAGGCGTTGAGCTGTCGCTGCGAGGTCATCGTCGCCGACATCCCCGTGACGCGCGAAACCGCCGGCGAGGCTGCCCACCGGTTCCCGCCCGCGTCGGGACATGCGTTGGCCGACCTCGCCTGCGCGGCACTGGTGGGCCGGCTAGAGCGCCGCAGCCCGGGTCATCGACCGCCATCGTGGCGAACGGCTGGAAACGAGCTCGCCCACGTTTTGGCGCGGACCTGGCGTTACAGCCCACGCCAGGAAGAGCGGATCAGAGCGTGATCGGCGGTGGTCAACGGTTCGCCGGTGGTGTCCAGGTGTGTGAGGTAGTACAGGCTCGGCACGCCGATGCTGGATTGCTCCCGGACGTACTCTCGCCACGCGGCCAGCGACGGCATGGGCCAGCCGTCGCTGTCGATAAGGCACGAGGAGTCGGCGATCCGAGCCATGGACGCGCGGAAGCGCATCTCGGGCAGCACCGTCGCGGCCTGGTGGCTGTAGATGTCACCCAGGCGCACCATGTCCTGCACACCAGCGAAATACGGGTTGGGTGACTGGCCGACGATGAGCGCGTCTGGTTTGACGTCCTTGGCGGCCTCGTAGATCAGGGCCATCACCTGATGCGCGGCTTCGATCCCGAACAGACGCCCCGAACCGTCCGGGAATGCCATGCCGTAGATCCCCGGAGCCGCGGACAGGTGGTCGATCTTCAAACCATCGGCGTCCCAGCAGCCGGGCTCGGCGCTCAACGCCACCCGTACCTGCTCCCGGATGCGCTCACGCACTCGGGGCATCGTGATATCGACGGCGATCTTCTTGCCAGGATGGGGGACACCGAACTTGCTTAGCCTGCCGGGTCGGTTCTGCCGGGTGTCCTCCCCGGGCAGATAACGAACACAATCCGCGTCCGGGACACCCTCGGGATCCCACGGAGACCACCACAGCAGAACCCGCCGTCCCCGGCGGTGGACCGAGTCGACAAATCCCCGCAAGTCCGGCCACCGACCCACGTCGAGGTTCTTCAGCCCACCCGTCAGGAACCAGCGAGCGTCGATGGCAAGCGTGCCCCAGGGGATGTTGTAGCAATCGAGGGTCTCGACGATGTCCCGGTAGTTCAGCTGGGTGCACAGCGTGTAGGCGGCGTTGTCCCGCGGTCGTTCGGGGCTGCTGCGCACCCGGAACAGGTCCGCCTGGTAACACTGATGGCCCCAGCCGCAGACGATCGGCCGGCTCCACCACGTCGCCTCGCTTCGTGTTGGCCGGGGGACCGTGCCGCTATCCCGCAGCACGCGCACGTATCGGTTGAGGGCATCCTCGGCCGTGGCACCAGGTACGAGAACAACGGCGGGCGGGTAGAACGTTCCCTCGACATCCGGGACGCCCCAGCAGTTGAGATTCAGGCTAAACGTGTCGCCGCCGAGGTATTCGAACTCGGAGAAGTGATGCTCTCCGGGCCGCACTGCTAGACCCAGGACGAGCCACTCCTTGTCGAGGTCGCCCGCCGCCGCGAACGCCAGCAGTCCCGGGTTCGCGACGAAGTTGCCGCCCCGATGATCCAGGTCGGCATGCACACTGATCTGGGCATACTCGAACGATTTGATGAACTGTCGGGCGTGGGCGTTCGGCTCGGGGCACAAGAGGTGCCGGAAACCGATTGGCGATCCGGTCGAGTACTCCCGAGGACGGGTCTGACCGCGATCATTGAAGTGCTTGGTCAACGCGAAGTGTTCGACGAAATCCGCGTCGTGGATGGCGTCGAAGAAACGAACCGTGTCGATTGATCCGCTGCCATGGACCTCGCTGTGAAACAGCAGATGATCCCGGTGGACGTCCAGATGATGGCGCTTGGTCCACAGCGTCGAGCGCTCGGTCCACGTGACCCGTTCGGCGTCTTCACACTGCTGGAACTCTTCCAGGCGTAGCGTCCTGAGCCGGTCGAAAACCTCGACGGTGTCCACGGCGACTGTCGGCGCCAGCAACTGGCTCCAGCCCGCCAGATCCAGTCGCACCGGCCCATCCCCGGCGATGGTCACGCGGAAGCTTTCACGGGAAAGCTCGATTGGGCCCGGTGGCTCGGCTCGCCGGGTCATGCGGTGGGCAGCGCCCGATCTCCGGCGTCCGTCCACGGCCCGTCCCGCAGTGTTCGGATCCGGTCCTGCACCGCGTTCTTGGCTCGCAGGCTCGTGAAGACGTTGCAGGCGCAGCCCTCGCATTCCAGGCGCAACATTGCCCTGCAGCGGCGGAGGTACTCAGGTGAGTCGAGGATCTCCGCGATGTCCTGCTCCAGAATGTTGCCGATCGGCGGGAGCACGTAGCAGCCCGAACGGACCGCACCATCCGAGGCGACGTAGACCGTGGTGTAGCCAAGGACGCAGCTCGGGTTCAGCTCTCCCAACTCGGGGCTGCCCGTCCGGAGGTAGCGCCGGACGTAGTCGAGTTCGTAGTCGGTGAACTGCCCGCGCAGCCGGCGCCGCAGGGTGTCGACGATCCGGTCACTCGTCTCGGCATCGGGCCACAGTCCCGCCAGCGAGGCGTCCTGGAGGAAGTACAGTCGATTGTCGGGCAGGTTGCAGGCAAGGTAGCCGTTCACCCGCTCCACGTGATCAATCAACACGTCGAGATCGCCCGCCCCCACCTGGTTGAGAGTCATCGCGATGATCACCGTCTTGCCGCGCAGCAGCGCGATGCCCTCCAACGCCCTCTCGAAGTACCCGCGGACACCACGGATCTCGTCGTTGCGCTCGTCGACGGCATCCAGCGAGACTGCGACGTGCGTGATAGGCGAATCGTTGACCCGCTCGGCGAGACGACGCAGCAACAGCCCGTTGGTCTGCAGACTAACCGTCGTGAACGGCGCCGTGTCGGCCCGCGCGAGGATGTCGAAGAAATCTCGGCGCAACAGCGGCTCCCCGCCGGTGAAGCGGATCGTGGAGACACCGATGTCGCCGAGCCGGCCGATCAGCGCAACCGCGGCATCGGTGCCGATCCGGTCCTGCCAACGGTGCTTCCAGTAGTCACACGTCACGCAGCGGGCCTGGCAGTTTTCGGTCAGCTTCACGCTCGCGTCCCGGGGTCGCAGGGTCCGCGGAGCCAGTCGGTGTGAGACATTGCTCGCCAGCCACAGCCGCCCGTCGTAAAAGCCGCCGCTCTTCAGCTGAGTCATCAGCCCGTCTCCTGCTCGTGACGTCCGCCAGACCTGACCGCTCAACGGTAGAGCTTTACCAACGCACCGCCGGACGCCAACTCCGCGGCCGACCCAAAAGCCATTAGCCCTGCCCGCGAAGGCGCGGGCATGCGTCACGCGCCGCGTTGCCCCCGGAAGCCCTACCTGATATCCCGAGCACCATGATGGATCTCGCCGTACTGCCCGCTGATCCCGGCCGCCTTGAGGACCTGGTAGCCGCGCTCGGCCAGCGGGAGTACTTCACAGACCGGTTCACGCGCCAGAATTGTGGTAAAGGCGTCGTGTTGCTCGCCTGGTTGGAGGGCCAGGTGGTGGGCGACGTTTTCCTGTGGTGCGCCTCCGCCGACGAACCGGAGGTACGCGCACACCTACCTGGCGTGCCACTGCTCAACCACCTTGAAGTGCTACCCGATCACCGGGGCCGCGGCATCGGCACGGCGATCATCGCAACGGCTGAGGCCACCGCCAGAAAGATCGGGTACGCGCAGATCGCGCTCGGCGTGGGCCTCGACAACCTCTCTGCATACCGGCTCTACGCCAGCCTCGGTTATGCCAACTGGGGATACGGGCCGATTCAAACCGGATATGAGAAGGTCCTGCCCGATGGCACCAAGCGGCACGTCGCTGAAACCGTCGACATGCTAGTCAAGACGCTACGACCGGGGGGCACCCAGACCAGGTTCGGTGAAGTTGGGGCCACGGTTGCATCCTGCCACAGTGACGGGCTCCCCCTGTCACCAACCATAGCCCTTCGAGGTCGCATCGTTACAGGGTCACCAACCCGTCCGGCCTGAATGAGGCAGGTGCGAGCACCCCTACCCGGCCTGCTGAACCGGCTGAACTCGGTTGGTAGATGCCCCGGTCTGCCTCGCCGAGGTTGTCTGCCTCGCGGCAGCTCAGGGCTAGGGCACGTGCCGGACTGCGGGGTGAGGCATGTGCCTCAACTGGGTGCTAGTGCCTCACCTTCTGCCTCACCCTGAATCGGCCGGGGAACGGCCGGACTCTGGGAGCGGCATGCAAGATGTAGAGAGCGGTGGTGATGTTCGTGGGGGGCACGCGCCCTGCCCGGTGAGGATCGTCTCCTCGAACTGCTCGAGCAGGTCGGCGGAACGCAGCTTCTCGCTGCCGTCCATCAGCTGCCAGTTACACACGGCGATCGACAGGACGGTCGAACAGTGAGGGAGGGAGGCACACCGTGGCCTCGTCTCGACCGGAGATCCGGAGTTTTCGAGGCACGAAGAAGCGGAGGGAGCTACCTCCCTGTCTGGTGTTGGTGCAGCTCAGGGCGGGGAGGCAAGGCAGGGACCCAGGCAGGGAGAACTCCCTGCCTCCCTAACTGCCTCCCTGATTGGGTCCCTGTGACTCTCTGTTATCGTAAGTCAGCCGGAATGGTCCTCCCGGAGCGCATCCGCTCAGGCCGGACCTTCGCTCCGTCTCGGGTGTTTGTCCGCGCGGATGCCTGTGGGGGTGGGCGCGGCTATGCGTTCCCGGCGCGTGCGAGGCGCGGAAGTCCGCGCTGACGAACGGGTCAGACGGAGCCGCCTACCCGGTACAGACGACGACTGATGAGCGCAACCATGGCCGTCAGGCAACCCCGTCGCAAGCCGTCACAACCGCCGGAACGCTCGTCACAGCCGTCACAACCCCTGTGACGACCAAATAACCCCACTCACCAGGACAAACAGTCTGTGTGACGTTGTGACGCACCATCGCCGAAGGCGTCACAACGTCACATTTCCACCCCACCAGCACCCTCAACGCGACACAACAGAGGAGAGCTCCGAGGTTGCCGCCGGTTACGGGGTACCGCTGCCGGGTGTGCTCGGAGACCGGCTGGAGCGTTGACCATGATCACACCATTTGAACGAAAGCAGCTCGTCATCAGCCTGTCCTCGTCTCGCTGGACATGACTGCAGACCCACCTGCGAACCCACAACTGCGCACGGCCAAGTTTTCGCCGGTCAAGTGACTTACATTAAGTGCATTAGGAGATCCTTGGTTGTGCTCAACGAGGTGTTGACCTGGCCGACCGAACCGTCTCATCCAACCGTTTTGCAGCACCAAAACATGATGAGGAGCACAACATGACGACAGTATCGGTGGACGATCCGATCGCATCGGCTAGTGAGCAGTTCGGACTGTCGCGCTCCCGGCATGACCCGCCGTGCCGGGACCGTCCTTCCCAGGTGGGCGTGCGGCCGTGGGGATTGCGGGGGATGCGGCGCGGCGCGGTCGCCGGACGTCCGGTGCCGGAGTTCTTGTACAGCCACGAGCAGCAGGTTGCGGTGGACAGACAAGGGCTACCACTGCTCCTGACCGGAATGGCGGACCCGAGCGCCGATTCGGTGACCGATGGTGACGGGGATGAAGGTCGCTCCGAAGATTGGACCTATGATTTCATGCCGGACAACCCCTGCCCAGCATGACAGTTCTGATCCTGGCGAGCGAGTTCGATGTCAGTGCCGACCAGATGATTCTCGCGCTGCGGAGTCGTGAGGTGCCGGTGTGTCGGGTGGACACCAGGTGGTTCCCCACGCAGCTGAGCATCGACGCCCAACTGGGCGATGGCCGCTGGAGGGGATGGTTGCGCGCCCGGAAGATCACTTTCACCCGGCTGCTCAGCGATGACGATCTCGCAGATCTGCGCGGCATCGACGTCACCGCGCATCAATTTCAGCGATGGGCACCGAAACAGTACGACGCCCGGGTGATCGCCATCGGCGACCGACTTTTCGCGTTTGCGATCCACGCCGGCAACACTACATCCTATATAGATTTCCGAGCCGATTACGACGCCCTGAGCTACCAATCGATCGAGCTGCCCACTGCGGTCTCCGAAGGGATAAGGCAGTTCCTCGGCGCGATGGGACTGGCGTATGGGGCAGTGGATTTTGTGGTCAGCTCGGAGGGAGCGTACACGTTTCTTGAATTTACCGACCGTAGCGAGACCTGTACGTGGCGTTCGTCCTGGCGCGTGACCGAGGCGTCCCGTGATCGTTTACCGGCCAGGTTCGGGACGTTTGTCCTGTTCGGGTGTCGGGACGGGGTGTGTAGC
>JBOHFC010000108.1:0-13547 GCA_050701375.1 Pseudonocardiaceae bacterium
CCCCGAGCAGATCCAGGGCCGGGTCACCCAGATCCGCAATGAGATCGATAACTCGGACTCCGACTACGACCGTGAGAAGCTGCAGGAGCGGCTGGCCAAGCTGGCCGGCGGCGTTGCGGTGATCAAAGCTGGAGCGGCGACCGAGGTTGAGCTCAAGGAGCGTAAGCACCGCATCGAAGACGCGGTGCGCAACGCCAAGGCTGCCGTCGAAGAGGGAATCGTCGCCGGTGGCGGCGTCTCCCTGATCCAGGCGGGTGCGCTGGCGTTCGAGAAGCTCGAGCTGACCGGCGACGAGGCGACTGGCGCCAACATCGTCCGGGTGGCGCTTGAGGCTCCGTTGAAGCAGATCGCTATCAACGCCGGTCTCGAGGGTGGCGTGGTGGCCGAGAAGGTCCGCGGCCTCAAGCCCGGGTGGGGCCTCAACGCCGCCACCGGCGAGTACGAGGACCTGATCAAGGCTGGCATCATCGACCCGGCCAAGGTCACCCGCTCGGCGCTGCAGAACGCGGCGTCGATCGCGGCCCTGTTCCTCACCACGGAGGCTGTGATCGCTGACAAGCCGGAGAAGCACCCGGCACCGGCGGGCGGCGGCATGCCCGACGGCGGCGGCATGGACTTCTGATCCACTAGTTCCGCTGACAAACGGGGCCGGTCCCATCTCCAGGGGACCGGCCCCGTTTGTCATGCCGTCAACGCCCGCAAGGTGCCTAGCGTTGGGTACCGACCGAGTAGTCCACGGGGGACAGATGATCCGCGGACCGCGGCTGGCGCGTCGGTTGGGGCTGGTCGACGCGGTGGTGGTCGGCCTGGGTTCGATGCTCGGGGCCGGGGTGTTCGCCACCTTCGCTCCGGCCGCGGCCGCCGCTGGCGCGGGGCTGCTGATCGCGCTGGGTATCGCCGCGGTGGTGGCCTGTTGCAACGGTATCGCCTCGGCCCAACTCGCGGCCCGCTATCCGGAATCCGGCGGCACCTACCGCTACGGCCGCCGTCGGCTGGGACCCGCCTGGGGTTTCCTGGCCGGCTGGGGATTCGTGATCGGCAAGACGGCCAGCTGCGCGGCGATGGCTCTCACCTTCGGTGCCTACACCTGGCCCGCTCACCCGGCCGCACCGGCGCTCGCGGCGGTGCTGGTCCTTACCGCGGTGAATTATCTCGGAATTGCCATGACCGCCCGGTTGAGCAGGGTCCTCGTCGCTCTGACCCTGCTCGCGCTGGCTGCCGTGGTGGTGGCCGCCCTCGGCGGCGGCCACGCCGATCCGGCCTATCTCACCGGCTGGACCCGCAGCGGCCCAGCCGGCATCACCCAAGCCGCCGCGCTGCTGTTCTTCGCCTTCGCCGGCTACGCGCGGATCACCACGTTGGGTGAAGAGGTCCGCGAACCCGCCCGGACGATCCCGCTGGCCATCCCGCTGGCGCTGAGCATCGTCGTCGTCATCTACGCGACAGTCGGTACCGCCGCGTTGGCTGCGGTCGGCCCCGCCGAGCTGGCCCGCTCGGCCGCTCCGCTCGCCGCGGTCACCAACTCCGGCAGCCTGAGCTGGTTGACACCCGTGGTGCGGGTCGGCGGCGCCATCGCGTCGGCAGGCGCGCTGCTGTCGTTGCTGGCAGGTGTCGGCCGCACCGTGCTGGCGATGGCCCGCGACCACGAACTCCCGCACGTGCTGGCCGCCGTCCACGATCGCTACCAGGTGCCGCACCGTGCCGATATCGTGCTGGGCCTCATCATCACACCTATCGTGCTGCTCGCCGACCTGCGGGGCGCCATCGGCTTGTCCAGCTTTGCCGTGTTGATCTACTACGCGATCACAAACGCCGCCTCGTTCACCCTGCTTGACCGCGGACGCTGGTGGCGGCGGCCGCTGGCCGTGTTCGGGGGGACCTGCTGCGCTGGGCTCGCGCTGACCCTGCCGCTGGCCACCGTCGTGACCGGCGTTGCGGTTCTCAGCCTGGGGCTTGCCGGCAGAGCTCTCCGCTCGGCTGGACACCCACCGCAATCTCCCAGGAGCCCGGAGTAGGCGTCCTGGTGTTACCAGGGTCGCCGTCGGGGAGAGCCCTCATGTGCCAGTCGGCGCGGTGCGGCACCGTAGGGATTGTTGGTCGCAACGCCTGGGCGCCGCGCCGGAACGTCCAGGCAGCGAGACCGAGTGCCCGTGGCGCGCACCGGGATACGCCACGGGCAACCAGGTGGAGGGCCCATGAATGACTTGGCTCACAGTGATTTGGCTCACAGCAATACGGTGAACACAACCGAGCTGATTAGCATCGGGATCCTTACGATGCCTTTGGCCGCCGCCCTGAAAATCCTCGGCAATCTCGGTACGTTCAACAGCATCGGCTATGGCATCCCACAGGCGAGTGAAGCCGCGACCGTCAGCGGCGCCGGCTTCTTTGTAGGGGAACTCGTCGGCAGTATCTTTCCGGTGTTGCTCACGCCATTCTGGGTGTTTGCGCTGTACGCCTACCTTGCCCCGACGGCGGGTCGCCGCGCCCTGATCGCCGGGGCGGTCTGCTGCCTGCTCGGAGCTGGCATCACCCTGCCCGCATTGGGGGTTGTCAACTACGCCATACCCGCCCTGGGCCACGCCTATCAAACCGGCCAACCCGGCGCGATGGCCATCGCGGACAGCTTTTTCACCTGGCCGCGCGGCGCGATGCTATACCCCGCCGTGCTCTTCCCGATCGGCACGATCCTGTTCACCATCGCCGCCTGGCGCTGTGTAGCCCTACCCCGCGTCGCGGTGGCGCTCTTCGCCGTCTCCAGTGTGTTGATCGCCATTCCGATCCCGCTGCATTCCGTGCGGTTGGCCGGAGGCGCCATCGGACTCGCCGCCGGGGCCTGGATCGCCTTCGCTGTCAGACAGCAACCGGCTATGGGGTCTGCGGTTCCCGGGTGGCCGGGGGCTTCGGAGCGGACCGGCGCAGCGCCGCTGCCACAGCCACGGTGGCGAGCAGTCCTCCGGTTCCGGCGGCGACGAACGCCACGCGCGGGTTGGTGGCGTCGATGAGCAGTGCGCCCAGGAGGTAGGCCAGCGCGGCGGCGACGCCGATGGTGCCGTAGAGACTGCCGAAGACGCGTCCGAGTAGGTCGCGGGGAACGTTGCGTTGCAGCAGGGTGTTCACGGCGACGTCCATCCCCGCGATGCCCAACCCGCGCACGGTCTGCACCACGAAGGCGGCGGTGACCGCCCACGCCAGGCCGGTGACCAGGTTGCCCGCGCTGCTGATCGCGAAGCCGGCGAGAAGCAGTGCCACCATGCCGATCCGCGGCGTCCCCGCGAGCAGCGCGTAGCCGAGGAGCAACCCGATACCGACTGCAGCCAACAAGACGCTGGCGGCGGAGTTGCCGCCGTGGAAGGAGTCGCGGGCGAGGAATACCAGGGCAACGTCGTCGATGCCGTTGAACGCGACGATCGCGAAGAACCCGAGGCCGATCGCGCGGATCAGTGGGGTGGCTGCGATATAGCGGAGTCCGGCAACGGTGTCCTCCCAGAAACCGGTCCGCTGCTCGTCGGTCCGAGCTGGGCGGTCCGGCAGGTGCAGGAACGCCAGCGCGACGGCGGACAGCAGGAAGGTGGCGGCGTCGACGAGCAGGACGCCCCGCACGCCCAACGCGGAGAGCAGCGCTGCGGCCAGGAGGGGACCGAGTGCTTCGCCGCCGTTGGTGCCGAGGCCGATCGCGGCGTTGGCGCTGTCCAGGTCGCGATCGTGCACCACGGCGGGGACCGCGGCCCGGGACGCGGGCTGGAAGATCTGGCCGGCGATCGCGCGCAGGGCGACCAGGACCAGCAGCAGCGGCAGCGATGGCAGCCCCAAGGCGATCACGACGACGAGGACGCCTTGGACGATCTCGCAGCCGATCATGACCCGCGTGAGGTCGAACCGGTCGCTGATAGTGCCGGTGAGTGGCCCGAGTAGGGCGGGCGCGAAATCTCCGACGAGCAGCAGCAGCGCCACCGCGAGCGCGTGGCCGGTGGCGGTGGCGACGTGGAGCATGAGCGCGACCAAGCCGAGCGAATCGCCCAGGAACGACACCGTCCGCGCGGTCCACAGCAGCCGCAACGGCCGGTTCGCCCGCACCAGGCGCAGCGATCCCGTCCGATCGGACGCGTCGTCGACCACTCAGCGCCGTTCGCGGCGCTGCAGCCTGCGGTCGGCGTGCCAGGAAACGATCACGAGGTGATCTGCTGGCGTGCCGACTGTGGTGTGGACGACCTCGAGAACATCGATCGCGAACCGGTGGGCCTCATCGCGCGGGTCCGGTCAGACACCTCGGTCGCTCGGCCGGCGATCTTCGCGTCGCCTACCCACGAGCTGGGCTCGTCCTGTGGGGTGTCCTCGGCAGCGAAGTCGGTCCAGGATGTCATGCGCCGATCCTGCCGCGTGACTGCGCGCCGTGAACTCGACAGCACGGACGTTTCCGAAAGCGGGGACGTCGGTGGGGTCGAGTTCACGACATCGAGCGTGACCGATGGATTCGACCGACCGTGGGACCGGGCCTAGCGTTGGCGGCATGCCGACCATCGATCGAAGCCGGGAGGCAGCTGCCTTCCTTGACGCTCGCCAGTACACCGCGCCCGAGGTGGTCAGCGCGTGTGAGGGCTGGACCGCGCACGAGGTCACCGCCCACCTCGCCGCCGCTGCCGCCGAGATCACTTGTCACCTCGAGCCCTACCTCGCCGGGGAGCCGGTGCCGCGGACCCGCTCCTTCGAGGATCGCGAACCTCCCTACCGGGCCATGGGCGACGCCGAGCTGCTCCGGCGGTTGGACGTGGAGGAGGAGAAGATGCGCGGGACCATCGAGCAGGTACTGGCCCGCGAACCGGAGGTGGTGATTCCCTGGACGACCGAGCACGCGGTCAGTGTTCTCGGCCAGATCCTGGTGCGGCGCGGCCACGAGCACGATCCGGCCCCGCAGGAGGACTTCCACGTACGTCTGCGCGCCGAGAACGCCTCCGACGTGCGGCTTGTGGTGGAAGCGGGCCCAGCGCAGCGGGCCCGCTTCCGCAGCCATGTCGACCAGCCCACCCTCAGCCGGATCCAGGCCCTACTCTCCGGCTACTCATCCCCGATCAGTAGCCGGCCTGGTGGGCAGCGAAGCTGCGTGCTCCGGGTTGTCCAGCGCCGACAGGTGGTGTTCAGCCCTTGGCCTTGAGGCTCAACTCGATATCGCGACTTGAGCCTCGGTCAGCCGGTAACCAGCACCAGTTCCGTACCCCTCAAGGGAGCCCAGCACCGCACGACCTGGTCCAGGCTGGTGTGGACCATTCCCGTGCCTTCCTCGCCGCTCGACACGATGTAGGCTGGACGGTGCTCCGTCATCGGCTAGCTCCCTCTCCAGCGCACGATGTACTAACTAGCATGGAGCACGGTCTCGCACCTGTTAGTTATTCGCAAGTTTGAGATCTATGGGTCGCCGGGCGACGTGTCGGTGATGTCGTCAGGCGCCGCTAGTCCGAGCTGATGAGTAGTTCTCGGCCTTGAACAGAGCCGCGAACGCACCGGAGCCGTGTCGGACCGCCAACCATGAGGACAACGGCGCAAGCCTGCCACTGATCATGCTCGTGAGGATGAGCGAGTGAAGCTCGTCCTCCTCCCGTGGACCGACTTCCCGGAGAAAATTCTCGTAGCGGACGCCTACTTCGAGGGCATACGCGGCCAGATTCCGTAGATACGACGCGGCGGCGGTGTGTGCCGCTTGTGCCCGTCGCGGCTCTTGGAGTGCGCAGAGGTCGTCGGCGTCCAGCAGACCGATCTCGTCGCGGAATGCGAAGTAGCTCACGCCGTTCGGTGGGGGGCATACCGACGCCTTCACCGCCGTCTCTCGTGCGATCGACCGAGCTTCCCGATCGGTCGCACCTTCCATTACGACGCCGAGATTGCGGGTGGCCGTCGCTTCAGCGCCATCCCGTGTGGAGTAGGTGCGCCCGTCGGTGCGTCGGAAGTTGATGCCGTACCGAACCCGGTGCACGCCGCCGCCAGCCTCCGGCAGGCTGTAGCGCCGGTAGGAACCGTAGTGCAGGCAGTCGTGGGCGTAGGATCGCAGCAAGTCAAGTGCTGCCAAATCGGGTGTCCCAGGTGTGTCTACGCCGAGATCGCCATACGCGGTGACAATTGCTGCGGCTTGGAGGTGCCGGTAGCCCTGTCCAGGGTGATGGAAGCCACCGAACGCCGGATTCGGCGAGAACGAATACGTGCCAACCCGCACTCGCTCAGGTGGCAGGAGACGGTGCAGGCCAAGGGCACATAGCGGCGGTTGATGACGTCTCGACCCGTCTGGAAGACATCGCGGCTGATCAGCGGTGATTGAAGAACGTGAGGCATCCGGCTGAATAGGATGCCAGGGTGGTCCTCGGGCAAACGCGGCGACGCGCGAAGCGCAGCCAGTCGGTCAGAGATCTGCCTTCGCGCGTCAGCGGCTCCTCGCAGAGTCTCGTTCGGTGTCAGCCCGTTCATCCGCGGGCTCCGTGGTGATGGCGCCGTCGACGCACCAGACGGAGTTGACCTCGATGAGTCGCCGATGCGCAGGCAGAATTCTGGCCGGCAACTCGGTGATGGGGAACCAACCGGCTTCCAGGACTTCCAACGGGTCGAGCTTCAGCTCGCCGCCCGCGAACTGTGCCGCGTAGGCGACTTCGATTCGGAGTTGATAGCCGCTGGTCAGTTGCACGAGCGGGCCGACGGTGACGTCTAGGCCGGTCTCTTCTTTGACCTCGCGAACGATGGTGGTCTCGAAGGCTTCGCGGCGTTTCGCGTAGCCCGTGGGCAGCCCCCACTGGTGCTGCGGTGGCCAGAGCCGGTGCCGCAGCAGGAGGACGTGTCCGGCATCGTTGCGCACGAGACCGGTGATACCCGCGATGAACTGGGCGTGGGCGGCCCAGAGGATCCACCACTGGGCGGGACCGCGCAGCGCCCGCCAGATCCGTGCGATCAAGCGCGACATCCCGACTCCTTGCGTTGTGGTCGCCGACGGGTGGCCGGACGGGTTGCCATTCCAGGACGGTAGCGCGCAGGAACGACCACAGTAGAGGCAACGCGACGGGCTGTTCCCGACGGTGCTCCGCCATCGGCGACTCCCCAAGTCGGTGCATGGCGGCCTCGCTCACATGGCGTGTCGAATTGCATATAGGCCGTTTGCCCAAGCCTGAGATCTCATAAAGTTGATCGCAACTGGTTTGTTCGGCAGATCGGGTACTGAGAGGATGGCCGCCGTGCCGAAGAGGAAGCCGGGTCCGACACTTCGGGCGCAGTGGTTGGGCCAGCAGCTGCGCGCGCTACGGGAGCCGACCGGGATGACGCTGCGGCATGCGGGTGAGTACCTGCAGCGCGATCCCTCGATGGTGAGCCGATTCGAGACCGCCGAGTACCCGATCCGCCGGGGCGACGTGCTGGCGCTGCTCGACCTCTATGGCGTCTCCGAGGAGCGTATCCGCGACGGGCTGTTGCAGCTCTCCGACGACGTGTGGCGCAAAGGCTGGTGGGACGAATACGCCAACGCCGTCGAGCGCCAGTACATCGACCTGCTGTGGTTGCAGTCTCGCGCCGAGCGGCTGCGTACTTACGGAGCCATGCTGGTGCCTGGGCTGTTACAGACCTGGGAGTACGCGGAGACGTTGATCCGCAACGCGGCGGCAGCCGGCACTCCGGAGGAGCAGATCAAGAAGATGATCGAGGTACGGATGACCCGCCAGCAGATGCTCGGTGGCGACGCGCCGGTCGACTTCGCCGCCGTAGTAGACGAGTCAGTGCTGCGCCGCTCCATAGGTGACCCGGGCGTGATGCGTGGCCAGCTCACCCGACTGCTCGAAGTCGGCGAGCGGCCCACCGTCGAGGTTCGGGTGTTGCCCCTGCGACGCGGCGCGCATGCGGGCCTGGACGGCGCATTCTGGCTCTACGAGATGCCTGACCCGTACCCCGATGTGGCCTATGTGGACAACCTCGCCGGTGCGGTGTACGTCGAGGAAGACGCGGCAGTGGACCGGTTCCGGCGGGCGTACCATCAGCTCAGCGCCATGGCGCTCGGAGGTAAGGAGTCGGCCGCGCTGATCGCGGCGGTGGTAAAGGAGCTGTAATGGGCACGTCCAGTGGGCCCGGCGCGGTGGGGACCGACGTACTGGCGAGCGTCTGCTGGCACATCAGCACCCGGAGTGAGGACAATGGCGGTAGCTGCGTGGAGGCCGGGCCTCTGCGCGATGGCACGGGCCGGGTCGTCGTGCGCCACAGTCACCATCCGCACGATGCGGTGATCGTCTATACCCGTGCCGAGTGGGAAGCGTTCACTGCCGGTGTCCGGCTCGGTGAGTTCGACTTCGCCGACTCCTGAATCCGGACGTCCTCCGCTGACGGGTCAGTCGCCGGTCTGGTGGGCAGCGACGTAGCTGCGTGCCTCCAGCGCCTCGAACAGCGGCTTGACCTCACGGATCCCGCCGAGGACGGCGGCATCGGGAACGCCTACGGAGGTCTCCCGGGCGGCAGGGGAGCCCGGCTTCGCGAAGCTCAGGTCGGCGACCAGCCCGTCGGTGGTGATGTTGGTGCTCTGGAACAGCGCCTCTTGGATCCCGGATCGGCTCATGTTCCCGTTGGTGCAGGCCCGCTTGAGCAACTGGCCCCAGATCTTGCCGATGGCATAGCCATAGGGCACCCCGCTGTTGGGCAACTCCAGGTAGCCGGCTTTCCGGTAGGCATCGGCGACGTACTCCGCTCTGGGTGCAAGGGCGGAAAACGGAACCGAGCTGTTCAGCACCGAAAGGTTGACCAGCGCACCAGCGGATGGACCGAACAGCAGCTGCGGGGTGAACGCCGCACTGTTGCCGATCATCGGCACATTGAGCCGCAGCTGCTGGTTGGCCGTGACAGCTGACGCGGTCTGGTCGGGGGTGGTGCTCAGGGCGATCGCCGTCACCCGAGGCGAGCCGGCGAAAGCGGCCACAAAGGCACGCATGTCCGGTGTGGTTGCGGTGACCTTGGCTTCGCGCAGCCTCAGGTGGTGGCGCTGGGCGAAATACTTGGCGCCGCGCAGACCGTTGGCGCCGTACTCGCCGTCGAGCCAGATGTGCCCGATCGTATCGCCGTCGTGGATCTTGCCCTGTTCCATCAGGTAGGACAGACCATTGATCATCTCGATGTCGTAGGTGGTAGCCGGGATGATCGCATAAGGGTTGCTCAGCAACTCCGACGATTTCGACAGCACCACCGCGGTGGTCTCGTTGTCGATCAGGCTCTGGCTCAGCGCCGTGGTGGCTGACGAGCCGAGGATCTGCATGAAGCCCAGCACTGTGGGCTCCAGAGCGGCGTACTGGGCCTTCGCCTTGCCGACATCGTCTCCGTCGTCGCGGATCGCCAGCTTGATCTTCCGCCCACAGATCCCACCCGCTGCATTGGTCTGGTTGACCCACAACTGCTGACCGTGCAGGACCCCGGTGCCGAGCTCCTTGAACGGGCCGGAGTACTCGGTCATCGCGCCCAGGGTGATCTCGGTGCGGGTGACGCCGAAGTCGGTGGTGAGACCTTTGGGCTGGGCCCGGGTGCCGGACGGCGCTGCGGTCGAGCAGCCCGCGAGAGCGAGCACTCCTGCCAACACCACGACCGGGAGAGCGAGCGCATGCCGCATCTCATCGTCCCTTCGTCGAGTCCCGCTGCCTCCTGGTGACGGCTCGCGCCATAAAGGACAACGCGATCGGGATTACCTGGGTGACGCGGGAGTCCATCTCACGCCCTTCGCGAGTGCCGTTGCGGCATCATTGATGGATGGAGCCTCGACCGAGTGGTCATGGGAACCATCGAATGAGACGCAGTCGGTGGGCCGTCGCGCTGCTCGGAGTGGTCGCCTCGGTCGGGCTGATCACGGCAGGCTGTGGCGGACCGCCCCGTCCGGTTGTCGTGCCTACCCAGGGTCCCACGTCCAGCCTGGCTGCGCTGCCCCGGCCGCGGCATGTGGTCGTGGTCATCATGGAGAACCAGAACCTCGACCAGGTGGTGGGCAACCCGGATGCCCCCTACCTCAACCAGCTCACCAGCGACGGGGCCCTGTTCACCAATGACTCGGCGATCACCCACCCCAGCCAGCCGAACTACCTGGCGCTGTTCTCCGGAGACACCCAGGGAGTGACTGGCGACAGCTGTCCGCACTCCTTCGCCACTCCCAACCTGGCCAGCCAGCTGCTCGACGCGCACCTCGGCTTCGCGCTCTACGCCGAGGACCTACCTACGGCGGGCGACCCGGTATGCAGCCGCGCCGAGTACGCCCGCAAGCACAATCCGGTGCCCGACTTCAGCAACCTCCCGGGCCGGCTCGCCCAACCATTCACCGCGTTCGGGTCGGACTACGCCGCGCTGCCGCAAGTGTCGTTCGTGATCCCGAACCTCTGCCACGACATGCATGACTGTCCCCTTGCGGACGGCGACGCATGGCTTCGCACCGCGCTGGACGGCTACCGGCGCTGGGCTGCCACTCACCAGAGCCTGCTGGTGGTCACCTGGGACGAGGCGGAGGACAACTCCGCGGCCAACCGCGTCCCGCTCCTCGTGACCGGGCAGATGGTCAGGCCAGGGCGCTACGCTGAGTCGGTCGACCACTACACGGTGCTGCGCACCATCGAGGACATGTTCGGCCTCGGCCACATCGGAAACGCCATCCAGCGCACCCCGATCCGAGACAGCTGGCTCGGGGGATAGTGGCCGAGCTCGTTCGGGTTCAGCGCGCCAGCACTGTTCGCAGCGTCTTGTCCAGCTCGCCGGCTCCGGCCGGTCCGGGGGTGCGCCAGGCGACGACACCGTCGGGGCGGACGAGAACTGTCCCGGTGGGCCCCACGCCGGACGCCGTGGCCCAGGCGCCGCCCGGGTCCAGGAGCCCGTCGGGCCCACCTTGTGGACCACGGCTTGCAGACCCAACGCAGCGAAGATCCCGGGTGCGGCGAGGGTCATCTTGGCGGCGCCGGTGAGCAGGAGGAAGTGCGCGCCGAGCAGGGCTCGCGGTGACACCGGTATCCCGTTGCGATGCAGCGCGACGTGCGGCACCCGCATTCCGGGCAGGCCCGAGGTGGAGGCCGGGTCGACGAACAGCTCACCGGCGCGCGGGCCCGGCTCGGCGACGAATGCGCCGTCGGACGCCCGGTAGCCGAAGAGCAGCCGGGCCCCGTCCATCGGCTCGCCGATCGAGCTGTCGGCCTGATCGGGACGCAGGCGGACGCCGATGTTGGCGACCTGCCAGTCGGCCACAGCCTGCGCGAACGGGCGCTGCTCGGCGTCGTGGCTGTCCAGCAGTGCGGCCCCGGCCTGACCCCGCACGACGGCGGCGAGCTTCCAGCCCAAGTGGTAGCCATCGAGCACAGCGAGGTTGCCGCCCTGGCCGCCGGTCGGCGGCATCACGTGGGCCGTGTCGCCGACGAGCAATACCCGTCCGGCCCGGAACGAGTCGGCTACGCGGTGCGCGACCTGCCAGGTCGCCGAGCCGAGCAGTTCGACATCGAGATCTGCGACGCCGACCATGCGGCGGACCAGCTCGATCGTCTCGGCCGTCGTCCGGTCCGGGTCGTGGATCATGCCGGCCACCCACTCGCCCGGATTGTCGGTGGAGATGATCATGCCGACGCGGCCGGGCAGGGACGGGTTCTGCAGGTAGTAGACGACCACGGCAGTGTCCGGCACGAGTTCGGACAGGTCGGCCCGGATCCGCCAGGTGGTCGTCGCGTCCTCGTACGTGCCGCGGCCATGGCTGGTGATCCCCACGGCGTCGCGTAACCCGCCGCGGTGCCCGTCGGCGGCGACGACGTAGCTCGCCCGCACGGTCTGCACGGCTCCGGTCTGTATGTCGCGCAAGGTGACCGCCACCCCGTCGGCGTCCTGGTCGAGTCCCTCGCAACTGGTCGCGAAGCTCAGCTTCGCTCCAAGCTCGACGGCCCGGGCGGCGAGGGCCGCCTCCGCAGCCTCCTGGCTGGCCATGCCGTGCGGTGCTGGCGAGTACCGCGAGAAGTCGGGCGATTCCTCACTCAAGTCGCGAATCACTGTGCCAGTGACGCTGTCCGCGATCACGCCGGTCATTCCCGGACGGCCGGGTGGGGTGGCCGCGAGGATCCGGTCGGTGAGCCCGACCGAGCCGAGGGCTTCCATCACGGTCGGGTTCTGCCCGCGAGCCTTCGGTTGGGTGGACGTGCCGGAATGGCGGTCGACTACGAGGGCGGGCACACCGTGCGCGCCGAGGAAGACCGCGGTCGACAGGCCCCCGAGGCCCGCACCGACCACCAGAACGGGCGTTTCCTGGACGGCCATGGTGCGATGCTTTCACGGATGCATCGCGGGTCGCCCCAGTTGAGGACAACCCCATCGTCACGAGTGCGGGCACCGCCGCCGGTATCGACGCCTGCCTGCACATCGGGCGCCGCGAACTCGGGGCGCGGGTGACCAACGGCATCGCCCGGCGGATGGTCGTGCGCCCTATCGCGACGGCGGGCAGGCCTGCCGCACCGGCTTCGGCACCGCCGACCTGCTCCGCCACCATTTCCTCCAGCAGGTCGGAACCACTCCGACCGGCTACCGGCGGATGTTCAGCCACCAGGATCGCGCGGCACCGTGACGCCGGGCCGCCATCAGGCCAACTGTTGCCGCGTCATTCCCGGATTCGGGTGAGGTCGGGTGTGGTGTGGAGGGGGTTGCGGCGTGGTGGCCCGCCGAGCCAGGGTGGTGGGTGGAATAACGGGATGCCGGTGGTCATGTCGATCCGCCAGTGGGAATGGTGGATCAGTCGATGATGCCGACCACACAACGAAACACAGTTCCCGATGCTGGTGGGGCCATGATCGGCCCAATGAACGCAATGGTGGATGTCGCACCAGCGGGCCGGTACCGAACACCCGGGGAAGGCGTATCCGCCGTCTCGGGCGAGGACCGCGCGGCGGGTCGGGGTGGGTACGGTGTAGCTGGCCCGGCCGATGTCCAGTGGTTCCCCCCGGGTCCCGAGCACCAGTGGGATGACCCGGGCGTCACAGGCGATCCGGCGGGCGATGTCGGCGTTGATCGGACCGCCCAGGGCCAGTGCCGCGGCCCCGATCCGACCCTGCACCACCGCTAGGCTCATCGTGATTACGACCTGGGGTCGTTCCCCGCCCTCAGTGGGGAAGTCACCGGCTTGCAGGGCGCGTTGAGCGAGGTCGACCAGGGCATCGGCGTCGCGTCGCGCGCTGTCGCGCAGGTCGATCTCGGTGTCGGTGACCGGCCGCGGCGCGGCCAGCGGGCTCAGCGCCGAGCGGACGATCTCCGCAGCCTCCCGATCGAGCTAGCCACCCAGTTCATAGCCGCCGCCGCGGTCGGTGAACGTCAACCGCCAGCGGGTCTGGGGGGTGTCGTGCGGGGGTGGGCCGTCGGGGTCGAGGTAGGCCAGGATCCGGGAGTCAAGCCCGGTTCATATACTACGTGATGACCTGCATGAATGGGGCTCGACAGCAACTCCGAGAGCTGAGGCAGACGGTGAGGCACTGGCCCCCCGCCGGGGCACATGCCTCACCCCCTTGCCCGGCTACTGCCCCGCACCTGACCTGCGGTGAGGCAGACAATCC
>JBOHFC010000109.1:0-23191 GCA_050701375.1 Pseudonocardiaceae bacterium
GGCTGGGCCCCGGCGAGGAGTACGCCGTGGACCTCGATCCGGGGGTGCGGCTGCTCATCCAGCTACAGGCGATCGGCGACGTCGACGAACGCGGCATGCGCACCGTGATGTGCACCCTCAACGGGCAGATACGGCCGCTGCAGGTACGGGATCGCTCCGTCGCCTCGAAGGTCCCCGCCGCCGAGAAGGCCGACAGGTCCAACAGCAACCAGATCGCAGCCCCGTTCGCCGGCGTGGTCACTCTCAAGGTCTCTGAAGGAGACACGGTGTCCGTGGGCCAGCCGGTGGCCACCATCGAGGCGATGAAAATGGAAGCCGGAATCACCGCCCCCAAAAGCGGCACGGTGGCCCGCCTAGCGATCAAACCCCTGCAGCAGGTCGAAGGCGGTGACCTGATCTTGGAGCTGCGTTCCCCGTGAAGTTGGTCGCCCTCCAAGTACCGCCAACCCCCCTCACGCCTGCTGTTTTCGACTACCAACCTGCAGCGCGGACGGCCACGTTGTGCCTGGCAGGCGAATCCGGTAGAGCCCGCCGCTCATACGCCGCGCGGTGGCATGACGGAACCGTGATGCGGATCGTGGCGTCTAGGCGCTTGCGGAAACGAGATCGACATGCCGCGGCGGCGCCCGAGGTTATGCCGAGGTCGCGGACCACTCCAAACTTCGCAGGCAGTAGGTCTGACCAGCCACTTTTACGTGGCACGGCCGGTTGCTCGGCTAAGCGGACTTCGGTGCAGCGGGTGGCGGCGGTGATCATGAGTCGGCGGGGCCGCGCACTGAGGGCTCGGCCAGGTCAGATTCTCCGCATTACCGATCAGATGACCCGGCTCGGCGGTCCACGGCGAAGCCTCTCTAGGTGCGCGATAACGTTGATCTGCGGGGCTGCTACGCCGCTCGCCGGCGGAACTCGACTGCCAGGTCGTCCCGCTTCGCAGCGGCCTTCTGTCTTGCCTCCTGCAGCTCGTGCAACTGCCGGTAGAGGGACAGCTGGGCTGCCGCCTGGCGCTTGGCTCGAGCTTCGAGCCGCCATTGGCTGAGCCACCAGCCGATGACCACGCCAGACATCACCAACGCGGACGCCACCAGGACGATCAACCCAGAAGCCATCGCTACTCCTTGTCTCGGGCGGCACCCCGGTAGGACGCCGGATCTGCCGTTGGTAGCGGACAGTTACCCGAGTTCACTGAGAGCTAAACCCCAGTGAGTCAGTTTGCTGGGACACCCGGCAGCGTTCGCACCCGCGCCTGGAGCACGCCGCCTTCGACGCGGGATTCGAAACCGGGCGCCGGTGCTGTCGCCGGACCGTGAACCACCCCGCCGTCCCGAAGGCGGAACACGCTCGCGTGCCACGGGCAGGTGATGCACACCTCGCCGCCGACCTCGGACAGCTCACCCTCGTGCAGCGGCGCGGACAGGTGCGGGCAGCGGTCGGAGAGCATCGTGACGTCGGAGATGATTGCGCCGCGACGCAAGACGAATACCGGGACGTCGCCGGCGAGCCTGCGTACCGGCGGCCCAGCGGGAACTCCTCCAGCGGGCCGAGTGCCTGCCAGTTTCCAGGGCCGACGTGTGGTACCTCCTCACCGTGGTTGGCGCCGGTGGCCTACCGGTAGTCCAGGTGGCCGCGCAGCGCCGCCCTGTCACGCTCAGCGTGCCGCCGAGCAGTGACAGCCAGCGACCGGTGCCGCGGTCGCCACGGCGGCGCAGCAGCGAGGCGGCGAAGCACGCGACCGCCGTCGCGTTCGCGTTCAGCGCGGCGTGCACGAGCCCGACTCGCTGCTGGTCCTCGTGGCTGTCCGACCAGTCCGACCAGTCCGACCAGTCCGCCCAACCCGCGGCGACCGTCGGCACTGTGCTGGCCAGACCCACGGCGATCAATCCGGACGATCCGCGACGCCCGCCGCCGACCGCGTCGATCAGCGATGCGGATACCAACGAACCGAGCGCGACCTGCGCCAGGGCTGGGTGCAGCGGGTGCCCCAGCCACACCCCGTGCAGCGCGTCTTTCAGCGTCCGGTTGCGCAGCAGCCGTTGCACGACGCCGCGTATCACGGCTGCCGGCCGATCCAACGCCTCGGCCCGCTCGAGCCGGGCGATGTCGTCGAAGGGCAGGATATGCGCGCCGGGGCACGATAACTCCCCAACGCACAGGTTGACGCTGTGGTGAGGGTCAGCAACATCATGCAAGATGCGGTAGTGACAGGTCAGGACGGATCTGGGCGGGTCGGCGTGGCCGCGGCCCGGCTTGCCGACCTGATTGAGCGAGATCGGCTCGCCGTGCCGCTGCCTGGCCGGGGTCACACCCCGCAGCGATGGCGGGCATTGGCCGAGCTGGCGGCTGATGATCTCGACCTGGGCCGCCTGGCGGAAGCCCACCTCGACCGTTGGCCACCGACGCCACGCACAGCCGTCGAATCGCTGATTTGATCGTCTACCTACGGCAAAGCCATGCCGAGCGCGACCTCGCCGCGCTGGGGGACCTCGCCGCCGGTGCGGACAGCTGGCAGTCGTGGTGAGGCTGATCGAGGGTCTCGGTACCCCGGAGTTGAGCTGGCAGGCCTGGCCAGGGCTGGCCGCCCTGGACGTCTTCGACCTGCATTCATTGCCGGCCAGGGTCGTGGTCGTCGCCCCGCATCCCGACGACGAGGTCCTTGGAGTAGGTGGCACGTTGGCGCTGCTGAACACCGCCGGGGTGAGCGTGCGCCTCGTCGCAGTCACCGACGGTGCGGCCAGTCACCCGCACAGCCCCACCGTCACCGCGACCCAGCTGGCTGAGATCCGACGCGCCGAGCAGAACGTCGCCCTGGGCAGGCTGGGCCTGGATGGGATCCAGATCCACCGCTGCGGCCTGTCCGACGGGCACCTGGATCGCTACGAAGCCGACCTGGCCGACACCCTCACCGGGCTGCTTGACGAGCACACCTGGTGCCTGGCCACCTGGGCCCGCGACGGGCACCCCGATCACGACGCCACCGGGCGGTCCGCCGCGACCGCCGCCAGCCGCACCGGGGCCAGACTGCTCTCGTTCCCGGTGTGGACCTGGCACTGGGCCCGGCCGGCGGACCCGAGGGTGCCCTGGTCCACCGCTCGGCGGGTGCCACTGCCCTCGGTGATCGCCGACGCGAAACGGCACGCGGTGCAAGCGTTTGCGAGCCAGATCGAGCCGTTGTCGGCCCAGCCCGGCGACGAAACGATTCTCGGGCCGCACGTGCTGGCCCGCCTCACCCGGGACTACGAGGTGATCCTGCTGTGAGTGCCAGCCTGCCAGCCGAGTACTTCGAATCCCTCTACGCCACCGCCGCCGATCCCTGGGGCTTCGCCACCCGCTGGTGGGAACAACGCAAGTATGCCTGCGCGCCCGCGGCGCTGGTACCGCGCGCGGTACCGCCACGGCTACGAGCCGGGTTGCTCGATCGGTGTGTTCACCGTACAGCTCGCGGTCCGCTGCGATCGGCTACTGGCTACCGACGTGGCGCGGGCACCACTACGCGCTGCCCGCGATCGGCTGGCGCCACTGACTCATGTCGAGGTGGCGTACCGAGCGGTGCCGCAGGACTGGCCTCCGGGCAGCTTCGACCTTGTCGTGATCAGCGAGCTCGGCTACTACCATGACGCCGTGGCCGGCATGGTCAGCGTCGGGAGCTGGAGTGAACACCCACCCACCACCGCCGAGCGTGTCCAGCGGCTGCATCGCCACATCGTCGGGCACCCCCACGTGCACGGGGCCAACCTGAGGGTATCCGCTCGCGCCTACCTCGCCGTCGATGGATTTCCCGCGCTGCCTGCCCACGAGGACGTCGCCCTGATCACTGCGCTGGAACGCACCGGGCACCGGATCCTGCACACCGCCGACGCAGCGGTGATCACCAGCGGCCGCCGCTACGCCCGTGCCGCCGCGGCTTCGCCGACTTCCTCATCGCGCTCGCCGAACCCGACCCCGACCCGGTCGGTTGAGCGGGAATGCTTCGACTGGGATTCGGGCTAATCAGCGATATCGCGATGAACCACGTTGCTGGCTAACCTCCGTTTCTACCAGGCCACTCGAATATGAACATGAGAAGTCCAGCAATCGACCAGGGGATTGCAGCGAACAGAATTACTACAGATAGTAGCGTAATGATCCCACTGTCAATCATTCAGGTGGACGAAAACCCTCGATCGAGCTATGGTAACTACGAACAGTGCGAACACGTCAGTGGTCAGTGATCTAGAACCGTGCCTTGATCAAGCAATCGGGTCGGTCCGATCGGCTGTGAGGTGAGCCTGTTCGGCGGCGTTTCTGTGTCCGTTCAACTCACACCTCGTGGGCGCGAGAGGATGACCAAAGTGGGAGCTATAATCCAGACGCTGACGTTAGCGACGATTCTGCTTATCATCGGGCTGGTCTGCATGCTCATCGGAGTGGCCGGTCTGATCTGGAGAGCGGGATATGACAAACGGCGGGTCGCAAAGGCGGAGACGGTAGTGCCGTCAGGCGAACTCGAAGATGTAGCCCTGCGCCAACCAGCCGCCTAAGAATAGTCCCTCAATTTCAGCGGCTCGGCGGGTCGATGCAGATCAACGCCCACGGTCGGTCGTCGACCCGGGTCATGACGAGGGTGGCACGTTGCGTGCCGCGGAGCTTGAGCTGCCGGTGCAGGTCCTCGACATCGCCGGCCAGACCCCTGCGGCGGATGTCGACCGAGCCGATATCGAGGGCTCGCAGCCGGGCTCTCAGCGCCTTCTGCTCCCAGGGGCCGGAGTCGAGCACCCGCAGGGTGCGCGCGAACGGTGTGTGCAGCGGTTGGTCGCTGGACAGGAACGCGATCTGTGGATCGATCTTCCACGCGCCGAGGCTGCGCGCCAGGTCCTCGACGAGGCCGGCGCGGGTGACCGCAGGGTTCGGGTCGAGCAGGAACGCACCTGGATCCCGGTGCTCCACATCGTCACCGGGTATCGGCAGCAGCACATGGCCTTGCGGCAGGATCGTGGCGCGGCTGCTGCCGGCCGCCAAGGCGGGTGACCACAACGCGGCCTCCTTGAGGTCGCGCCGGTCGGCGATGAACTCCGCCTCCCAGCCGGCCGGAACGGCATCCCGGGCGATCCCCGGGGCCGCCTTGATCCCGACCGCCTCGACCCGGTCCACCAGGCTGGTCGACCACGACAGCGGCGGCTCGCTGTCTCCGGTGCGCATCCGGTTGCCCCGCGCACGTCGGGCCGGGTCGACGAACACCGCGTCAACACTGCTCAGGTCCACGTCGCGGACATCAGCGTGCACGGCGGTGACAGCGTTACCCACCCCGTAGACCTCGGCGTTGAGTACCGCCATCCGCAGGTGCAGCGGGTCCCGATCGACCGCCACGACCTCACGGCCCGCCGCCAGCGCGATGAGGTCCCCACCGATGCCACAACACAGATCCGCCATCCGCAAGGTACCGGCGAACCGCGTCGCTCGGTGCGTAGCGATGACCTCGGCTGTCGCCTGCTCCAGACCGGCCCGGGTGAAGTACATCCGCTGCGCTCGGGTGAACTTGCCTTCACCGCGGCGGCGTAGCTCATGCTGGGCCAGTGCTGCGGTGACCAGCTCAGCAGGGTAGTCGCGGCGCAGCGCGCCAGCGACCCGAAGCTCTGTCTCCGGCGTGACCTCCAGCCGCGCCAGCCGCTCCAGCAGCTCCCGACCGATCGGTGAAACCAGCAGCTGTAACTGCGACATAGCCTGCTCAGTGTGCCTGGGTCGGATCATGGGCGCGGTAGGCGGTGCGGTCCTGCGCCACCGCCCGGCATCATGGGCACGGTGGTGCGGATCGTGGCGGGAGTGGCGGGGGGGCGGCGGCTGACCGTGCCACCGCACGGCACCAGGCCGACCTCCGACCGGGTTCGGGAAGCGGTGTTCAGCGCACTTGCGGCACGTCGGGACATCGAAGGGGCCCGGGTCCTCGACCTCTACGCCGGATCCGGCGCGCTGGGATTGGAGGCGCTGTCCCGCGGGGCGGCGCATGTCCAGTTTGTGGAGTCCGATCGGCGTGCGGCCGGGGTGGTGCGCCGCAACGTCGAGGCGCTCGGCCTGGGTGGGCGGGGCGGCACCGCAGCGCAGGTGAGCGCCGCCGATGTGCGTGCGGTGTTGCGCGGCGACCCGGGACAGCCCTACGACGTGGTGCTCGCCGACCCGCCATACGCGCTCGACGAAGCGGCCCTGGGTGGCGTGTTGAACGCCTTGGTCGGCGGCGGTTGGCTGGCTCCGGCGGCGCTGCTGGTGGTGGAGCGCCCGGCCAAGGCCCCCACGCCGGCCTGGCCGGATGGTGTGTTTGCGCTCACGCAGCGGCGGTATGGAGACACCGCGGTGTACTACGGTTGCGCGCCATGAGACGCGCGGTGTGTCCCGGCTCTTATGATCCCGCCACCAATGGGCACCTCGACATCATTGAGCGGGCCGCGAGCCAATTCGACGAGGTCGTCGTCGCGGTGTTGATCAACAAGACCAAGAGTTACCTTTTCGAGGTCGCCGACCGGATGGCGATGCTCAAGGAGATCACCGAGCATCTGCCGAACATCCGCGTTGATTCCTGGCACGGGCTGCTCGTGGACTACTGCACGGTCAACGGGATCGCCACGATCGTCAAGGGGCTGCGCGCAGTCAGTGATTTCGACTACGAGTTGCAGATGGCCCAGCTGAACTATCAGCTGTCCGGAGTGGACACCATGTTCCTGCCGAGCAAACCGCACTACAGCTACCTGTCCAGCTCGGTGGTCAAGGAGGTCGCTACCTACGGCGGCAACGTCGGGCACCTGTTGCCGGCCACAGTGCACCAGCGCCTGATCAACCGGCTCTCCGAGCGACCCTGAGGGGCGGACACGCCGACCAGGCGCACGCTCCCGCATCTGGGCGGTCCAAGCGTTCAGACTGTCAGCTGTGGATGGTGATCGGGAGGAGGGGGCCGTGTACCGGGTTTTCGAGGCACTCGACGAGCTCGTGACCACTCTCGAGGAAGCGCGTGGAGTCCCGATGACGTCCAGCTGCGTGGTGCCCCGCGGCGACGTGCTGGAACTGCTCGACGACATTCGGGATGCGATCCCTGCTGAGCTCGACGACGCTCAGGACGTGCTAGATCATCGAGACGAGCTGGTCGAGACCGCGCGGCAGGAGTCGCAGCGCCAGCGCGAGGAGGCCCGCACCGAGGCAGATCAGCTGGCCACCGGGGCCCGCGACGAGGCCGCGCGTCTGGTCGCCGAGGCCCGCACCAGCGCCGAGTCGATGGTCGCCGAGGCGCAGGCCGAGGCTGACCGCATAGGGGCCACCGGACGGCGGGAATACCAGGAGCTCACCGGGCGTGCCGAGGCCGAGGCCGAACGGATGACCGCGGCCGGGCGGGCGGCCTATGAGCGGGCGGTCGCCGACGGCCGCGCCGAACAGGCCCGGCTGGTGGAGCAGACTCAGGTGGTGCAAGCGGCTCGGGCTGAGGCCACGCGAATTCACGACGAGGTGAACGCCGAGGTGCACCGGCTACGCTCGGAATGCGACGGCTATGTCGAGGGAACCCTCGCGGAGTTCGAGGATCTGCTCAACCGCACCCTGCGTGCCATCGGACGCGGCCGCGTCCATCACGGTGGTCCGGTGGCCGCGGGGGTCGGCGAGTACCCCAGATAAGTGGTCGGATCTCGGCCAGGGCCTATCCTGAAACTCTCATGTCTCGCAACACCACTCCCGCTCGGCCAGACCCGACCGCTCCCTGGGTGATCGATACCCGTGACCTGGGCAGGCGCCCCGGGTCGATGCGCCGCTATCACCGGGATGTCCCGCTATCGGCCGGGATCGGTCTGGATGTGATCGAGGTTGCCGCCGGGGACGAGGTTGCCTTGGATGTGCGGCTCGAGTCGGTCATGGAGGGTGTGCTGGTGTCGGGCACAGCATCGGCAGCGATCACCGGCCTATGCGCGCGCTGCCTGGATCCGCTGGTCGATCGACTTGAGGTTGAGCTGATCGAGCTGTTCGCCTACCCGGACACCGCTACCGACAACAGCACGGATCCCGACGAGGTCAGCCGGGTCGTCGACGGCCTCGTCGATCTCGAGCCGGTGGTTCGTGACGCGGTGCTGCTAGACCTGCCGCAGACCCCGTTGTGCAGCGAAGACTGCCCCGGCCTGTGCCCGGAATGTGGCGGTAAGCGGGCGGAACTCGGCACGGATCATCGGCATGAGAAGATGGACCCGCGCTGGGCCGCCCTCAAAACAGGACTGAAGCAGCGGTTGCGCGAAAGCGAACAGGAGACCGAGTAACGTGGCTGTCCCCAAGCGCAGGATGTCGCGGTCAAACACCCACTCGAGGCGGTCCCAGTGGAAGGCCACCGCACCGACTCTGGCGGCGTGTTCTAACCGGGCCTGCCGGCAGCCGAAGCCGCCGCATACGGTCTGCCCGCACTGCGGGAAATACGACGGCCGCCAGATCGTCCGGCCGGCCTGACGCCGGGACGCGACGAACCCTTGGGCAACCGGCCTCCGCGGGGCCACCCAGCGGATCTGACCCCGCTACTCACCGCACTCGGCGTCGAGCTTGATGCCGAGTTGTTGACTCTCGCTCTGACGCACCGCTCGTACGCCTACGAAAGCGGTGGGTTGGAACCCAATGAGCGCCTGGAGTTCCTCGGCGACGCCGTGCTCGGTGTGGTTGTCACTGATCACTTGTTCCGTACCCACCCCGACCTGCCCGAGGGCCAGCTCGCCAAGCTGCGGGCCAGCGTGGTCAACATGCATGCGCTGGCCGGCGTCGCTCGCGGGCTAGCTGCCAGTGGCCTGGGCGAATACGTCTTGCTGGGTCGGGGCGAGGAGCTCACGGGGGGTCGTCACAAGTCCAGCATCCTGGCCGATACCACCGAGGCGCTCATCGGTGCGGTGTACTTACAGCACGGCATGGACGTCGCCCGCAGGGTGGTGCACCGGCTGTTCGACCAGCTCATGGTGATGGCTCCGCTGCTGGGCGCCGGGCTGGACTGGAAGACCAGCCTCCAGGAACTCACGGCCAGCCGCGAGCTGGGCGTTCCCGAGTACCGGATCACCGAGGACGGGCCCGATCACCTCAAGGCGTTCACCGCGACCGCCGTGATCGCCGGCGTGGACCGGGGGACCGGGCAGGGCCGGACCAAGAAGGAAGCCGAGCAGCGGGCCGCCGAGACTGCCTGGCGCTCGCTATCCGAGTTGGCGAGCGTGAACGCCCCGCCGGCGGGGTAGCGCGGCGTGCCGGAGCTTCCCGAGGTCGAGGTCGTCCGGCTTGGCCTCGCCGAACACGTCACCGGGCGGACAGTGGCAGCAGTCGACGTGCGCCATCCCCGCTCGGTGCGTCGCCACCTCGCCGGAGAGCTGGATTTCGCCGCCCGGCTGGCTGGCCGACAGATTCGAGCGGCCCAGCGCCGCGGCAAGTACCTGTGGCTGGACCTGGGTGGTGAGCAGGCGTTGCTGGCCCATCTCGGGATGAGCGGCCAGATGCGCATCCAACCACCCGGCGCGATCGACGAGACGCACCTGCGGGTGCGACTACAGTTCGACGACGGCGGCTCTGAACTGCGCTTCATCGACCAGCGCACGTTCGGTGGCCTTTCCGTCGAGGAGGTGGTCGACGGCCTGCCCATCCCGGTTGCGCACATCGCGCGGGACCCGATGGACCCGGGATTCGAGCCAGATGCGGTGATCGCCAGGATCCGGCAGCGGCGCACGGGCCTCAAACGTGCGCTGCTGGATCAGACTCTGGTGTCCGGGATCGGCAACATCTATGCCGACGAGGCGCTGTGGCGGGCTCGGTTACACGGGGAGCGGCTCACCGCGACACTGACCCGAGCGCAAGGACGCACCGTGCTGACCGCCGTCACGGAGGTGATGACGGAGGCACTCGCCGCCGGTGGCACCTCTTTCGATGCGCTGTACGTCAATATCAACGGCGCCTCCGGCTATTTCGACCGTTCGCTGACCGTCTACGGCCAGGACGGTCGGCCTTGCCCTCGGTGCGGCACCGCGATCCAGCGCGAATCGTTCATGAACCGCTCCTCCCACACCTGCCCACGCTGCCAGCCCCGTCCCCGTCCCCGCCGCCCGTACCCGTGAGTCCCTCGCTAGCTACATCCGCCGCGCGGCCACCACCCCCGACGCGCGCAACGAACTTCACCGACGCGTCGTCTCGCTGGCCAACAATGACCGCAGCGTGGTGTGGCGCAGCGTGTCAGGCTGAGCCCTTTCTTCGACTATAATGCCTGCACGCCATCCCCGTGCGCGGCATGCCCCACGTTGTCTGCGACACTGACGGCGCCCGATCTATCAGGAGCTGCACGACGTCGCCGATGCCCTGAAACTGCAGATTTCCGGGTCCGATCGGTGCCGCCTGATGCGGCAGCTGCACATCGGTGTCATCTCCCGCTTCTACCTGGCGGCGATGAAAGACCTCCCGTCCTTGCGGCTGGCGGCTGTCTGCGACCTGGACGACCTGGCGCTGGCGCCATTCCGCACCAGGTGAGCTGCCACCGTGACTACCGCGAGATGCTCCGATACGCGGACCTCGACGCGGTCGTGGTCACCGTCCCCAACGACGCGCACGTCACCGTCTGCAGTGACGCGCTGGAAGCGGGGCTACCGGTCTGCGTGGAAAAGCCACTCGCGACGCGGCTTACCGATGGCGAGGCGCTCGTGGAATGTGCCCGCACGACAGGAGGACAGCTTTTCACCGCCTTCCACCGCCGGTACAACTCGGCCGTCCTGACCCTGGCCCAGCGGTTGCCGCCGGGGACACCCATCGAGTCGTTGACCGTGCGCTACCTGGAACGCATTGAGGACCACGGCGGCCGCGACCACTGGTACCTCGATCCGGCGCGTTGTGGCGGCGGGTGTGTCGCCGACAACGGCCCGAACGCGTACGACCTGGCCACGCTCTTGCTCGGCGACGTGCAGGTGACCGGCACCACCATCATCCGGGACGTGCGGGGGATCGACCGGCAGGCCCAGGTCCTGCTCCGCGGGGCCTCGGGCGTCACCGCGCGGGTGGAGCTCGACTGGTCCTACGACGGCGAACGTAAGGACGTGGAGGTCCGCCTCGCGGACGGTAGCACCGACAGCGCCGATCTGATCCGCGACTATCCCGACTTCAAAAGCTCCCTGTGGCACGAGTACGTGGGCGTCCTGCGGGACTTCGACAACGGACGCCGCATCGGCGTGGTCCTAGGCTTCGATGCCTGCCACTTCCCCAATCACTACAACGTGCTGATCATCGCCGACGAATTGCGGACCGGCCTCGATCTGGGTCTGGAGCTCGAGGCATGCATCCGGTTCGAACCCGCCGCGGCGATGTCGAACACTTCTCGGCAATGAGCACGCACGGACCAGCGCCGGAGCCGCGAGCGCCCAACCTGTGCCCATCCCTGCCTGTCGGCTCGGAACCTGCTAGTGAGCAGCTCGAAGGATGGAGGGAGTCCCAAAATGCGGATTGCGGTGGCGGGTGGCACCGGGGTAGTGGGACGGCACGTCGTGGCCTCCTTGGCCACGGACGGGCACGAACCGGTGGTGCTGGCGCGCTCGCGTGGCGTCAACGTCGTCACTGGGCAGGGGCTAGATGCTGCCCTGACCGGGGTCCAAGCGGTGGTCGATGTGAGTGGCTTGACCACAACCCGACGACGGCCGTCGGTGGCGTTCTTCGCCGCCAGCACCCGGCAGCTGCTCGCTGCGGGGCAGCGGGCCGGTGTCGCTCACTACGTCGCTTTGTCAATCGTCGCGGTCGACCGGGTGGACTACGGGTACTTCGAGGGCCAGCGCCGGCAGGAGGACTTGGCTCTGGCGGGGCAGCTGCCGGCGAGCGTGCTGCGAGCCACGCAGGTCCACGAGTTCGCCGGGCAAATCCTCGCGGCCACCCCAGGCCCCCTCGCGCCCGTGCCCCGGATGCTGATCCAGCCAGTCGTCGCCCGAGAGGTCGCCACGCGGTTGGCGGATCTGGCGACCGGCTCGGCGGTCGGGCTTGCACCGGAATTCGCCGGATCCGAGGAACACCAACTGGTCGATCTCACCCGCCGGCTTGTGCGATCCCGCGGGCAACGCCGGTGGGTGATCCCGATTCGGATGCCCGGCGCGGTGGGTCGAGACATGGCCACCGGGGGCCTGCTGCCACAGACAGCCGGTCCCCGGGGGACAGAGACCTTCGACCACTGGCTCACTACCTTTGCCGTAGACCGGGGATGATCGGGATAGGTGAAGATGGGCCGTAGAGGCGTGTGACCTCGGGGCCGACACCGCACAACTCGACCTCAACCATCGCGGCCATCAGCACGTTACAACCCGACACCGACAAACCACCTGTGTCTGTCGGCCGGCCCCTCTGCGGCGCCAGGCGACGCGCGATGATGTGGCCATGACACAGGTACGGATGACGGCCTGGGTGCACGGTCGCGTCCAGGGGGTGGGTTTTCGCTGGTGGACCCGCTGCCGGGCGCTTGAGCTGGGCTTGGCCGGCCACGCGGCCAACCTGTCCGATGGGCGGGTCGAGATAGTGGCAGAGGGATCGCGGGACGCTTGCGTGAAGCTGCTCGCCGTGCTGCGCTCCGGGTCTACGCCGGGGCAAGTGAAGCAGGTCAACGAGCGGTTCGCCGACGCCCGGGGCGGCTTGCGAGGTTTCGTTGAGCGCTGAGCACCCATGCGCACGCTGATCATCGATAACCACGACTCATTCACCTATAACCTTTTCCAGTACTTGGCCGAGATCAACGGCACAGAGCCGATCGTGGTTCGCAATGATGCCACCGGCTGGCGGCTGACCGATATCGACGAGTTCGACAACGT
This sequence comes from Pseudonocardiaceae bacterium, assembly GCA_050701375.1. Taxonomy (GTDB): domain Bacteria; phylum Actinomycetota; class Actinomycetes; order Mycobacteriales; family Pseudonocardiaceae. The sequence goes on from JBOHFC010000109.1 coordinate 12,780, forward strand.
CATCGTCTCCCCGGGACCCGGGCGTCCCAGCCGGGTATCGGACTTCGGTCACAGCCGCGGGCCTGCCATCACCGTTGCGCGCGGTGCGCTACCACTCGCTGACCGTCACCGGGGTTCCCGACGATCTCAAAATCATCGCTTGGACCGGCGACGGCGTGATCATGGGTGTCCGGCACCGGCATCGCCCAGCCTGGGGTGTGCAGTTCCATCCCGAGTCGATTCGCACCGAGCACGGCATGGACCTGCTGCGCAACTTCGCTCGGCTCTCCCGGGACTGGCGCGAACACAACCCGGCGAACGCCAGAAACCCGCCCAGGTCCGCCCCAGCGCCCGCGATCCAGCCCACCGCCAAGAAGTCTCGTCGGGTACTGGTCACGCAGCAGGCCACGTCGGCACCCACCGAGTTGGTCTTCCAGAGTTTGTACGGTTCCTCGGCGCATTCCTTCTGGTTGGACAGCAGCCGCCGCAACAGCGTGCTCAGCAGGTTCTCGTTCCTCGGCGATTGCACTGGCCCGCTCGCCAGAATTGCTTACGCAGACGTCTGGCGGGGCACGGTGACAGTGCACACGCAACAGCGCATCGAAGTGCACCACATGGGGTTCTTCGACTGGTTGAATAACGATCTGCGGGTCCACAGTGCCGAGGTGCCCGAACTGCCTTTCGACTTCGCGCTCGGTTGGGTCGGTTACGTCGGGTACGAGCTCAAAGCCGAGTGTGGCGGCATGCTCGCGCACCGTTCGGAGAACCCGGACGCGGCCATGATCTTCGCCGATAGGGCATTAGCCGTCGACCACCTGACCGGTAGGACTTACTTACTCGCACTGGCTGACCCCGACAACGAGACCAGCGCCCGGGAGTGGCTTCGGAGTACTGGGGCGCACCTGGATGCGCTCGCCGGCGCAGCGCGCCCGCAAGCCCGCGGCTCACTGGACTTCGGCCACCTGCGCCTGCGGCACGATCGGGCCCGGTACCTGGAACTGATCGCGTCCTGCCAGGAGGCGCGCCGCCAGCGAGAAGGATCGCGCGGAGAACCCGATGATCGTCGACCTGGTGCGCAATGACCTTGGAACGTGCGCACTGGTCGGTTCGGTTCATGTTCCGCAGATTTTCGATGTGCAGAGCTACGCCCATGTGCACCACCTGGTGAGCACCGTACGGGCGCGGCTGCGCGAGGACGTCTCAGCAGTTGATTGCGTGCGGGCGGCGTTTCCCGGTGGCTCCATGACGGGGGCGCCCAAGATTCGCACCATGGGAATCGTCGACGGTCTGGAAGGGGGCGCGCGCGGGATCTACTCCGGAGCGCTGGGTTATTTCTCGCTGACCGGAGCCACCGATCTCAGCATCGTCATCCGGACGTTGGTGATCACGCCAGGCAACTTCGGCGTCGGCGGGGCCATCACCGCCATGTCCGATCCGGCGGTCGAGTTCGAGGAGACCATGATCAAGGCGGGTGGGATCAGCAGCCTGCTCGGCACGAAGTTCGACGAAATTCAGTGCTCGCGGTAGGCACCGGTACCCTGCTCGGGCATGTGACAGCGGTAGGGGAGCAGCGAGGAGGGTCCGGCGCACCGTGCACTTGAAGAGCCTGACGTTGAAGGGCTTCAAGTCCTTCGCCTCGGCCACGACGCTGCGCTTCGAGCCCGGCATCACCTGCGTCGTGGGTCCCAACGGCTCGGGCAAGTCCAACGTGGTGGACGCGCTGTCCTGGGTGATGGGAGAACAGGGCGCCAAGGTCCTGCGCGGCGGCAAGATGGAGGACGTCATCTTCGCCGGCACCGCCGGACGCCCCCCGCTGGGCCGCGCTGAGGTCACCCTGACCATCGACAACACCGATGGCGCGCTGCCCATCGACTACACCGAGGTGTCGATCACCCGGCGGATGTTTCGGGATGGCGCCAGTGAATACGAGATCAACGGCAGCGCGTGCCGCCTGCTGGACGTCCAGGAACTGCTCTCGGACTCCGGGATCGGCCGCGAGATGCACGTCATCGTCGGGCAGGGCAAGCTTGACTCGATCTTGCAGTCCAAGCCCGAGGAGCGCCGTGCGTTCATCGAGGAAGCTGCGGGTGTCCTCAAGCACCGCAAGCGCAAGGAAAAGGCGCTGCGCAAGCTGGAGGCGATGCAGGCCAATCTGACCCGCGTGTCGGACCTCACCAGCGAGCTGCGCCGCCAGCTCAAACCGCTGGGCAAGCAGGCCGAGATCGCTCGGCGGGCTCAGGCCGTGCAGGCCGACCTGCGGGACGCCCGGCTGCGGCTCTACGCTGACGACCTGGTGACGCTGCGTGCGGCGTTCGCCAGGGATGAGGCTGACGAGGCCGCTGCACGGGCCCGGCGGGTTGAGGTGGACAGCGCCCTGGATGTGGCCCGCGCGGAACAATCCCGCCTCGAGGAGCAGCTCGACGCCACTGCGCCGCGGCTGTCGGTAGCTCAGGACACCTGGTACCGACTCTCGGCGCTGGCCGAGCGGCTGCGTGGCACGGTGCAGCTTGCGGCCCAGCGAGCCCGGCACCTGTCCGCCCCGACCGAAGCGCACCGCCCCGGTCGGGACCCCGACGATCTGGAGCGCGAGGCCGCGGCCGCCGAGGTTTCGGAGGCCGAGCTACACGCGGTGGTGGACGAGGCCAGGGCAGCGCTGTCCGACGCCGTGGACCGGCGCGTCGAGCTGGAGCAGGCCGTCGGCGACGCGGAGCGGGCGCACCTGGTCGCGGTCCGTGCCGTCGCCGACCGGCGCGAGGGACTCGCTCGCCTCGCGGGCCAGGTCGAGGCGTTGCGGTCCACCTCGGGTTCCACCGCGGAGGAGATCGAGCGACTGGCGGGCGGGCTGGCCGACGCTCGGGAGCGGGCGCGCAGCGCGGAGCGGGAATTCGAGGAGCTGCAGCATGAGCTCGATGCCCTGCATGCCGGCGAGGTCGGGCTCGACGAGCGGCACGAGGCGGCGTCGGTCGCGCATGCCACCGCCGCGCAACGCAGCGCCGAGCTGGCCGCGGCACAACGGCAAGCCGAGCAGCAGTGCGCGTCCTGGCGAGCCCGGGTGGAGGCGCTGTCGATGGGCCTGGCCCGCAAGGACGGTTCGCAGCCGTTGCTGGCCGCCGGGCTACCCGGCGTGGCGGGCACGGTTGCCGCGGCGCTCATCGTGCAGCCCGGCGCGGAGGGCGCCGTGGCCGCCGCCTTGGGCGCCGCGGCGGATGCCCTGGTGGTGTCCGACGTGGATGTCGCGGCCAGCGCGCTGGTCCTCTTGCGGGCGCAGGACACCGGCCGTGCCGGCCTGCTCGTCGGCGGTGCGCCGGCTTCAGTAGAGCGCTCGACCTGGCCGGAGTTGCCGCCCGGTGCGCGGTGGGCGGTAGACCTGGTGGCGGCCCCGGAGACGCTGAGCCCCGCGCTACATCGGCTACTCGAACGCACCGCGCTGGTCGCGGACCTGGACGCGGCCCGCGCGCTGGTAGCCGCGCACCCGAGCGCGCGTGCTGTGACCGTCGAGGGCGACCTGCTCGGCGGCGATTGGGCACACGGTGGATCGGGCCGCAGTCTGAGCGTCATCGAGGTGCAGGCAGCCGTGGACGACGGTCGAATCCGGTTAGCTGAATCGGAATCGCGCGTGCAACTGCTGGACGCTGAGCTCCAGGGTGCCAGCGCCGAGGAAGCCGGCCGCGCCGAGGATGTCGACAACACCCTGGCCGCCTTGCACGAGTCGGACGCGCGACTAGCCGCAGTTGCCGAGCAGCTCGCCCGGCTCGGCCAGGCGGCGCGCTCCGCGTCCGGCGAGGCCGACCGGCTGCACCGGGCGCGCGACGAGATGCAGGCGCGCCGGGCCGCCGCACTGACCAGCCTGGCTGAGCTCGAGGAGCGGTTGCGGCTGGCTCAGGACGATTCGATGGATGCCGAACCGGACACCTCACGGCGCGACGAAGCCGTGGCGGCGCTGGGCACCGCGCGCAGCGAGGAGGTCGAGGCGCGGCTGACGCTGCGCACCGCCGAGGAGCGCGCCCGAGCGCTGACCGGTCGGGCCGACGCGCTGCGTCGCAGCGCCCAGGTGGAACGAGTGGCCCGGCAGCGAGCCGCCGACGCGGCGGTCGCCCGGCAACGTGGCGCCGCGGTGGCCGCGGAAGTAGCCCGGGCCGGGGAGCTCGCGTTGGGCCGCATCGAGATATCGGTGCGGCGCGCCGCCGCCGAGCGCGACGCGGTGGTCGTCGAGCGGGCGCAGCAGGAGCAGGGCCTGGTCGGGGTCCGGGCCCGGGTTCGCGAACTCGCCGGAGAGCTGGACAAACTCACTGACACGGTGCATCGCGACGAGCTGTTGCGCGCTGAGCAGCGGTTGCGCATCGAACAGCTCGAGATCAAGATCTCTGATGACTTCGGCATCGGCCTGGATGACCTCATCGCGGAGTACGGGCCGTCGGTGCCGGTGCCGCCGCTTGCGGCTGAGGTGGCCGAGTATGAGCTGATGACCCAGCGTGGTGAGCAGGTCAGCGCCCCGAAGCCGGCTGCCTACGACCGGGCTGTGCAGACCCGTCGAGCCCAGGGCGCCGAGCGCGATCTGGCCCTGCTGGGCAAGGTAAACCCGTTGGCGCTGGAGGAGTTCGCCGCGCTCGAGGAGCGCTACAAGTTCCTGTCCACCCAGCTTGAGGACCTCAAGGCCGGCCGACGTGACCTGCTCACCGTCGTCACCGAGGTAGACGAGAAGATCCTCGAGGTCTTCACCGTGGCCTTCCACGACGTGGCGCGCGAGTTCGAGATCGTTTTCGCAACGCTGTTCCCGGGCGGCGAGGGCAGATTGCTGCTCACCGAGCCCGACGACATGCTCACCACCGGTATCGAGGTTGAGGCCCGCCCACCCGGCAAGAAGGTCAAACGCCTGTCCCTGCTGTCCGGCGGGGAGAAGTCGCTGACCGCGGTGGCCATGCTGGTCGCGATCTTCCGGGCCCGACCGTCGCCGTTCTACGTGCTCGACGAGGTGGAGGCGGCGCTGGACGATACAAATCTCAGCCGGCTCATCGCGTTGTTCGAGCTGCTGCGGGATCGCTCACAGCTGATCGTGATCACTCATCAGAAGGCGACCATGGAGGTTGCTGACGCGTTGTATGGGGTAAGCATGCGCGGTGACGGCATCACCACCGTGATCTCGCAACGGCTCCGCGGCGCCACCGACTCCGCGGGCGCCGCTTAACGCGTCACGAGACCTTCGCGAGGGATGCGCTGTGCCTGACCAGCCGTCACTGCCGTCCACCATGTTGGACGAATCACTTTTCATCCTGCAGGAGACCCGCGCGACGTGGAACGTCCAGCTCGAGCTCGGCGCCGATCATCGCCTGGATGAGACCAGGTTCCGGCAGGCGGTGTTGTCCTGCTGCCGACGCCATCCCATGGCCCGCGCTCGCCTAACGCCGACACCGCAGGGCGAGACGTCTTACCGGTGGGACTTCGCCGATGAGGTGGAAATGGATCCACTTCGGGTGGTGGAGTGTCCGGATGCTGCGGCGCTGTACCGGCTGCGGACTGAGCTGTACGCCCCTCCCATCGCGCTGGACACCACACCAGGGTTTCGGGTTGCGCTGGCCCGACGACCTGGCGGGGATCTCGTACTGCTGTCTGCCAGCCACGTCGTCGCCGACGGCGTCGGTGCCCTGCGGCTGATGCAGACCATCTTCCGGGCATACCGGGGTGAGCCGGACCCGCCGGATCCGCTACCGCTTGAGCAGGCCCGCGACCTCGGCTCGTTCCTGGCACCGAAGACCCGGAGCGAGAAGTGGTCGCGCCAGATGGAAGGGCTGCGGCGAGTTCGTGACGCACTCGATCCGCCGAGTCGGATCGCGGTCCTCGGTGGCTCGGACAGCGATGGTTTCGGCTTCGTCTTTCGTACCCTCGACATCGGCGAGACCACGACGCCGGGGCTCACGCAGCGGGCGTCCGGCACGACGATCAACGACGTCCTGGTCGCCGCGCTGCACGTCGCCGTGCAGTCCTGGAACGTCAAGCATGACGTGCCGACTGATCGGATCGGAGTCCAGATGCCGATCAATGTCCGTCCCGCGGACCGTTTGTGGGATGTCGTGAGCAACCTCACATCGATGGTGTCGGTGTCGACTGAGCCCGACGATCGAACGGACCTGGCAACGGCTACCGCAGCGGTGGCCGAGCAGACCTATGACATGCGACGAAATGATCGCGCCTATGGACTGTATGACCTTCTCAGAGTCGTCAAAAAAACCCCGCTGCCGGTCAAACGAGCCGTGCCCAAGCTGATACACCTGGCTGGTGACCGGTTCGTCGACACCGCGATGCTGTCGAATCTCGGCCGCATCCCCGAGCCACCAACCCTGGACGTTGAACCCGACTCTGAGTCATCGGAGCTGTGGTTCTCCCCGCCATGTGACCCCACCTGTAGTGTCGCTATCGGCGTCGCCACCGTTGGCCAACGACTTGCCCTGGTTACCCGTTACCGTCACGAACAATTCAACGCCGACGCCGCAGAGGAATTCACCGATCTCCTGATCGCGCAGGTAGCTCCCCCCACAGGTGACCGCAGCCGGTGACGGGTTACGGAGCAGGCGCTTAAACCGGACGCCGAGGGCGGCGTCACCATCGGTCACTGTCACCCGACCCTGCCGCATCAGCTCCTCCCAGCCGGCCCTGCCGTACAGAGCTAGCAGCCAGGCGACCGGGTCACCTGACAGGCGGCAGTGGATCGGCTCGTCCTTGTCCCACGTGACGCTCGCGATGCCGTCGTGGAATAGGGCCACCACCCACGGGCCGCCATAGATGGCCAGCTCGTAGCCGGCGTTAACTCCTTTGGCGGCGTCGCTGTCGACGAAAAGAGGCGGAGGGGCAGGAGCGCCGCAACGACCAGCCGGGCCGGCTTCTACTCGATAGACCACTCGGCGCCCAGCGCCCGGGCCATGTCGTACCCATGGAGGAGTCGACACCGATCGTAAGGACACACTTCCGAGTCTCGATTCTTTTCGAGGGTCGGCCGCGATCTCCAGGTGTGGGGATCGGTGGGGCAGCGGTTTTGTCGGTGGCGGGTTGTATCGTGTTGTTCGTGACGGTTCGGCAGTTGATTCCTGAGCACTTGGCAGAGATTGCGCCGGGTCTGGAGTTGGCGCGCCTTCTCGCGGGCATCAAGCTGGTGGAGCTAGAGGAGTACATCGCGGCGTGCAATGGACGATGGACGGCGCGGCCATCGTCACCCAGCGCTGGCGTCCGCGGCGACCAAGGCGTTGACCGGGCTGAGCCTGGCCCAAGCCTATCCTCGCGCGCGGGTTCACCACGCTGCGCGACCTGGGCAGCATGGACCCGGCCTGGCCGACCGTCGATCTTCGCAACGCGATCGAGGCCGGAACCGTGCCCGGACCCAGGCTGGTCGTGGCCGGCCAGCTGATCGGGTCCACCGGCAGCCACGCCGACGTTGGTGGCATGTACCCACCCCGCTGGCACTTGCCCGTGGCTGAGCTGGCTGATGGTCCGGCGCAGATCCGGGCGCGAGTGCGCACCGAGCACAAGTACGGCAGCGACTGGGTCAAGACCGCCAACGCCGGCGGCTACTACAGCTCCGGCGACGACCCGGCCCGGCTCACCTGGTTCGACGAGGAGCTGGCCACGCTGGTCGACACCGCCGCCCAGCTGGACCTGCCCGTCGCGGTGCATACCGGCGCTGCGCAGGCCTGCGCGCAGGCGATCCGAGCGGGCGTGCGCAGCCTGGAGCACGTCTACCTGATCGACGATGAGGCCATCGCGAAGGCCGAACAGGCCGGTACCTTCGTTGTACCGACGATGCAGATGACCCGGGAGGACCTCGAGGCGCTGCACCAGGGGACACTGCCCGAGCAGGCGGTGGGCAAGTTCAGCGGCGACCATGAGCAGATCCAAGCCGCCCAGCGCCGGGTCGCGGCCAGCAGCGTGAAGATCGCCTACGGCACCGGCTGCGGGGTGTTCCCGTTTAGCCACGGCATCAACGAGTTCCAGGCCATGACCGCAGCCATGCCCGGTGACCCCACCACCGACATCACCGCGACCACCCGGGTGGACCTCATGATGGCCCGCGGCCACATCCACCACCGCCGCCGGGTGAGCGGGCCGCCCCGGCCGAGGTGCGCCCAGAGGGGTAGACACCCGCTATGACGACCGAGCCGCCGCTGCTGCTTGCGCTGGATCTGACCGGCACCTTCGTGTTCGCGCTCAACGGCGCGCTGACCGCGGTGCATGCCGCCCGCTTGGACATCGTCGGCGTCCTCACCCTCGGCATGATCACTGCCCTGGGCGGGGGCATCATCCGCGACGTCCTCATCGGCTCGGTACCGCCGGCCGCCTTCCTCGACTGGCGCTACCTGGCGCTGGCCGCCGGTGGGGGGCTGGTCGCATTCGCCCTGAGCCGGTGGCTGGACGGCCTCGAGATGCCGATCATCGTGCTGGACGCTGTCGGGCTGAGTGTCTTCGCGGTGATCGGGGCGAGCAAGGCACTGACCTTCGGGCTCGACGTCGGACCGGCGATCATCCTGGGCGCCATCACCGGGGTGGGCGGCGGCACGATACGCGACACCCTCGTGCGACAGGTCCCCACAGTGCTGCACGGTGAGCTCTACGCGATCCCCGCTCTGGTCGGCGCCGCGGTTACGGTGGCCACCATCCGGGCGGGCGTCTATGGCGTCGCGGCCGCGCTGGGAGCGGCCGCAGTCTGCTTCGTCATCCGGATGCTCGGGGTCCGCTTCAGCCTCAACGCCCCCGCACCGCCGGGCACCAAAGTCACCTGACTTCGGTCCGCGGCAGGGCCGATATTCAGTGGGCGAGCCAGGCCAACGCGGCCACGACCAGGGCCTGGGTGCCGGTGTCGAGGGTGGGTTGAATGACCGGGGCGAAGTTGGCGGAATGGTTGACCGGGATGTCCTGGGCCACCCGGCCCGCCTCAGCGGCCCTGCGGTAGGCGTCCGGGTCGATGCCGCCGATTCCCCAGTAGGTGTAGGGCACGCCGAGCGCAGTGGGGATGTCGCTGAAGTCCTCGCTTGCGGTCTGCTGGCCCATCGGCTGGGCCCGGTCGCCGAAGAAGTCGGCGAACGCGCCAGCCACTCGCTCGGTGGTCGCGGTGTCGTTGTCGGTGATCGGGAAACGGTCGAACAGCTCGAAGTCCGGGTCCTTCGGAGAGCCCGACGCCTGGCACTCCGCGGTGACGATGCGGTGCACCGCGTCCAGTACCGAGCGGCGGGTCTGCTGGCTATAGGTGCGGATGTTGAGCTGCAGCACAGCGTGGTCGGGGATGACGTTGCTCTTGGTGCCGGCCTGGATGCTGCCCACGGTCAGCACCGCGGTCTCCTCCGGCGGCGTCTCCCGAGAAACCACTGTCTGCAATCGCACCACGATCATCGCGGCCAGCACCACCGGGTCGACCGTCGCCTGCGGCGTCGAACCGTGGCCACCGCGCCCGTACACCGTCACGCGCATGCTGTCCGCGGCAGAAAGAGTGGGCCCGGAGCGGGTACCGACCTGCCCGGCCGGTGCCGGCAGGACGTGCTGGGCCAACGCCACATCCGGGGCAGGGATCAAGCTGGCCAGACCATCATCAATCATGCCGCGGGCGCCGTCGCCGGTCTCTTCGGCGGGCTGGAACAACGCCACCGCCGTTCCCTTCCACCTGTCCGGGGCGTCGGCGAGCAGCTGGGCCGCACCGAGTAGGCAGGTGACGTGCACGTCGTGGCCGCAGGCATGCGCCACCGATACCTCTCTTCCACCGGCATCGGTGGTCGTAGCCGTGCTGGCGTAGGGCAGGCCGGTTGCCTCGCGGACTGGCAGCGCGTCCATGTCCGCCCGCAGCACCACCGTCGGGCCGTCCCCGTTACCCAGCACACCCACCACCCCCGTACCGCCGACACCCTGGTGCACCCGGTAGCCGGCCTGGCCGAGGCGCTCGCTGACCTTCGCGGCGGTCTGCCGCTCCTGGTGGGACAGCTCCGGATGCTGATGCAGGTCCCGGTAGAAATCCTCCTGCCACGAGCGCACGGCGCCCAGCCCGGCCAGCACAGACGACGCGGGTGACGCAGCAGCCATGACTACCTCCTCGCGGCGGTCGATCCGATGAGCTTTCCCGCCAAGCGTGCCATCTCAAAGGTGCTGCGCACCCGCCGAAAGCGTGCCATCTCAAAGGTGCTGGATACCCGCCGACCTGATGCAGTACTCCGTCGATCCCGCGAATCCGTCGACGGCCCGACGTAACCACCCACACCATGGACGAACAGCGTTCCCGGCCCCTCAGCGTGGGTCCACGCCCGGCCATCCAGGATCGGCGCCAACCTCGTCAACCGCTTGAGGAAGCGAAGGAGCACGGCTGCCTCGGTGAGGTCGCCGCGATCGAGACCGCACCCGCGCCCCGCTCCCGGACGAGCGCGTCGCCGCACTGCTCGGCGTCCTGCTCGCGGGCGAACGGCCGA